>DASYRX010000049.1:0-17955 GCA_036003845.1 Gemmatimonadaceae bacterium | reverse complement strand
TCCATGAGCGGGGTCAGACTCCATGTGGAGTCTGACCCCGGTTGGAGTCTGACCCCGTGCAGCAGTGTGCGGATACGCGGCATCCAAGGAGTGACGCGCATTCTCCGCCAATCGAGAGGAGTCGATCATGCTGAAGAAACGCTGGATTGTAGCGCTCCCCGCTGTGCTCCTGGCCACCGGCTTCGCACGCTATGCGGGCGGCTGGGCCGTGGTAAGCGTTCAGGATCTTCCGGACTACGCCGTTGCCGGTCAGCCGCTGACGCTGACGTACACCGTGCGGCAGCACGGCGACAACTATCTGAGCGATCTACGCGGGTCCGTCATCGCACGCTCGCGAAATGCGAAGATCGAGGTACCTGCAAAGGCGGCGCCGCCGGGTCAACCGGGCACTTACTCGGCAACGCTCACATTGCCTAACGCCGGTGATTGGGCGGTGACGATCGAAAGCGGATTCCGAAAGAGTAGAGTCGCGTCCATTCCAATGCGCGCTCTCGAAACCGGCACAAAAACGCTTCCCTCCATGGCGCCTGACGAACGTGGTCGTCGGCTCTTCGTCGCCAAGGGGTGCGTGACGTGCCACACGCACAGCGACTCCAGGGCTGACCTCGGCGAGTTTGCCCCAGAGCTGACTGGCAAGAAGTTCGCGCCGAGTTATCTCGCCGAGTTTCTCGCGAATCCGTCGATCAAGCCGCCGACTGTGAAGGACCTGCGTATGCCGAATCTGAATCTCAAGCAGCAAGAGATCTCGGCACTGGTCGCGTTCATCAATTCCGATCGCAAAGTCGCCGTCGCCGCGAGGTAGGTGCAAAGAGCTTTAGCCATGGAGAACAAGGAGAACACAGAGAAAGGCGTTGTTGTCACTTGAAGGGAACGCACTTCTCCGTGTTCTCGGCGTTCTCTGTGGTGAAGCACTTGCCGAAGCTCACTTTGTGACGTAAAGTGCTTTCATCGAGTTCTGCGAGGACCAATGAAAGCCGTACACGCACTCCTCACGCTCATCGTCGGACTTGGATTCGGACTCACTTGGCTGCGCGCGTTTTGGAAGCGGCCAAACACCGCGAGCACGGCGGTTCTGTGTGCGCCGATCGCGGCTGCCTTGCTCGGTCTCAACCACTGGGTCGCTTACGACTTCTCGCTCGGTCACTGGGCTAGCGCTTTCAGTCTCCTGCAAGCGCTCTTCAATGTCGCAGTGACAGTCGTTCTCCTCTCGCGCCGGCGCTCGATCGCATAGCACGTCGAGGCGTTGCCCCGCCCCGAAAGTCTTCCCATACTCTCGCGCTTCGGTCTCACGCGGGAGGTTCAACTGCTGAGTCGCGCATGGGTCGCGCCCTGGCGGCACGGCGCTCTTCTCGGAGCCGCGCTCGGTACCGCGTTTCTTGGCCTCGGCGGACGCGCTGCGATGCGCGGTATCGCAATGGCCCAAGGTGCCCCGACCGGATTCTCGCTCGGCGGCTCGCTGACCGTGGTCCTACTTGGCGCGGCGGCTGGACTAGCGGCTGGGTTGATCTACGTGGCGTCGACCAAACTCGCAGGCAACCGCATGTGGTGGGCGAGGTTGCTCTTCGGGCTCGTGCTTTTAACTATCGCGCTCCGCGGACTTCGACCGCTCGATGCGCTCAAGCTCGGCCTGTTCCTGCCCCTCTTCCTCGCCTACGGCGTCGTCTTCGACAGACTCTGGGCCCGTCGCTCGCCGGCCGTTCCGACCCAATCCGAGACGGTCCACGCGACGTAGCATTCGGATATCCTCTGCTCCTGAATGACCGTTGCCCCCGTGACCCTCACACCGGCGAGGCCGAATGCTGCTCAGCCGAGCGATTCCAAGCTCGGTGTGGGAGGTCGGCGCACGCTCGGCGAGCTCTATGACCAGTTTGGTGGCATCGCTTACAGCTTGGCTTACTCGATCACGGCGGACCGCGAGAGCGCGGAGCACGTCGTGACGTTGTCATTCGCGGCGGCGTGGAATGAGTACGCGCGCAAACGCGTAGCGCCTCAGCAGTTCCTTTTTTCGCTTATGAGCGCAGTGCGGGCGAATGCCGTCGCGTGCAAAGGCACGAATCGCTCCGAGGCGGCCGTCGCGCGATTCGACTCGTCAGCTACTGGCACAAATGGCGGATCAGTTGAGCACGCGGTCGCTCATGCCTTACAAGAGTTACCGGACACACAGCGCAACGTTCTTGCGCTGGCATATTTCGGCGGTCTGGCTGTCGGAGAAATCGCAGCCGAATTGCAAGCACCAATGGGCTATGTGAAAGAGAACCTGCAGGCTGCTATGCGCCATTTGCGGTCCGTCCTAACGAGGCGGTCGAGCAGCGTGGTGTCTGTATGAGCAGCCACGAACACTGGGCTGAGTCCGCGGCAGCGTACGCCATCGACGCGCTCGATACGAGCGAGCGCGCGGCGTTCGAGGATCACCTCTCTACCTGCGCCGCGTGTCGTGCTGACGTGGAAGAGCTACGCGAGGCAGCCACAATGCTTGCTTTCGCCGCCCCGTCAGCGGGAGCCCCAAGCGCCGGGCTGCGCGAGCGCGTGCTGCACGAAGCGCGCGACGTTCGACCCATCGAGTCGGCTCGATCGCGAGGTACTCGGTTCACGGTGCTGCCGTGGCTGGCGGCCGCGGCTTGCCTAACGCTTGCCGTCCTCACTGGCGTGTCGCTGCTCAGGGAGCGAGACGAGCGCGCGCGTCTCGCGCTGCAGCTCGAGCACGTACGAAGCGACCTCGCGGTGCGCGACTCTACGATCGCAGCGTTCCTTGGGCCCGAAGTGCACGTCGTCTCGCTCAGTCCAACGGGCGAGAAACCGTCCATGCGCGTGTTCTGGAACCACACGCGCAACGTCTTCATCGTTACTGCTTTCAACGTCCCCCGCGCTCCAGACGGCAAGACGTACCAGCTTTGGGCGATCCGTAAGGGACAGCAGCCGCTCTCGATGGGGACGTTCAACACCGACGCGACCGGGCGCGCGACCGCGATCCTCGCTGTGGCAGATGTCATCACGGAAGGCGGCTTCATCGACCTGTGCGGCCTAACGATGGAACCGGCCGGCGGCTCCAGCCAGCCGACCGAGACGCCGCGCCTCGTCGGTGAGTGGCGCCACACGGACTAGTGTGACGTTTCCAAGCGGCCTCAAGCACAAGGAATCTGTTGCGGCAGAGCTCGCAATGGCGGCGGCCCAGACGATGCAGACTAAGCGCCCATGAAAAGCATCCGGCGTACTGCACAGAAACTTGTGGGTATCTCTGCTGTCGTCGCGTTCAGCGTGGGCTTAGCGACGGCGACGAGCGTGGCGCAGGGTCGTTTTTCAGCGCGCCCGCTCCCGCGCGCACTCGCGCGCGCCGCGGAAACAGGAATCGGGCCCGTCGAGTCTGAAATGCGCAACGTCGACTATCACGTCGACGACGTCGTGACGCTCAAGATCTCGTACCTGCGCGGCACGCTCCGCAACACTCGGCCTAACGAGCCGCCGTGGTTCGACGACCCCACATCGTTCGACATCGCGCTCGATTCGGCTGTCGTGGCCATCACGCCGCAAAGCCTAACAGCGATGCTCAACACTTACGTCTTCAACTATCCAGGCAGCGACATCAAGAAGCTGAAAGTGGAGATCGAAGGAAACGAGCTCGTGCAGACTGGTGTGCTGGACAAGGCGATCAATCTGCCGTTCAGAATCAAATCGCGCATCAGTGTCACACCCGACGGTCGCCTGCGATTGCATCCGACGCACGTGAAAGTCGCCGGGCTCGGTGTCCGCGGTCTGATGAACTTTTTCGGGATCGAGCTCGAGAACATGGTCAAAGTGAAAGGCGGACGCGGTGTCGAAGTCGTGAAGGACGACTTCCTGCTTGCGCCTGATGTTCTGCTGCCGCCGCCGCACATCAAGGGCCGAGTGAAATCAGTACAGGTTGCGAATGGCGTCGTGATGCAGACGCTCGTCGCCACGACAGCGCGTACCGTACCTCGCATGTCCCCGGCAGCGAACGCCAAGAACTACATGCTCTATCAGGGACGAGTGCTGAGATTCGGCAAGCTGACAATGAATGCGACCGACTTGCAGATCGTGGATGGCGATCAGAAAGACCCGTTCGACTTTTTCCTCGCGAAGCTGAACGACCAACTCGTTGCTGGATCCAGTCGTAACCTCCGGGACTATGGTCTCCTAACGACGATGCCCGACTACAACGATCTCGGCGCGGGCACTACCCGGACCAGCACAGGTACGGTAGCCCCCAAAAAGCCGTAGGAGGTCTGCCTATGATCAGGCGCCTCAAGTCCGGCCAGTATCGGCTGTATTCGCGGAAGAAGGACCCGAAGACGGGAAAGCGCCGGAATCTGGGCACGTTCTCTTCGCTCGCCGCCGCAAAGAAGCACGAGCGAGCGGTGCAGTTCTTCAAAAGACATTAGGGGTCAGGGGATAGGGGATAGAGGAAACGCGTTAGGCAGTCAGCGCGCTTCTATCCCCTATCCCCTATCCCCTATCCCCTATCAACTATCAACTAACCGCTATCCTCCTAGAGCTTGTCCTTCGTCTCCTTGTACGCCGGAATGTGCCCCTCGATGTGCGTCTTCACAGCGTCGAGGAACGACCTCACTTCCGGGACCTGTTCGCGGCTCAGAGCGTCGTTCACCTCGTCGAGCACTGTCTCGTGGCGTGCGATCTCGTATTCGAGATACTTCTTGTCCCAATCCTTCCCCGCCGCCATCGAGTTCAGCTCTTCCATCCACTTGCGCTGATTCTCGGCCAGGCTTTCGTCAGCTGTCGGCACCGTCGGCGTCAGGCTGAGCTTCGCGGCGACGTCCTTCGCCTGTCTGTCGAGCTCAGTGTGTCCCTGGATCGCCTTCCCTGCGAGCGTCTTGACTTCCGGGGTGGTGGCCTTTTGCTGCGCGAGCTTCGCGAGCTCGATCGTGCCGTCGTTGGCGAGGCCGATGAGGCCGAGCAATTCAGCTTCCGTATACTCGCGCATGTCGGTCACGCCAGCCGCCGTGTCGATCTGCAAGCGGCTCGTGTCGTCGTACTCCGAATCACGGCCACCGCATGCAACGAGTGCCACCAGGCACACCGCTGTGATCAGTGCGTGTCGCGTGTTCTGCATAGAGTGTCCTCGTTAGGTAGTGTTCGGCTTCTTGTTCCCCGCCAGCTTCTCACAGGCGTCGGCGCAACGGCGGCACGCGTCGGCGCATTCACGCATCGCCCTGTCGTCGGGAAATGCCGCGCAAGATTGCTCGCATGTGTGACAGATCGCTGCGCAGGCCGCACAAGTGAAACCGTGCTGCTCTGAGCCGCGCAACATGAGATTCGCAGTCGTCTGGCACACGTCGGCGCAGTCAGCAAGCAGCGTTAGGTGCTCGGCGTTGACGTGCGCGTCCCCCTGTGACAAGCAGTACGCGCTCGTCAACAGACACACGTGATGACACGTGGAGCACTCCTCGATGCACTCTTGCAGCGCGCGATCGACTTGTGCGTACGTCGCCGGAGCGTGCGTCATGCGAAACTCGGCTCCGTCGTGACCGACCTACGCCGGCTGCGCGGACGCCGGTTGCGAAATTCGCTCGACGACTCGTGCCACGTCGGACTCGGTGACGTCCCGCCCTTTCTCAGTAGCGCGCGCGAGATCGGCCGTCGCAACGATGCCGACACAGTAGCCGTCGTCGTCAACGATCACGACCCGGCGCACCTGCTGCTCGGCCATGACGCGCTCCACGGCACGCAGCTCGTCGTCAGGCAGACAGCAGCGTGGATCAGCTGTCATGACATCGCGCGCCCTCGTGTCGGGCCCCTTTCCTTCCGCGACGGCACGAATCGCGATGTCACGGTCGGTAATCACACCGATAACGCGGCGGTTGTCGCTCGAATCCACGACAGGAATGCAGCCGCAGTCTTTCTCCGCCATGAGCTGTGCCACCCTTCGTAAATCCTCGTCAGGCGTCACGCACGCCGGAGACATTGTCATCAGATCCTGCGCTCGCATGGTTCACTCCTTCAGTATTTGTCGACCTTCGCTGAGTAATCGTGTGGCAACATGGGTGCCGCGAATCATCGCGGCCGAGCACGCCAGCCCACGGATGCGCTCGCTGCGGATGCCTAACGTGCTTCCATAAACGCGCGGAGCTCGGAGCCATTGGCCCCGAGCTCCGACAGCGATACGGCTTTCTCAGCCTTCTTCTTGGTCAAGCTCGCCGGAATCGGAAGCGCGCTTCTCGCTCCCGGCATCACGCTGCGAACCTTCGCCGTAGTTGCTGCCCTGATCGCGTCGCGATCCACCTTCTCCATAGCCCGAGCCCTGATCGCGTTGCGTGCCGGTCCCGCTGTTACCACCCATGCTTCCACTCTGCTGGCTGCTCTGACCACTCTGACCAGGCTGCCCTGATTGCGAGCTGCGCTGGCCGGGCTGATTACTCTGGCCACCACTCGGCGAACTCTGTCCACCCTTCTGCGTGCCCGCTCCGAACTGCTGTCCGCTCTGACTCGCATTTCCGCTCTCGCCGTACTGGCCACCGCCGCCTTGCGACTGCTGGCCCACGCCGTGTTCGCGGCGATTGTGTTGGTCGAGCTTGTCGCGCGTATCGAATTGGGCGCCACAGGCGCGGCACGTGAAGTCCTTCATTTCGGCCATGTCTGATACTCCTCCATGGCGGCCGTTTTCGATTTCTCCCTAACGAGTGGACCGCGCAGCTCGTGGGGAGTCAGCTTCGTGAGAAGCCCTTTCGCTGTTCCTTCCATTCCTTCTTGCAGCGTTGGGAAAACTCCAACGGCCGTGCCGATCTCGTCGAGCGTACCGTTATGCCGCATGACGAGAACGGCATCGTAGACGAGATCTGCAGCATTTGGACCAACAACGTGACACCCGACGACGCGATGCGATGACCGCTCAACGACATACTTGATGAGCCCGGACGTCTCTCCCATCAACCGCGCTTTCTCGATTCGATCGAACGTGACAAGCCCGACGGCCGTATCTATGCCAAGCTCACGCGCGCCGGATTCAGTGTAGCCGACGCTGCCGATCTCCGGATCAGTAAAAACGGCGTGGCCGAGCGCTTCCCGCCGTATCGTTAGGCGGCCGTTCTCGAATGCGTTGAGGAACGCCACGCGCCCTTCTTCCTGGCACACGCGCGTGAAAGGCTGCTCGCCGTTGATGTCCCCGATCGCCCAGACGCCCGGAACGTTCGTCTCGAGCCTGCCGTTCACCTTCACATAGCCCTGGCCATTCACGGCGACGCCGGCTGCATCGAGGTCTAGCAGATCGCTGTTCGGCTCTCGCCCAGCTGCGATCAACAAGTGCGATGCTTGGAGCGAACGCGAGGTCCCATCCTTGGCGCGAATGCTGAGACGCACACTCTTATCGTCCGCATGAAGGCGCACGGCCTGCTGGCCGAGCAATATGTCGATGCCTTGGGTCTGGAACGCCCCTTCCAGGATCGTGCTGACGTCCGGTTCCTCGCGCGGCACAAGGTGGTCGCCGCGCTGCACGATTGTCACACGCGAGCCGAATCGGTGATACGCCTGCCCCAGCTCGCACGCGATGTAGCCGCCGCCCACGATGAGCAGGTGCTCCGGCGGTTCCGTTAGGCGCATGATCGAATCGCTCGTCAGCACTCTCGGTGAGCTATGAGCGAGCACATCGGGTATGCGCGGTCGCTGGCCAGTCGCGATGAAGATCTTGCGCGAGTACAGGCAGCGGCGTCCCACGAGCACGACCTCGCGCGAAAGAAAGCGAGCCGGGCCCTCGATCAGCGTTAGGTGATCAGCGGTTGTCGCCGCTTCAAACGCAGTCGTACGATCCCCGTCGATCATCGCGTCCATCTCGCGCACGATGTCACCGAGCCGGATGTGAGATAGCGCAGCGTCGACGTGGAAGCGTGCCGCGCTGCGTACGACGTGCGCGACGCGTGCTCGATGGATCAGAAACTTGCTCGGTACGCACCCGGCGTTGAGGCACGTGCTCCCGAACGGCGCTCGATAGATCAGCGCGACACGTTTGCCAGCCTTAACGGCACGGTTCGCTACTTCGACTCCAGCTTCGCCGGCGCCAATGACGATCGCGTCGAATGTGTCCATGACACACCCGAGCGTAGCAAGTCACGAGCCTTGTTTCCTGTGCTGTTCAGTCGGCTATTTCGTCGCGGCTCGGCCGTATGCCGCCTAACGCGGAACGTGGGAGATCCGCTACGGCTCGGGCGTTTGTCGCTAAGCGGCGGACCAGCGTGCGCGCGCGTTCGATCGCCGCTGTCGCGGCTGCACTCAACTCCGGGCCGAAGCCAGGGGCGACCTCGGGCTCGACTTCAACGACGATAATTTCGTCAGGCAGACCGCCAAGCTCGCGCGCGACAAGCAGCGTGTTCTCCAGCGATGCTTCCCTACCGCCTGATGAGGAATCGTCGTCTTCGTCATGCGGCACGACCTCGCCATCCCAGCGGTACGCTTGGACTGTCCCAGCAGGTCGCGAGCGCGCAACCGCGCCGACGAAAATGACGCGCCCGAATGGCGGCCACTCAGCACTCAAGCGTTCCGCGACCTGAACTGGGTTCGCGCTGAGTTGTTCGACGACAACTTGCGCAGCTTCAATCGGCGCGTCGTGAGCCAAGCGTTCGCTCACCAACGCACCAATGGAATGATCACGCGACTCTCGCGCGCCAACGCCGCCGACAAAGGTTCGCATTGTCGTGTGAGACACTGCCCGTAACAGGCACACTATCGCAAGGGGCAGGTGCAAAGCAGAACGGGCGCCAAGTAGGCGCCCGTGTCGATCGCTCCGCTTCTCTTACTCACTTACCCCGTTCCCGTCGCATATCGGCGCCGCAGCGCTGGCACGAGTGCCAGAGCGCCGCCATAAATGAGATGTTCGATACTGAATGCTGTCGTCCCGTCGACAGCTTCGCGCATCACCGGATTCGCGATAGGCAGCACGAGGTAGAGCATGACGAGCATAACGAGCAGCCCGTACACAAGACCGGCTATCAACGCTGCGCTCATTGGTGCGTGTCGCGGCAGTAGCGCCGTGAAGAGAATCCCCCATGCTGCGGCCGTTGCCGTGTGAAGCAGGGCTCCATACAGGATCACCCCAGCTCCACCCTCTAGGGCGCCAGCTCCGATGAAAGTCGCACCGATTAGTCGGAGAGGAGACAGAATGTCCATCCCATTGAGCACCGCCATTCCCATGGCGAAGATCATGAACAGCACGCCGCCGACGCTTCCAGCAATCGCGCCGGCATACAGCGTATCCCCGACGCTGACCTGTTCGACGACTGCGATTTCGCTGCGCATTCCACGCACTGCCATGAGCATCCTCCGGTGCAACAGGCCAGTGACAACGCAACTCGCGCGCCGATGACCCTCCCAGATATTGCAGGCTCATCCATAAATGCCACTTACTGATCAGCCATCTGTGATCTCTCGCGAAGAGCTCATTCGCCAACTCATGCACGCCTGGCACGTGCACGATCGACTCATGCTGTACCTCTTGCAGCAGGTTCCCCCGCTTGGACTTCGAGCGGTGCCGCTCAATTCGCGCGGTCGCACCGTCGCCGAGCAGTTCGCTCACATCAATCGCGTGCGTATGGGCTGGTTGGGCTATCACAGCACGGGGGTGCATCCCGAAGCGCCGAAGGCCCGCGAGGGATCGCCGCCGAGTCGCGCGCAGCTCGTCGGAGGCTTACGCAAGAGCGGCAAGGCAATCGAGTCGCACGTTAGGCAGGTGTTCGCCGGCAACGCGACGATCCGTCTGTTCGGCGGCGAGGTGACTCGCTGGCTTGCCTACCTCATATCCCACGAGTCTCACCACCGCGGCCAGATCCTGCTGGCCCTGAAGCAGAACAATCTGAAGATGCCGAGCAAAGTCGCGGTCGACGGGCTTTGGGGGCCCTGGATCGATTGATCGCGCCGCACGATCCCTGATTCGCAGCTGAGGCGACGCTACTTCCCCCGAGCGGTGGGCGTGTGTACGGGCGTGACAGCATCCGCGTTTGCATGCAGCGGACGTGGCGTGACATGACGTGCCGCACGATCCCGAAGGGGGTTACTGTCCACGCGGTGCACGTACATGGGGACCTCGCGATCTACCTGAGTACGCTCAAGGGGCAACGCATTCCGCTCACGGGCGGGAGTCCGGTTCTCTTTGAGACCAAATAGTTCGACGTGTTTCAGGGGACGCCTGGGGGAAGTAGCGCCGGTTGGCAGTTCCGATACCGGACGTGGAGCGACGATGTCCCGCAGCGGCGGCCTAACTGTACCCCACTTGTTCGCGTACACGGTCAGGCGCAACGCCGGAACAACCCCGTTCCCTTCCTCGCGGTAAAAGCGCCAGTACAGGGGCACCACGGCCAAGGTGGCGCCAAAAAGCGCATGTTGGATGATCCACGATTTTGGTATGGCGGCGACTGCATGACGCATCACCGGATTCACAGCCGGAATAATCACGTATGTCGTTGCCAACAGGACGGCCATACCAAACCCGAGTCCGGCCGCGCACGCGAACCGGCACGAGCACGTCGGTGGCAGGAGTGCGACAAAGAGCACACCGAGCGCTACTGACATGACGCCGTGTATGAGCATGCCATACAGCGTCATCGCGAACGTGGCGTGTGTCGCGTTAGGCCCCATGAAGGTGGCGCCCATCGCTTCAAATGGCGCCAGGATGTCGACGCCGTGCCAGATCGATGTGAGAATCGCCCACATCGCCATGGCCAAACCAGCCGTGAGCCCTGCGGCTGCGCCTATGATGAACGTGTCGCGCGCTGTGCACGGTGCTGCTTGCTGCTCTATGATGACTTCGCTCGTATTCACTGGGATCCTCTGCGAGCGACCTCGACCTCGTTTGGGCCAAGCACAACGTTCCCGCTCTGCTATCCCAAGTGAATGCAAACCGCGCACCAACATCGGTGCGCGGCGTATTGCTCCGTGCGAGCGAGCTTTGCCTAGCGAGCGCGAGCTTTCCAGGCGGCGAGCACTTCCTTTTCACGCTCGGGCGTTATGCCGGCGCGAAGCGTTGCCTGACGATCAGCCGGTTGCGCGTGGTAATAGTCGAGCGTGTCCTTGGCGGTTACCGCTAGAGGCCGGAACGTCAGGCCTAACGCGAGCTCGGGCGTGATGTCGAAGCGACCGAAGCCGGCCGTGCGACCACGTGATGGTTGCCACACGGGCATCTCTCGATAGCCGCGCACGTCCATCATGGTGAGAAAGTCAGTGTCGACCCAGGTAAGAGTCGCGTCGGACGACGTCACGGCTTTGATGCCGTGCAGCAACTCGGCGAACGAATATCCGTTCTTGGGACCGAGTCCGTTGTACGTGCCAGTGACTCCATTCTCGCAGAGTCGAATCATCCATTCGCAGAGATCGCGCACGTCGATCACCTGAACACGGTCGCTGCCGTCGCCAGGCGCGAGCACTTCGCCGCCACGCTCGATTCGCACCGGCCAGTAGGTATAGCGATCGGTCAGGTCGCCCGGGCCAACGATAAGCGACGGCCTAACGATTAGCGCCCCATTCGGGAAGTATTTGCGTGCCACCTTCTCCGACTCGGCCTTGGCCAAACCGTACGGGAGATCGCGTCCCGGTTCGACCTTCGTGTTCTCCGGCGTATAAACCGGCGCTGCAGCAGTCATCGGGACGATGCTCGTGTCGAAGTACACCGAGCGCGTGGACGTGAAGACGTAGCGCTTGACCGTCTTCTGAAGTAGGCCCGCGGTCAGTTCTACCCACTTCGGCTGCGTGGCGGAGTTGTCGATCACAACGTCCCACTCGCGCCCTTCAAGCGATTTCAGGTCGCCGTTGCGATCGCCGATGAGCTTCTCCACGCCGGGAAAGAGCTGCGGATTCGTCTTGCCGCGATTGAACAGCGTGATCGTGTGACCGCGATCGAGCGCGTACTGCACCTGATAGGGTCCGATGAAGCTCGTGCCGCCGAGCACCAGAATACGGAGCTTCGCCTTGGGCTGCTGCGATGGGGCATGACTTCCGAATGCTTGCCGCGTCGCGAACGATGGCAGAATGCCGAGGCCAAGCGCCCCGGTGCTCGTGGCAGCGACGCGCATGAAATCACGGCGAGACGTGGTCATGTGAGCGATAGGTATAGGAGGCGGACAACCTTCTGCTCTACGCATTCCAAGTCAATTTCGTCTACCACCACCCTTCCGCATGCTGCGGAAACGGCGGATCAAGGTCTAAAGCGTAGGTCCTTTCGTCCGTCTTCTCAGCCGCTCCAGTTGAAACCTCGTCTGTGGGGCTGGACAAGGCGCTCAGATGCCAGGCGTCTTGAGACTATCGACTCGGCGCCGCAGCCTTTGGTCGTTTGGCGTTATGGTGAGCACTTTTTCGTAGAACTCGATCGCCTTGGCCTTGTCGGTAGGCTCGTACAGTCTGCCGAGCGTTCCCAAGATGGAGGCCGACTGCGGGAAGAACTCGAGGTTGAGCTGGTAGACCTTGATCGCGTCCGGCGCATTTCCAGCGGCGGCGAGACGCTCACCCCAGACATTCACTTCCCATTCGCCAAAGTCGTAGCGTCCGCTCATTCCGTCGTTCGTTCGCAGCTGTCGGTATTTAGCGATGGCGGCGTCGATCCCCGAGTCGGCGCGGATCTGCTCGAGCCTCTGTGTGAGAAGCAATGGCTTGTTGATTCCGCGGTGACACGTTTTGCATTCGATCTTCACCAGGCTTGGACCCGCGCCGGGAAGCTGCGGCAGCACGAAGCGATTCAGGCTATCGACCATGCGCAGCATGAATCGCGCTTTGACTTTGTCAGGATCATCATCCTTCGCGAACTCAACGCCAGCGAACCCGACGCCGTCACCACCCACGTGGCAGTATTGGCAGCGCACCCCAAGGGCGAAGGAGAACCCGCGCATGATGCCCACAAGGCTGTCGCGCTTGATGTCCTGCGGCAGGAACTTGAGGTTCGTGAACTTGTCCGGGATTTGCGCTGCGGCAGGCACGGTCAGCGCAGTGGCGCAAGCGAAAATGCACGCACGAATCGTTAGGCGGCGCATCGAGTCTCCTGGATCCGGTCAGAGGCTCGAATGTACTGTCCGGTCCGCGCTCCGGCGCAAGAAAGAAGCAGCGCTGAAGCACCACTTTCGTAGTCCACCGGCGTCAGCCTGCGCGCGTCGCTACTTCCAGTCGCCTCGCCGCACTCCGCGCAGATAGGCCGTGATCATCGTGACGCACCAGCCGGCGACCCACACGAACGCGCCTGCCCACCAGTAGACCCAGCCGAGACTCTCGTCGTATACGTGGAAGGCGAGCGCGATCCCAACAAGGCCGAGTGTGGTCCACAGGAAGATCTGCGCCAGGACGCGAGTCCACTCGCGTCGCTTGTCTTGCTCGGCACGTCGTTCCGCCTCGGCGTGCTGCTCGACGAGCTCCTTGTAGTACCGCTCGGGGATTGGCACAGCGTCAGCTCACAGGCACGCGCGTTCCCGTTAGGCTCTTCACGAGCCGGTACATGAACTCCATCCCGTCGTAGAAAGCGCGCGCCGGAATGCGTTCGTTCATTCCGTGTGCATAAGTCTCCGGATAGAAGAAGCCGGAGACACCGTAGACCGGAATGCCCGCATTGCGCAGCATCAATCCGTCGGTTGCGCCGGTGCTCATCGTCGGGATGACGGGGATACCGGGCCACATGTCCTTCGTTATGCGTTCGATCTCGCCCATCAGTTCGCGCGTGAGCGGTGACGGTGGCGAGTTACGCGCGCTCCCCTGAGCCGTAACGACGACCTTCGGATTCGCGATCACGCGTTCGAGCGTCTTCTTGATCTCCTCGGGTGACTCGTCAGGCAGGATGCGACAGTTCACGTTCGCACGGGCGCGCTGTGGCAGGGCGTTGCTCGCGTGTCCCCCCTCGAGCAGCGTCGCGACGCAGGTGGTGCGCAGCTGCGAGTTGTACGAGGGATCTTCCGAGAGAACGGCCGCCGCCTTTAAGTCGCTAGGGTTCGCAACGATGGCGCGCATCGCCTCGCCGATCTTCCCTTCCGTGATAGAAGCCGAGCGCTTGAAATACTCGCGCGTGATCTCGTTCAAGTGTATTGGGAAGTCGAAGTTGCCGACCTTCACTAACGCGTCCGACAGATGCGTGATGGCGTTGTCGCGTACCGGCCGCGATGAATGTCCGCCCGGATTCGTGACCTCGAGCTGGAAGTTCTGGAACTTCTTTTCGCTCGCTTGAATGTCGTGCGAGAGCTTCTTGCCCTCGCGCACGCGGCCGCCGCCGCCTTCATTGAACACGTACTCGGCGTCGATGAGCTTGCGGTGGTTCTCGATCAACCAGGCAACGCCGTTCGCTGGACCGCCTTCTTCATCTGCCGTCAGCGCGACGATGATGTCGCGGTCCGGGACGTACCCTTCTGCCTTGAGCCGCATAACGATGGCGAGGTGCATGGCGCCATCGTCTTTGTCGTCCGCGACGCCGCGACCGTAAAACGTGCTGTCCTGCTCCACGAACTTGAACGGCGGAAGCGTCCAGTCTTCGGCCTTGGCTTCGACGACGTCGAGGTGCGAGAGCAGCATGATCGGCTTCTTTCCTGTCGACCGGCCACGCAGCCGCACGATCAGGTTTCCTTTGCGATCGGCGTTCTTGAGCACAACGACATCTGAGTCGGGGAAACCGGCGGCCTTTACCCGGGCGGCCATGGCGAGAGCAGCCTGATGGCTGTCACCGGCACTCTGCGACGTGTTTATCTCGATCAGTTCTTTGAAGATGTTGCGCGCGACAGTGTCCCATTTCGTGCGCGCGCCGAGTTGCGCATGCGCTGAGTGTGAGACGGCCGTTGCGGCGATGAGGCATCCCGCAATAACGCAGAGGCGTTGCAGTGTCGATTTTGGCATGTCCGAAAGTACGCTGGCGCGCCCAGCCGCGTTGGTCGATAGACCTGTCCGGCGATGGTAAGAACAGTTCTTTCACCGCGGATTTCGCTGGAACGCGCGGAAACATCAAAAAGCTTAATCCGCGTAGACCTGCGAGAATCCGCGGTTAAAGGCTTGCACTGATAGCTGTTAGCTAGCCGGATTTGGCCCGCGTCGAGTCCACCGAACGCAGGAAGTCGCGCACCGCCTTGACTATCGCGTCGGGGTTGTCCCACGTGGTGAGGTGCGCCGCGCCGGGAATGACGACGACCTTGGCGCCGGGGACCAGCGCGCCGTGACGACGAACCATTGGCACATCGGCCTCATCAAATTCGCCGACGGCGAAAAGCGTCGGGACCTTGATGTCCTTGAGGAAGGGCTTCGCGTCGTAACGCTTGAGCGTCCCGGTGATCGTGAACTCGCTCGGCCCCTGCATATATGTATAGATGTCCATGTTGACTGTAGACATGAGGCTATCCAAGTCCGCCTGGACTGGCTTGCGCCATACGTACCTGCTATAAAACTCGCCGAGCGCTGCCTGGTAGTCCGGCGCGTCGAACTTCCCTTCGGCCTCACGTTGTTTGATCGCCCGCTGCATCGAATCAGGAAGCGTGGTGACCAGCCGCCGAGCATTCTTTTCCCATGCGGGAATGTCCAGCGCAGAGCTGCCTAACGTGAGGCTGATGACGCGCTCTGGGTGCACTTTATGGTACTCCACGGCGAGGATCGTCCCCCATGAGTGACCCAGCACGTGCATCTTCTCATAGCCCAGGTGCGAGCGCAGCGAGTCCAGTTCGGCGACGAAGTGCGCGATGTTGAACTTCGCCGTGTCGCTCAGCTTGTCGGACTTTCCTGCGCCCAACTGGTCATAGCGGACGACGGGACGGTCGTCGCCTAACGCTTCGAGCGGCTTGAGATAGAAGCTGCTGTATCCGGGGCCGCCGTGCAGCAGAATCACCGGCGCGGCAGTTCCACTCCCCGAGACCTTGTACCAAATGGATCCGTCGGCCACGGGCAGACGATGCTCGCCGGGCGGAAGTATCGCGGCAGCCGCCGAGTCGCCTAACGAATCGGTCGTGGCGGCGGGGCGTTCGCCGCACGCGACCGCGGTCAAGACTGCTGGCACGAATAGAAGACCCGTTCCGCGCCTCATGGCGGCCTCGCTACGAGAAGGTGGAAACCGCGGCGATAGTGGAGCATTCCGGCCGCCGCGGCAAGCCCCTCGCCGCATCGCGAATCCCAGACCTGATGCGTCGGACCGCCTCGCCAATCGCGCAGCACTGGGCGATGTTACTCGCCCGTCGTGACAGCGCTGCTCCCCAATCACTGGCAGATGGACCATCGGCGTAGCGCAGCAGATCGGCGCCCGCACCGGGGCCCACCATGACCGGCGTGCCGGCGCAAACCGGCCTCACGCGCCAACTCGGCCTGCTCGGCCTAACGGCGACCGGCATCTGCTCGATGATCGGCGCGGCGATCAACGTCATCCCGTTCATGATCCACCGCACCGTGCCGGGAATCGGCCCGCACGTGGTCACTGCGTTCGTGATCGCGGCGGGACCGGCATTGCTCGCAGCCCTGGCCTACGCCATGCTCGCCTCCGCGATGCCGCGCGCAGGCGGCAGCTACGTCTATGCCAGTCGCGGTTTGAGCCCATACCTCGGCTTCGTCGCCAGCTTCTCGCAGTGGTTCGGACTCTCGATCGCGATCGGCGTCGTGGCCTATGTTCTGATCTTCTTTCTGCGTGATATCGCCGTCACGTTAGGCTGGCTCACCGTATCGCAGGCGTTGTCAACGCGCCCCGTGCATCTGGCGGTGTCGCTTACGATCCTCTGGACATTCGTGGCGGTCAACTTGCGCGGCCTCAAGCTGTACGAGCGCACGCTCGTCCCGCTGATGTTCCTGATGTTCGCGCTGGGTGCGATCGTGATCGTCGTCGGATTTCAGTCCAATCAGACGGAATTCGCCGCAGCTGTCCTCGCCCGGGAGGGACGCGCCATTCCGCCGACGGGCGCTGTACCTGTCTCCGTCGGCACCCTGCTCACCGCATCCGCCATCCTTTTTTCCAGCTTCATCGGCTTCGATTCCATCGCGCAGGCCGGCGGTGAAGCGAAGCGTCCGGAGCGCACGCTTCCGCTGGCGATCACGCTCGCCATCGTGATTGTGGGGGCCTACTACCTCACTTTCGTTGCGGCCGTTTATCACACCGTGCCGTGGTCGTTCGTCGCGCAGGAGGCACGGATCCGCGACGTCACCGCGCCGGGGTTGTTAGGCTATGTCTTATCGCCCGGCTGGACCGTCCTGATCGTGGCCGGTGCGGCGACGGCGCTCACCAATGATCTGCCGGCCATGCTGTTGGCCGTGTCGCGTCTGATGTTCGCCTGGGCGGAGGACGGGATCTTCCCGCGCTTCGTGGCGAAGGTGCATGCGACGCGCCACACGCCGCATGTGGCCATCGTACTTAGCGGTTGTATGGCATCGTTAGGTATCCTCGGCTCGCATTTCGCTGGGACGTTTTTCCTGGGTGTCGACATTTTGGTCAGCGCCATGCTGGTGAACTTCCTCATCATGTGCGTCACAGTACTCACGCTCCCCAGCCGCAACACTAACCTCGCGCGAGCGGTGCGTGTCGTGCCACATCGCCCATCGCAGATCATGCTTGGCGCGTTAGGCGTGATACTGCTCGGAGTATTTCTCGCCACCCACACCTGGCGCGATCTCACCCAGCCAGTCAACGCATGGTATTTCCGAGCCACATGGCTTTGGTTGTTCGTCATGTTCATTGGGACGCTGATCTTCGCGCGCGAACGGCGCGCGATGAGACGTCGCGGCGTCGACGTTGCCGCGATCTTCCGCACGCTCCCTCCGGAATAGGGCACGCGCCGTGCGGCCATCGGTAGAACGCCACCACATTGCGCGTGACCTCGAGATCTCGCGCATTGTCACAGGCCTGTGGCAGGTCGCCGACATGGAGCGGCAAACCGGCCCGGTGGACCTCGACGCCTGCGCCGCCGCCATGCAGGCCTACCACGAAGCCGGCCTAACGACATTCGACATGGCCGACCATTACGGCTCGGCCGAAGACATCGCGGGCCGTTGGCGTCAGCTCGAGTTGCGGCGCTCCAACGA
>DASYRX010000048.1:0-5390 GCA_036003845.1 Gemmatimonadaceae bacterium | reverse complement strand
GCGTCGTCACGATCAACTCGACGGACGGCTCCATCGTTAGGAACGAGGAGTACTACGCCTTCGCGCACGCCAGTCGCTTCGTGCGTCCCGGTGCACAGCGCATCTGGTCCTCGTCAGGCCTCGAGGGGATCGAAAGTGTCGCATTTCAGAACGCCGACGACGGTTCAATTGCGCTCATCGTTGTGAACACAAATGCCCAGGAGAAAGCGTTCGCCGTGCGCGTCGCGAGGCGCGCGTTCAGCTATACGCTGCCAGCAGGTGCCGTCGCGACCTTCCGCTGGTCCTGAGCTACCCTGTCCGGCGTCCTCTCCGCACAGCAGTCCAGCGGGATCGAATGTCAAAGAATGGTGGACGCGATTCACGGCGAGTCGAGCAGGGGTTCTGTTTCAGCCACATCCCGATCGGCGAACAGCATGGCAGCGACCGTTGACCGGATCCATCTAAAGTCAGGACACATCGCAGTCCTCGGCATACTTATGCTTTGCTGCGGCTGCGGAGCGTCCGAAGAGCCGCCCACAGCGACACCTCAAATCGTCGGCGATGCGGCGCGTGGACGCGCCGCCTTCGCGCTGAGCTGCTCCGGTTGCCACACGACGCGCGATGCGTTTGACATCGCGCACTTCGGATTTGCGGCCAGCGACATCGTACGTCGCGCGCTCGCACATGTGAGTCGCCAAACAGCCGAGGATATCGCGGCCTACGTTCGGTCCCTCGGCATTCAAGCAGTCGGCCGCGATGCCCGTCCATTCCAACCCGGTGCACGGGTGCTGGCAAGCGACGCCGAGTTCTGGCAGTCCCTGTTCGGAACCTCTGGATGGCCGGCCGACCTAACGCCGGCGGCGCTTCGCGCGATCGATCCGCGCAGGCTCAACGTCCCTATTGCTCTGCCGCGGTGGTCATCCGAGGCCGATGAGAGTGACTGGCTGCCGGAAACGCCGCTCAGCGAGCAGTTGTTAGGCGCACAGAATGGTGTGCTACGTTCCGCAATCGATGCGTATTACGCGGCACCGACGACAGCCAATCTGCTGGCAGCGATCGCCACATTTGTTCAGGTGACGAATGGTGCCAACGAGTCGCTCTGCTATGGCGAAGCGGGGAACCACACACAACCGCGTCAGTGTTTCGAGGCGCGACGCTGGATGTCTGCGCTCGCCGCGCAACACTTCCTCCGACCTGGTGCTGGTGCCATGCCGATCGAAGTCGTCGATCTGTTTTGGAGCACAGGCGAGGCGGCCGTCACAGTCTATCAGCGAGAACGCACGCATCCATACTCAATCGCGTGGGGCTGGCTCTATCTCGCCTACTCGTTCGCGCCGACGCGCTTCAAGGAAGACAACGGGTATCTCGGGCAGTTTCTTCAGTCCGACAGATTCGAGTGGCTGGCGACGTTTACGGCGCTTCGACGAATGGTCGATGAGAACGATGTTCACAGCGGGCTTGCGGCTCAACGCTTCTGGGATGCAGCGCTCGCCGTCAACCGAGCGCCGTTCGGGCAGAAGGCCAATGTCGCGGAATTCGCATATGAATTTCTTCTCGATTGGTTGACGGCGCGCACGCCGCTCGATTCTGCCGCTCGCGAGCAGGCGAAGACATTCCTCAAGTTTGCCCAGGATAACGTGCTGCAGGATCGCGTGGATCAGGCACAGCTCGATCGCTTGACATCGCTCCAAGACCAGTTACTGGCCCGGTTGCGTTAGGCGCACAGCGCCTAACGTTGCAGCCTCAGCGTTTCGGCGCCTTGATGATGACTGTCACACCGCCCGTCACTCGTCCGTTTATCCGCTCGACGACGCGATAAACGTCCCGGCCGTCGGTTTTCGCGGTCTTTGCTGCTCTTCCTCTCACTGCGACGTGCACGACCGATAGTGGAGGCGTAGCGACAACGCCGCCCGCGAAGCCACGCGCGCGGCTCGAACGCTCAGCGGCGCCGATGTCATCAGCGTAAGCGTCAGGTCGCGAGCGCAACTCCCAACTCGCCATCGCGAATGGAGCGCGTCGTTGCGCGCGGCCCCGCGGCGCCGTGAGGGCACGTAGCCCGCCGGCGACGCGTCGTAGTGTCGTGCGGTTTGGTTCGCCGTCTAGTCGCTCGCGCACAGCGCCTGTGGCGCGCTCAAGAATTCGCTCACCTGCCGGGATTTCTCTACGACCAAGAGATACCAGCGTCGCTGGACCCAATTGCCCTAACGAGCGCCATTTCGGGGCACCTATCGTCTGCAGGAAGCGATTGCGCGACGCGCCCGTCAGTAGCTGGACAGACAACGTTGGGCTCACCGCCGCCATCGTTAGGTTGCTCACCTCGAAGTCGAACTGGAATGTCCTCCCCGGAGCAGCTTCGACAACACTGATATTGCGCTGTCCAACATGACGGTCGAGAGTTGGGCTGAACGGTGCAACAATGGGATCAGACACAGGATCGTATACCTGAGCCACGAGACACTCATGACCGCCGTTGGCGCTTGATGGCACCCAAGGGAACGGAACTACGGCGTGGGCGCCACCCATCAGGTTGATCACGGTCGAACCGATCGGGTGCGCAAGCGCCGGTGAAATACCGACTGACGGATCGCACCAATAGAGATCGATATGCGCGGCCCAACAATCGGCGAGCCCCACGTTCCATACGTGGACGTTCACCGTATTTAGCACGCCAGGAGTCGCTTGATCGGGATCGCCGCTCGGTCCATCGATCCAAATGTCTGGGCTCTCCCAAAAGACAAGATTCGGGTCAGTCGTAGGACGCGCGCCGACGTCGCCGAAAAACGTTCGGATCAAAAGTTCAGTTTTGTACCGCGGTTTGCGCTCGTCGTCGTTGTTGCGTTTACCGTCAGGACCGAAGTTAGGATTTCGACGGTCGTCTGGCGTGCGTTCACCGCGCTCGGGATTGCCGGCGAAGTGGGTAAGCAGCCCTCCCGTTAGGAGACGTCCACCCGACGGCAATGCGTGACGAACCACTAACGGGCGTACTGCCTCCTCATCATTCACTCGACGCTTACGTCGTGCGGCCATGTCGCTGGGCTCCGTATACTCTCAGTGACGCTTTCTATAGGTGGGTCAGCTCTACGCCGGATGGATTCGGCGGCACTAAGTCGTTAGGCGGCGTGGAGGGAGGCACCGTCAGCTTCCAGCACTTGGCCGCGTATCCACGGTCTCCGTCAAGATTCCAGTCCGGTAACACGAGCTTTCCTGAATCGCCGCCGTCTGCATCAATCTCTGCAGCGCGTCGCATATAAAAATCGATTGCATTGCCCAGGCTGCCCGTATAGGCGCGTGTTCCAATCGAGCGCAGCCGCGAATTCACGAAGTCTTTTGTTCCGTTTGGCGTGGCAGCGTTAGTGGCTCCCTGCTCGAACTGAAGGTCCGTAGGTTCGAGTTCGATGAACCAATACGGATAATTCATCGGATGCCGGCAATACGGCCCGGCCGCCCACGCGTTAGGTTCGAGCGGCGAGTTAGGGAAGAATGCGCACTTGTCCTGTTCCGGCGGATTCTCCTGCAGTGGGCGCGTCAGGACGTCGTCGAACTTTGACGCTGACGGGTTGATAAACTGCTGTGCCATCGCGTTGGCGAGTTCGTCGGGCTCCGGAAAGATCCAACCCGAGATTGCGAGCCCCCAGCGGAAGTGGCGGTACGCCTCATACAGCGCCAGCTGCAAGAGATACAGCGCATAACGAACTGGGTACGTGAGCGGCGTCGTAACCTGCGAAACGAGCCAGAGAGCGAGTTCAGCCGCGTATTCCAGCATGTCGCGGACATAATCCCAGATCGCTTCGAGCAGCTTGCTGAGGGAAAAGGAGCCTCCGCCACTTCCGCCACTTCCCCCTGACCCACCGCCCGGAAGCGGGAATGTGGGCGGCGCGTCGTCGTTGAATACGCTCGGCGCTTTCGGACGCGGAATGTATCGGTCCTTCCCGGTGATCATCTCGAACGCGGTGTAGAGCATCTGGTACGCGCGATTTATTTCGTCGGGCCCTAGGAAGGATATCGTCCCTTTTACGTTCGGGTGCGGTACTTTGAGGTACGTGTCTTCCAGTGCCTTCACGATCAAGTTGCTCAAGTCGTTAGGCAGGTCGCTTCCTAGGTCAATACGCGTGTGGAGTGAGGAGCTGTTGACGTTCGTGAACGAGGCGTAGTCCCAGGGGAGACCCGTGAGCGGCAGACCAGCAGGAATGCCGACGCCGGGTGTGTGGTAGAACCCCCAGACCCACGTATCCATGAACTTTTCCTGCACGAAATGACGCTGCCAATGCGAGCGATAAGGGCCCCCGACTGCGACGTTTACATACGGATGTCCAACCACGTCGGCCGTTATGTGCGACAGCCAACCGTATGCGTAGCCGAGCAGGTCGTCCGAGCCCGTCGCGTGTGCGCGCCCGATGAGTGCCTTTGTCATCACACCGGTCCGGCGATGATGCAGATAGTCAAGCCAGTTCCAGTTCACCTCGGAGTTTAGATGTCCGGTCTTTTGCATCTCCGGGCGCGGAGACTGAGAATGTCGAACTGGTTGGTGATGAAGTTGAGGATGGCGGTGTTGATGGTGGCGCTCACGAGTGCAACCGTCTCGTTGATCGAGTCGCTCAGTCCACCTGTAAGCGCCGACTCCACTTTGTCGATCGCCTTTTGAATGGGCCCCCACAGCTCCATCAGCTTGTCATAGATCTCGTCGAGTGTGTGATAGATGTCAAAGATGGCATTGACGACCGGCGTGAACTCACTCCAATCGGCCCAAAAGATCATGTCAGGCCCGATGCTGCCTAACGCCGAGTGATTGGGGGCCGTCGTCAGCGCACGCCTGACGGGGTGTTGCGCCGATACGCTGCTCGTTAGGCGCATCGTCTGACGTTCGATGATCGTGAGATGGCTCGCTGGACCCGGCACCGCACCCTCCACTCGTCGAAGAACAGCAACCCGCCGCGCAGGGCCGAAGCTATCGTCGACGAATTAGGTGTCAATTGCATCGAGATTCATTCGCCAACTGCACAACGCGCAAGCGTGCCTGCCGGGCACGAGTGTGACTGCGACGCACTGCCGTGCGCTATAACGCGGTAACCAAGGGCGAGTGTGCACGATTGTACGCTGCCGGCGAACCTAACGAGCCGTTCAGTGCACTCGTGCTCGTCGCTCGCGTGGGACGCCGATGGTGCAATTGACGAGCTCGTAATTCACCTGTCGCTTGCGTGCAACGGTGTCCGGCGCGCGCCGGTCACCGGCGTAACGGATTCAACCGTAAGCGGCACAGCACGATAACCGCGGGAAGATTCCGCCTGTTGTCCTCGAGGCACGCGGGCGCAATAATGGCGTCTTGCAGCGACGCCCGTAGCTGCGCTGCGGGCTCTCAGTTCCCGATTACCGAGTGAGGTATGACATGAACGCCAGGCTAGGTAGGCTGAGCT
>DASYRX010000047.1:0-2760 GCA_036003845.1 Gemmatimonadaceae bacterium | reverse complement strand
TCATCGCCATCACCGTGACCATAACGACGTGACCCACCGCCATCGCAATGACACCGAGTCGAGCCGACTTGTTGGTGAGAACTGCAACCAGCGCCGCTCGCATGTCCGTCCGTGTTCGATGCTCAGCGTTTTCGGTCGACTGTGCGCGAGCTCGGCGCGCCAGCACCGCCGGATCTGGTCGCATCAAGAGCATGAGAACTACGGCGGCGAGCGTGAAGAGCGCAGCAGAAAACACGAATGGTCCGGCCAATGTCGGCACACCGTAACCGTCCAGCGACGCTCCAGCCACTGCCGCAAGGTTGGGCCCGGCGACCGCGCCTAACGTGGTCGCCCACACCACGATGGAAAGGTGGCGGCCACGCAGCGTCGTGGGTGCGAGGTCGACGGCCGCATAACGAGCCTGCATGCCGGCAGCCGTGCCGCCGCCAAAGAGAAAGAAGCCCGCGAACAAGAGCGCGATTGAGTTCTGCATCGCGGCAATAACGACCACAATCGAGCCGATCGCGGCCACGGAGTACGTCGCCGCGAGACTGAGCCGCCGGCCGCTGCGACGCACGATTTGCGTCGCGGGTAAAGCCAGGAGTGCGGCGCCGACGACAACGGCACTTAGTGCCAAGCCGGAAACCGTGACATCGGCAAGCTGCGCTGCGAGGAGCGCGCCCACGGACGCGCCGATGGCAACGCCAATACCGCTGATTATCTGCGTAACGAAGAGCAGGCGCAGGGTTCGGCGTTGGACGGCGACGAGGTCGATGCTTTGGGCGTTCGCTTCGGAAACGGCTTGCGATGGTTGCGCGATGTTCATGCGCAGAATCTAAGCGACGGCGGACGATCGCCTTAGCGATTCCGTTTGGTGCTATTCCGGGGCGCTCGCGCGCAGGGCAGCGTCGTATTCTTATTGACGCCGATAGGTGGCCGAGAAAGAGCAGTTAATGCGTTCAACCCAAGAATCTGAGCGAGAGTCCCCGATGAATTGCTCGTTAGGTCGCCGAGCGGTGCCCAGCGTGGCCGTGCTTGTGTCTGCCCTGCTAGCGCTTTTCCCCGGCAACGTCATTGCGCAGCCGCCGGCGACGCCGCTCCCGCTTGAGCAGCTCGTTCCGGCGATCGACGCGCATTTCCGTCGGTTTCAAGAGACCGCACACATACCCGGCCTTGTGTACGGCGTCGTGCAGGGCGGCAAACTCGTGCACGTGAGTGCAATGGGTGTGCAGGACCTCGAGACGCAGCGGCCCGTCGATGCGCAGACCCTCTTCCGCATCGCATCGATGTCCAAAGCGTTCACGGCGCTCGCCATCCTCAAGCTGCGTGACGATGGCAAACTCACACTCGACGCGCTTGCTGAAACGTACGTCCCTGAGATGCGTGGTTGGCGTTACCTCACCAGCGACTCGCCGCGCATTCGCGTGCGCGATCTGCTGAGCCATGTGGGCGGCTTCGTTACGGACGACCCATGGGGAGACAGACAGCAAGTCCTCCCTGAAGCGGAATTCACGCGCATGCTGCAGGGCGGCGTTCCATTCACGCGCGCACCGCAGACTGCGTACGAGTATTCCAACTTCGGCTTCGCGCTGCTCGGTCGCATCATCACCAACGTTTCTGGGCGACCGTACAATAGCTACATCGAGCAGGAGATCATGCGCCCGTTAGGCATGACCAGCACGGGCTATGACATCTCCGTCTCCGACCAAAAGCGCCGCGCGCTCGGCTACCGCTGGGAGAACGACGCCTTTGCACGCGAGCCCGACATGAAGCACGGCGTCTTCGGCGCGATGGGCGGCGTGCAGACGAGCGCGACCGATTACGCGCGCTGGGTCGCGTTCCTCTTGTCGGCATGGCCAGCCCGCGATGGGGCTGACGAAGGTCCGGTGAAGCGGGCGACGGTCCGTGAATTGTCGCAGGGCCTCAACTTCCCGCAGATGGGGCGTCGCCCTGGGAGCAGCAACAGCGCGTGCACGCAGGCGCAAGCGTATGGCATGGGACTGCGCCTCGCGATTGACTGCGAGGTAGGCCTAACGCTGGCACACGGCGGTGGATATCCGGGTTACGGCTCGTACGTTCTGCTGCTGCCGGAACACGGCATCGGTCTCTTTGCCTTCGCAAACCGCACCTACGCCGGCCCTACCCCAGCGGTCTGGGATGCGGCGATGGAGCTGCACAAGGGAGGGTGGTTCACGGGACGCACGTTAGGCGTGAGTGCCGCACTGGCGCAGGCGTACCGAGCGGCGGGAGCGATGTACGAAGCCGCTGCGATCGATCCTGGGCGCAACGTGTTGGCGATGAACTTTCTGATGGATCGTTCGGAGGAGAACTGGAAACGCGAGTTCACGCGACTCAAGGGCGAAACGGGCGCTTGCCGCACCGACGCACCGATCACGGCCACTGGCGCGCTCGCCGGCGTCTTCACATGGGTCTGCGAGCGCGCGAATCTCAGCGGCAGTCTGCTGCTCGCGCCGACGAATCCCCCAACGATTCAAGCGCTGCGTCTGACGGCAATCCCCCGCCCGACGGGCTGATCCATTCGTTAGGTGATCTACCTGTGTGCGCTCGGTGCAGGGACGTAGGCAAGAAGCTGCGCGATCATCCGATCGGCAGCCTCGGCGTAGTCGGACTCATACTTGCGAAGTAACTCGCTTTTCGACGGGGTCTCACTCTTCGCCTGGCGATCCCAAAGCACCGACAGCGTAGCGTAGGGCGGAATGAGCACTCCGACTGCGTTACAAAAGTTGCAGAGGTTGCCGATGATGTGCTGCGCACCATCGG
>DASYRX010000046.1:0-3287 GCA_036003845.1 Gemmatimonadaceae bacterium | reverse complement strand
GCAGTACGCGAAGGGACGAGGGCTGTCACCAGCGAGATGTTGACCGCCATTCGCGGCTGGGCGCGCCGTGTCGCAATCTGATTCCGAGTGGTGCGCTGACGAGCCCTCGTCGGCTCACTGACCCGGGCGCCACCCGCAGCTGCTCGTCACCGCGATCCGGGCTCCTCCCGCGCCGCACGACACTGGATCGGCCCGGGCGAGCAGGCCGTGCAGATCGCCTCTCCGGACGCTCCCCACCGCGGCAACGTCCTTGCAACCGTAACGACAGGCGGTACGAACCGGTCGCGGATCGGCTTCGCGACGCGCGATCGACGCACCTGCCGTTCACCACATTCAACCCGTTCGGCACCAGGTTTCACGTTCCGGCGATGATCTATCAGGTCTTTCATCGACCCGAGCTCTTTGCGTCCTGCGACTCGAGGAGCCCGCACAATCGACCGATTGGCGTCGGTGCCGCGGCCGACTGGTGTCGGAAAAACGGCACCCTTCACGACGCGGCGGGCAGCGATCAGATCAATCACCTCAACCAGCGGCTGAACGAGTGGACCGCCATCTATTGGGTGTGGCGCCATCTCTCCGAGATCGAGGACGCGGATCGCTGGATCGGCTTCAGCCACTATCGGCGCCCCGCGCCCGCGTTCATGCGGTCGGAACCCGAGACCGTCAACGGCCTGTTGAGCGAATACGACGTCCTCAGCTGGGTCCCGAATCTGAGCGCGCTCGACCAGCAGGCGGCCGCCGCGCATCCGCGAATGTTCCCGGCCATCTGGACGGCGCTCGAGACCGCCTTCGGTCGCGCGGTTCGAAACGAGGCGGCGCTCTTCTGCGGGTCCCCGATGCTGCATCCCTTTGCGAACTGCTTCGTCCTGGCAAAGGAGCGCTTCGCCGATTACGCCGTGTGGTGCTGGCGCGTGCTGCAGCCTCTGATCGGCGCGGCCGACAGGAGCCCGGGCCTCGTCGACGGGTTCGATCTGAGCCAGGCTCGGAATCTCGCGTTCCTGTCCGAGCGGCTGCTGCCGATCTACTGCATGGTGCATCGGCTCAAGGTCGGATTCTTCTTCGAGGGCCACTACAGCCGACTGCCACAGTAGCGACGCGCGAGGCGCACACCCACTGAACCGTTCATCATGTTCGAAAATATCGATCTTCTGGTCGCTGGAGCGGGCCCGGTCGGATGCGTTATCGCAGAACGGGCGGCATCGCAGCTTGGATGGCGAACCCTGATCGTGGATCGGCGAAACCACATCGGCGGGAACTGTCACGACCGGTATCACGAAAGCGGTGTGCTCGTGCATCAGTACGGTCCGCATTACTTCAGGACCAACAACGCCGAGCTCTTCCAGTATCTCTCCCGGTTTACGGACTGGATCCCCGGCAATTACATCGTCAAGAGCTTCACGAGAGGCGAGTACTTCCCATTCCCGATCAATCTGACGACGTTGGAGCGCTTCTTCAACCGACGGCTGACCGAGGGGGAGGCCGAAGCGCTCCTCGAGCAGGTGCGCGAAAAGAACGGCTCACCGCAGAACTCGGAAGAGCTCGTGTTGTCTCGAGTGGGACGCGAGCTGTACGAAGCGTTCTATCTGGGCTATACGCTCAAGCAGTGGGACCGACACCCTCGGGATCTTGACGCGTCGGTGTGCGGGCGCGTTCCCGTCCGCCTCACGCGCGACGAGCGCTACGTCGATCATCGGATTCAGGCGATGCCGCGCGACGGGTTTACGGCGATGTTCGCGAAGATGATCGATCACCCGCTGATTCACACGTTGCTGGGCACCGACTATCGCGGCGTCCGTCGCGCGGTCACGCCCAGGCACGCCACCGTGTTCTGCGGGCCCATCGACGAGTACTTCGACCATCGACTGGGACGCCTCCCCTGGCGGTCCCTGGCGTTCGAGCTGCGGACGTTCGACCAGGAGTTCGTTCAGCCGTGCGTGCAGATCAATTACCCGAAGGATTTCGCGTACACGCGGTCGGTCGAGATCAAACACGTGACCGGACAGGTCCACCCGAAGACGGTCGTGTCGTACGAGTACTCGCGGGCCGAGGGCGAACCGTACTATCCGGTGCCGGCCGGGGCGAACGCGGCACTGTATCGCCGGTACGACGAGCTCGCGCGCCTGGAGCGCGCGGAGAAGCGCGTGTTCTTTTCGGGTCGGCTCGCCTCGTACAAGTACCTGAACATGGACGAGGCGATGGAGCGAGCGCTCGAGACGTTCGAAACCATCAAGCGATCTGCGAACGTCGCGCTGGCGTCATAGCAGCAGACGCGTCGCGCGGCCGCCTCACCCGAATTCATGGTTGCGGCCGCACCACGCGAGAACACGTCATCGTGCTGCAGAAGTCGACGCGCGGCGATGGGTGCGGACAACAACACCGGTGCGTGCGGGAGTCTCCCACCAGTCCAAGCGGACCGGGCCGCGTCTTCAGTCCAATTCAATGCGGTCCGGTCGCGATACGACCTGACCGACGAAACACCAGGCTCCGCAGCCCCCTCGTCGAACCTGACCACCCACCCGTACCGGCAACGCAGTCCGCCAAGTTGTGACGCTTTCGCTTCGCCGGACCCCCGGTTCAGCGGCTCCCCTGGTACTCAGTCGTACCGCGCGCCTCCCGCGTCGCAGACTCCTTTCTGTCTTCGGGCTCGTCGCGCTCGACCTGGATCGTGCAGTCCTTGAGCAGTGCCACCAGAGCCCCCACCGCTGCGAGAACTGGTGCGACCACAGCGCCAATTACGCCTGCGGTGAGGGGAAATTCCGCGATCGTGCGGCCTTCGTGCTGGATGACGATCCGCCGGACGTTGCCTTCGTGGATCAACTCGCGAAGTCGCTCGACGATCGTCTTTCCTTCGGCTTTGAACGTCTCCCAGTACGTCGTCTCTCTCATGTGGTCCTCCCGGTGATCGGTCACTCGCACTGCAACCGCCACTGAGGAACAGGATACGAGGTCGCGATGCTCGTTGTTCGCCAGCCCATCGGCTCCCAGCATTGGCAGAAGGCGCGTTCCGGACGCTCACGGGAGAAGTCATTTCGGTTCAAGACCTGGGCACTCGGTGTTGCATGGCGCTCAAGACCGCGCCTACATTGTCAACTCCGTATCCTCGATCATGGAGCCTGACCGACCAACGGAAGTTCCTGGTTGGCACGGCGCTTCAGACACGCAATCGCGTCGTCCAGCACGGTCGCGACCGACCCCGCCGCGTCGATCCGGTGCCACCTAATCGGGCCGGTGTCTCGCGCACGCTGCATGCGGACCACCGCGGCATCGGCGTCGGAGGCGTCGTGCCG
>DASYRX010000045.1:0-4597 GCA_036003845.1 Gemmatimonadaceae bacterium | reverse complement strand
CTGACGGTGACCGACGGCTCACAACAAAGCAACTCGGCGGTCACTTCCGTGCAGGTCTACTATCAGCCCCCTACGAACCAGCCGCCGGTCGCCGGATTCACGTTCAAGTGCGTGGTGCGCGCGGACAACGTTGGTGCTGATTGCAGCTTCGACGGAACACTGACGTCGGATCCGGATGGCTGGATCGCCTCCTACGTCTGGAGCTCACCGAACCGGTCGAGCAAAACTGGCCTAACGATTTCGTATCCATTCCCGGACGGGTCCACGCAAACTGTGACACTGGTCGTGACCGACAACGGAGGCGCCACGAATGCCACGAGCGTGACTTTCGTCGTGCGCTAATGCCGCGAGTTTGCGAACGACAACGCCGCCCGGGCCAAGTCGGCCGGGCGGCCTTGTTCAGTTTCCCTCTCTGACGGAACTTCTATCCGTCGATCGCGGGTTCGAGACCAACCCGAGTCATTCAAGAATTCCACGCGGCGATAGCGGCACCATGACAGACAAGGAGCGGTCGCTATCGATCACGATCGCGCTGTGCTTCGCCGCCGCGCTGTTCGATGGCCTCGACATCGTCGCCCCCGGTCTCGTCGCGCCGCAGCTCGTGTCCGACTTCACGCTCAGTCCCGTTCAGATGGGACGGCTCTTCAGCTCGAGCACCGTGGGGTTGTTGCTCGGCGCGCTGTACGGCGGCTGGCTGGCGGACCGAATAGGCCGCAAACGCGTCCTCATCGCGTCGATGATCACGTTCGGGCTCATGTCTCTCGTCACGGCTTTCGCCACAACCACGCCCGTCTTGTTCATCGGTCGTGTTCTCACGGGACTCGGACTCGGGGGCGCTCTCCCCAATCTCATCGCGTTGAGCGCCGAAGCAGGACCACCAGAGAGGCGCACCACGCTCGTCACGTTGATGTACTCTGGTGTTCCTCTCGGCGGAGCCATCGGTGGAGCGATCACGCTGTGGGGAGGCGCTGCTGACAACTGGCGCATCCTATTCTACGTCGGTGGAATAGCTCCACTGCTACTCGCGGCCGCTCTCACGTTCTTCCTTCCCGAATCACGACTCTATCAGCGCGCGAAATCCGCGCGAGTAGCGGCGACAGAATCTCAGCCGAGCGGCCGGTTCTTGAGCGTGCTTTTTGGCCGCAGTGTGGCGCGTACCACTGTGCTCCTCTGGATTGCATTCTTTTGCACGCTGCTAGTCCTCTATCTCCTCGTTAATTGGCTCCCTCTGTTGTTTGTGAACGCCGGCTACAGCCGTCCTGACGCTGCTGTCGCCACGATCGTGTTCAATGTCGGCGGCGGTCTCGGAGCTATCGCGTTAGGCACGATGCTGGATCGCGGACGCAAACACGTGGTGATGCTCGCGAGCTTTATTGGTATGGCGCTGTCCCTGCTTGCGCTGCTGCTCGCCTTCCGCTCGCAGGGCGTCGCATTGTCGATCGCCGCAGCGGCGGCTTTCGCCGTCGGTATCTTCGTGATCGGGACGCAACTCGCGCTCTACGGCATCGCACCTAACTACTACGCCACAGCAGTCCGTGGCACCGGCGTTGGTGCTGCCGTTGCCGCTGGCCGCGTCGGTTCCATCGTTGGACCGCTCGTCGCAGGTTCGTTGCTCGGCGCCGGCGGAAATGCCGCGTCGGTGCTGACCGCACTTTTGCCTGTCGTTGCCGTTGCGGCCATCGCGGCCCTCCTCTTGTTGTATCGCCCGGTACCGATCGAGACGTGACCGCGCTGCGCACACAAGTGGCCATTGTCGGAGCAGGCCCGGCAGGCCTAACGCTCGCTCAGATACTGCATCGGCGCGGCATCGAGTCCATCCTCATCGAGCGCCGCGGTCGCGAGTACGTCGAGCGCCGGCTCCGCGCCGGTGTGCTGGAGCAGGGAACGGTCGACTTGTTGCACTCGATCGGCGTCGGAGACCGGATGGATCGCGAAGGGCTCGTGCATCACGGCGTGCACCTGCAGTTCGTGGGTGAGCGCCACCGTATCGCGCTGAGCGAGCTCACGGGTGGCCGAGCGATCACGGTTTACGGTCAACACGAAGTAGTCAAAGATCTAATCGCCGCACGACTCGCGTATGCCGGACAGATCTTCTTCGATGCAGACGCGGTCCAGCTTGGTGATATCGAGACCGAACATCCGGTGGTTCGATTTCACTGCAACGACACGGACTATGCGTTGCAATGTGACTTCATCGCCGGCTGCGACGGCTCGCACGGTTCATGTCGTTCGCTGATTCCAGCAGAGAAGGTCACGACGTGGGAGCGGAAATATCCGTGTAGCTGGCTCGGCATCCTCGCCGCGGTACCTCCATCGCTGGATGAAATCATTTACGCATGGCACGAGCGCGGCTTCGCGCTGCATAGCATGCGCACGCCGGAGATCACGCGGCTTTATGTGCAGTGTCCTCCTGACGACGAGCTTTCAGCGTGGCCTGATGAACGCGTGTGGGGGGAGTTGATGCTGCGATTAGCGACAACGGATGGCTGGAGTCTCCAAGAAGGGGCCGTACTCGAAAAGAGTATCTCGGCAATGCGAAGCTTCGTCATGGAACCCATGCAGCACGGTCGGCTCTATCTCGCTGGCGACGCTGCGCACGTCGTGCCCCCTACCGGTGCCAAGGGCATGAACCTCGCGATTGCCGATGTGCGCGTGCTGGGAGAAGCGATCGCTACGTGGTATCGCACTGGTGACCCGCAGCCACTGGAGCGATACTCGTCCACATGCCTCCGTCGCGTGTGGCGCGCGGAGCACTTTTCCTGGTGGATGACAACAATGCTGCACCGCTTCCCCGGCGATGATGACTTCCAGGCCAAGCTGCAGCTCGCGCAGCTGCGCTACGTCTGCACGTCAACGGCGGCAGCGACGAGCTTTGCTGAGAACTACGTGGGGCTCGAGCATGTCTGAAGCCGACACTCGCTTCGAGAGCGGAATGCGGGTGCGCCGCTCGGTTCTCGGCGACGCGCACGTCGACCGAGTTCTCGCTAATCAGAGCGAATTCGATGCACCCTTTCAGCGCTTTATCACGGAGATGGCGTGGGGGAGCCTGTGGGCACGTCCCGAGCTCGACAATCGAACACGCAGCCTCATCACCGTGGCTCTTCTCGCCGCGTTAGGCCGACGCGAGGAGCTCGAGGTGCACTTGCGCGCGACCCGCAACACTGGCGCTACGGCGGCCGAGATTCGTGAGGCACTGCTGCATGTGGCCGTGTACGCCGGCGTCCCCGCGGCCAACAGCGCGATGGCGATCGCCAAGTCGATCCTAGCAGCGCCTAACGCTGCATCCGGAGAGTAGACCATGACACTCGGCCGTCGCGATTTCGTTTCCAAAGCTGCCTCCCTCGCTGCGCTTGCCGCTGTCGCTCCCTCTAGCGCGCTCGCGGTGGCGCCTAACGCCACTATCAGCGGTGATGATCCGCTCGGCGTGCGACCGGACTTCCCGATTCTGAGCAACGGAAGAACGTACTTGAACTCGGCGTACATCACACCGAGCCCGCGCGACGTCCTGGCAGCCGGCAACGCGTTTCTTCAGGCCAAAGCATCGCGCCCGATGACAGTCGCCGAGTTGCTCGGCAAGACGAATGAGGTTCGAGGGCAATTCGCCAAGCTTGTCAACGCCATGCCCGAGGAAATCGGATTCGTCTTCGCGACGTCAGAGGGGGAAAACACTGTCGCCAACAATGTCCCGATGGCTCCGGGGGACAACGTGGTCGTGGATGACCTGCATTATGAAGGTGCTCTCGTGGCGCACCGACAGCTCGAGATGCGTCGCGGTATCGAGCTGCGCATCGTGAAGAATCGCGACGGACTCGTAACGCCGGCTGACTTTGCCCGACACGTTGACAAGCGCACGCGCCTCGTTTCGCTGTCGTACGTTTCCTCGATCAATGGTCTTCGGCATGACGTGCGCGCTATCGCGGAAATCGCGCATGCGCACGGAGCCTTGCTACACGTCGATGCAATCCAGGCGTTAGGCATGTTCCCTGTCGACGTGCGCGCGGATGAAATAGACTTTCTCAGCAGCGGCACTTACAAATGGCTGCTCGGTGGCTTCGGCGTCGCGCCGTTTTATATCAGACAATCGCTGCTCGCTCGTGTGCCGCTCGATCGCTACGGTGCTTTCCAAGTCACGTCACAGACGCCTGACCATCACTTTCAGCTCCATACCACGGCTCGACGTTACGACTACGCGACGCTTCCCTTCGCGGAAATCTACCAGTTAGGCGCCGCGCTGTCGTATCTCGGCAAAGTGGGTGTGGCCCGCGTCCAGGAACACACTCTCGCATTGACTCGGCGGTTGGAGCAAGGCCTTGTCGCGCAGGGCTACAAGCTTTTCACGCCGCTTGGCAATCGGGCTTCATTTCTCTCGTTCTACACGTCGAAACCAGCGAGCGAGGTACGCGCGATCTTCGACCAAGCGAAAGTCGACGTCACCGTGCGCGAGGGTCACGTGCGTGCGTCGGTCGCGCTTTTCAATAATGCTGACGACGTGGACGCACTCCTCGCGGTGACAAAGAGAATGATGTGATCACGTCCATCGGCGAGATCGTTCGCGGGGACGCCGATGTGTTTCCGCCGTACCTCTACGAAGCGTATC
>DASYRX010000044.1:0-3394 GCA_036003845.1 Gemmatimonadaceae bacterium | reverse complement strand
GCGGAGCTTCTTTCGACAAAGTCCGGATTACGAATCTGACGATGATGTCGTTTCCCGGCATAGCCATCAATCAGGTCGACTTCACCACAGCCGCGCGATAGCGAGCGACCGTGCTGCGTAACAACGCTTCGCGGGTGGTTCTTCTGGCGCTCGGATTGATTGCCTCACCGTGCGGCGCGCAGCGAGCGATGTCCGGCGTGCAGCTCAAGTACCTCGGCACGGCGGGTTGGGAGGTAACGAACGGGACGACCGTTGTCCTCATCGACCCGTACCTGACACGCGCCAACCAGATCACACCTAACGACACGGTGCTCCCCACGGATACGCGGCCATTATTCAGCAGCGATTCGATTGCGCGCTCCGACACCGCGACGATCGACGCTCATATTCGCCGCGCGGATTTCATTCTCATTACGCACACGCACCAAGACCATGTGCTGGACGTGCCGTACATCGCCGCGAAAACCGGTGCGATGATCATCGGAACCGAGAGCACGTTCAACTTCGCGCGAGCGCTCGGTGTTCCATCAAACAAGATCATTGTCGTGCGCGGCGGGGAGGACTACGAGTTCGGTGCTGTGTCGATCAAGGTGATCCCGAGCCTGCACGGCGTGCTGCGCAGAGCGCCTTACCTCGTTCGCAACCCGAACGCGCCGCTACCCCCGGCTGTATTTCCAAGCAACGCGAAGCCTCCCTTTCGCATGGGCGACCTGCGCATCGAAGGTGGAACGCTCGCCTGCCTAATCCGCATCGGCGGTCGGCAGGTGTTGGCGTTCGGCTCGATGAACTACATCGAACGCGAGGTCGAAGGCCTGCGGCCGGACGTCGCGCTCATCGGCGCGATGCCGGAGCGCCGCGAGATCTACGACTACACGGCCAGGTTGCTGCGCGCGTTAGGCAATCCACCGATGGTACTGCCGACGCATTGGGACCGTTTCAACGTGACATACGATGTCTCTCAGGAGCCGGCCATCAAGCGGCTGCAGACGTTCATCGCCGAAGTGAAGGCAGCATCGCCCAAGACCAGGGTGGTCGTGCCGAAGTACTTCGAGCCCGTACTGGTCCCCTAACGGTTCGTCGAAACTACAGCGCACGAAGCGCGTTGTCGTAGCGACCACTTCGTCGACTCAAAGGAATGCCGAGCCTTATCCCTAATAAGCGCTGTCTTCTGACGCCGTGCATTGCCGGCCTGCTCGCCGGCTGTGCCTCCGTGCCGCGCAGCGAGCCCGTGGCCGAAGCCGATCTCGCGATCACACATGTCGCTGTTGTCGATGTCGAGCGCGGACGACTGCTGCGAGACCAAGCAGTTCTGGTGAAGGGTGACCGCATTATCGGCGTTGCGCCGGCGGCGCGGGTGCGCTTCTCGACAAACGCTCGTGTCATCGACGGCACAGGCAAGTACCTCATCCCTGGCCTGTGGGATATGCATGCCCACATCGGCTTCAGCGGAAATCCTCCGCTGCTCGAGCTGCCGCTCTTCACGGCACATGGCGTGACTGGCATTCGCGTTATGGGTGCTCCGCGCGAGCTCCCACTTCTCGCGCGCCTTCGACAGTTGCAAACGGCAACCGCCGCCGGAACGCTCACCGGCCCACGCGTGCTGGCTATCGCGAGTTGGCCTGTGAATGGCGAGGCAGGCATCAGCGATACACTGCCGCAGTTCTTCAAGGCGCGAACGCGTGACGAGGGACGCGCGCTGGCGCAGTACTTCAAACAGAGCGGCTACGATTTCATCAAGGTCTACAACAACGTCTCGCGCGAAGGCTACCTGGGGCTGGCAGAAGAGGCTCGGCGACTCAGCCTCCCGTTCGCCGGACACGAGCCGTCTTCGCTATCCGCGATTGAACTGTCCAACGCTGGCCAGCGGAGCATCGAACACTCGCGGATTTTTCTTTTCAACTGCTTCCCCGGCGCGGACTCAATGCAGAAAGGTCTACTGCGTATGGGAACCGCGCTGCGGCGGCGCATGGTCGATGAGTACAACCCGCGCGCGTGCAACGATGTATTCCGAACGTTTGCGCGAAACGTCACCTACATCACGCCGACACACGTTACGCGGCGGATGGACGCATTCGCTCATGACTCCGCTTATCGAAACGACGTGCGAATGAAATACATCCCGGGCCGACAGCGAATGGCATGGTTGGCGGACGCCGGCGGAATGGTCGCATCGGACCCGTCGGAGGCCGGCCGGCGGAGCTACATGGACTTTTATCGCAAGGGACTGACCCTAACGAATGACGCCTATCGCGCAGGGGTTCCCATAATACTTGGCACCGATGCCGGCGATTCGTTTGTCTTTCCAGGGGCGAGCGTGCACGACGAGCTCGGCGAGCTCGTTAGGGCTGGCCTCTCGCCGGCGGAAGCGCTCCGCGCCGCGACGCTGACTTCAGCGAGGTACTTCGGGCGCAGCACCGATTTCGGGAGCGTGCAGCCCGGTCGATTCGCCGACCTCGTGATGCTGGACGCGAATCCGCTTGAAGACATCGCAAACACTCGGCGCATTCGCACGGTGTGGCAGGGCGGGCGATCGTTCGACCGCGCGGTGTTGGACTCGATGCTCGCCCGCGTCGAACGGGCCGTTGCGCCTAACGCGCAGATGCGTTTGTGGATCGCGGCCGTCTCGGGCGATACTGCAGCAATCGTCTCGGCGCTCGACGCCGGAGCCGCGATCGACTCGATCGATGGCCAGGGCAACCGCCGCGCACTCAACTACGCTGCCATCGGCGATCATGTCTCCGCAATCAAGATCCTCATCAGACGCGGAGCGACGGTGAACCTCACCAATCGGACCGGCTTCACGCCGCTGCATCACGCGGCGGAAGCGGGAGCGCTGGATGCCCTCGGCGTCCTTCTGGCGAGCGGCGCTGATGCAAACATCCCGAGCGCTCAGCGCGCCCGACCGATCGACACTGCGCGCAGGCGTGGCGATCAGGCGGCGATCAAGTTGCTGGAAGCCCCATCGAAGAAGCCGTGAGTCGCACGTCCACGCGAGGCATCGCTGCGGCGGCCGTCGTCCTGTTGGCGCTGCCAGTGACTTTCCTGTTTCAGTCGCTAGGAGGCACGCGCGGCGAAGTGGTCGTTCATGCGATGCTCGCGTTAGGCGCCCTATTGCTGTCGTTGGCTGTTTTCGATTTCAGGACGCCACGCTGGATCGCTTTCGTTGGATGCACCGCAACGGGTGCTTTGGCCGTGATTTTCCTGCTGCAGGGCGTGAGCGAACTCGTTCGGAGCGAGCGGCTCACGGAGTTTGTCTTTCGCGTGTTAGGCCAACGCATCGAAGGTTGGCTGGTCGATCTTTTCCTCCTCTGGTGCGTCGCCGTCTGGCTGAGAGATAGCCGCGGCCGGACGAAGGCGTTTGGAGCCGTTGTACTCGGAGTTGCGGTTGGAGTCG
>DASYRX010000043.1:0-4842 GCA_036003845.1 Gemmatimonadaceae bacterium | reverse complement strand
GTCGCCCGGCCCCGCCGCGAGCAAGTAAGTGGCTCGCTAGGCGCCTGGCGAGCATGAGCCGCCGATCGCCTCGAGTGCTTTGACTGTAAGGGGCGCGAGTTTGGGCCCTTACGAAGTCGTGGAGGAAATCGGACACGGGGCATGGCGACCGTTTACGTCGCCGAAGACCTGCGACACAACCGGCGAATCGCGCTCGGGCTCGGCGTTATGCCACGGCGGAATCATTGTTGGCGCACCTAACGAGGGGCGATCGATCCCAACGCGTGACCTTGGCATACATCTATATGCTGACAGGCCGTGCGCAACACGCGCGCGCCCTGCTGAAAGCCGGTCAGGGGAGCGAGCTCGACCAGCCGACGTACCATGCCGGAGTGTACGCCGTCATCGGCGATACGGCGGGCGCATTCGCCGAGCTGGATCGCGCGATCCTGACGCACGACCCCCTTGTCGGCGACATGAAAGTAGATCCCCGGCTGGATCCGCTGCGAGGTCATCCACGTTTCATCGCAATCATGCAGCGGCTCGCGTTTCCGCCGTAGCACGTAGTGTGCACGCGTCTTACCGGGCGCTAGAAGTTTCATTATCTCGACACCACGCCGCTAAAGCGGTCGTCGAACGCTGGTCGCGCAAGCGACCGAAGGGAGAGAAGAAATGAAGATCGTCGTGACGAGCGTCCCCGTGGACGACCAGGAAAAGGCACTCAAGTTCTACACGGAAATCCTGGGATTCGTGAAGAAGACCGACATCCCGTTAGGCGAAGCGCGCTGGTTGACAGTCGTGTCGCCTGAAGACCCAACCGGGACCGAGCTACTGCTCGAGCCCGATACTCATCCGGCTGTTAAGCCACTCAAGCGCGCGCTGGTGGACGACGGGATTCCATACACGTCCTTCGCGGTGAAAGACGTCCAGGCCGAATTCGATCGCCTCAAGGCAGCCGGCGTGCAGTTCACTCAGCCGCCAGTCGACATGGGTCCGGTGAAGACCGCCGTGCTCGACGATACGTGCGGCAATCTCATCCAGATCGCCTCGCCGCCGACCTGACGCCACTCGTTAGGACTGGAGTCGGCTTCGCCGGCTATTGGCTCGGGCACACCGGCGGCGCGCGACTCAACGTCGACATCGATTGCCGAGCCGCTGGAGCGAACGCCGGACTGAAGTAGCCGCCTCCGTCGTCGTTCGACGACGCGACGAGGTAAACGATGGCGGCCACTGCGACGACGCCGAGCACGATCCAAAGCCAGCGGGTCCCGCTTTTAGCCTGGCCTTGTGTCTCGGTAGTCGCTCGGCAGCTCTCCGACGTTAGCGCAAGAGACTCCGTGCTCATGGTCTGAGTTTGGAGGCCGTTCTGCGACGCTGAGACTTTGGATTGAGTGGTTGGCGCCGAATCGTGGGACGCACGACCAGCACACGACACAGACGCAAGAATGAGCGCTGCGAACAGAGCGGGGGATCGCATGCTGACCCTCATGCAGAAAGGAGTTGTGGCGCCGCGCGTCGACGTTACGGTCGCTTGCCCTATTGGGCAAGAGAGGCGTCACACGCGGCGCCACAGCAAGACGCGCTATTTCTTCCGGCTCATGAATCGCATCTTGATGTTGCCTGACGAGTAGGGCTTGCACTCGAGCAGGTCCAGTCGCTGGCAATCTTTCACGTCGCTTATGAGCTGTTTGCCGCCGCCCAAAAGAACCGGGTTAACGATCAGCTGATACTCGTCGATGAGGTGATGCTCCGTGAGCTGCGACACGATCTCGCCGCTCCCGAAAATCATCATGTCTTTGCCAGGCTCCTTCTTCATCTTCTCGATTTCTTTCGGATCTAGCTCACGCACGACGCGCGAGTTCTTCCAGGTCGGCTCTTTCATCGTGTGCGAGAAGACGATCTTCTCCGCGTCATTGATGAAGACGGCGAAATCGTGCATCGCAGCCGATTTCTCTTCGCCGTGTGGGTTCTGCGCCACGCCGTCGCCGTTCACTTGCTTGGGCCAGAAAGACTCGAACATCTCGTACGTTTTGCGTCCGAAGAGAAGCGTGCCCGCGCTTCCGTCTTTCGTCGCTGCGGCGTTTTCCTTGTCGAGCTCTGGATCCCGAACGACCCAGTCGAGGTTGCCGTCTGGAGCGGCGAAATAGCCGTCAGCCGAGACGCGATCAAATGCAATGATTCGTCTCATAAAGCTCTCGCGAAAAGGTTGTGTCCGTTAGGCAATTGCCGTTAATGCGGTACAGACCCACTCCTGCAAACTGCGCTCCGCGCGCGCCTCGGCTGTGGAGTTATGCTTGGCCACGCTCACATTGCTGCAAACGTTGCGCGAGGAACCGCCGCTCACTCGCGTTGCGGGCCAGACCGAGAGCCATCTGAAAGTGGTCACGGGCCGATGCGCGATGCTCGAGGCGTAGCTCGAACTCGCCTAACGCCGCCGCATAGAATGGGTACGCCGTGAGCCGCTCGCGCGCGCTGATCGAGCTGAGCTCGGCCAATCCACGTGCTGCCCCGTCCCGCTCACCGACGGCGATCGCCCGATTCAATGCGACCACAGGCGACGGAGCGGCCTGCATCAGACGATCGTAGAGAGCGACAATCGCGGTCCAGTCGGTCTCTTCGATCGTGCGGGCACTCACGTGCGCTGCGGCGATGGCGCCTTCTATATGGTAGGCGCTCACCTCGGTGCCTTTGGCGGAGCGTTCGAGAAGCTCGAGCCCCTGCGCGATGAGCCGAGCGTCCCAGAGAGAGCGGTCCTGTTCGAACAATGGATGTAGATCCCCGTCGGAATCCATGCGAGCCGGGAGTCGAGCGGCGTGCAAGTACATGAGCGCCGCGAGCGCATCGGTTGTCGGAGTAGCGGCAGGGGAGAACTCGCGCAGCATCTGCGTTAGGCGGATCGCCTCATTACACAATTCCGCGCGCACGGCCGCCTCGCCCGACGCACCGTGGTACCCCTCATTGAAGAGGAGATACAATGCGCACTGGACGGTCGAGAGCCGCTGCGCGAAGTCCCGATCAGTGAGGTCGAACAACTTCTTCGACTCGGCGAGCTTGTTCTTCCCGCGCTGAATGCGCTTCTCGATCGCCGCTCGGCTGCTGAGAAACGCCGCCGCGATCTCGTTCGCGCCAAAGCCGCACAGGATATTGAGAATGAGCGCGACCTGCACCTCGTCAGGCAGTCGCGGATGGCAGCAGGAAAACATCACGCGCAGCTGTTCATCGCGGATCGTGTGCTCGGCGAACGCCTCGTCCACGACTGCCTCGCTCTTCCCCTCGCTCACCAACACCGGCGCAAACGTGACAGCTGTCCGCTCGCGCCTAACGTGATCGAGTGCGCGATTCCTGGCGGCTGTCATCAACCACGCCGAGGGGTTGTCCGGAATCCCGCGCACCTTCCACACTTCGAGCGCGCTGACGAACGCGTCCTGGACGACATCCTCGGCGAGCGCCAGATTGTGCAGGCCGAAGATGCGTGTCAGGGCGGCGACCAGACGCGGTGATTCGCGCCGGAAGAAGTGCTCGTCCAGCAAGCGACTAACGCGCTGGGGAGTAGCGCAGCATTACGTTCCCCGACTTGTATGACGTGGCGCCAAGGAGATCGAGCCTAACGCTTTGTGCCATGTCCTTGAGCATCGATTGGCCGTCGCCGAGCAGCAGCGGGCTCACGATGAACTGGTACTCGTCGATCAAGCGGTGTTGCGACAGCTGGGCGACGATCGAGCCGCTGCCAAAGATCATGATGTCTTTGCCCGCCTCGCGTTTGAGCGCCTCGATGGCGCGCGGATCGAATTCGCGGACCAGCTTCGAATGCTTCCACGTTACGTCCTTGCGAGACTTGGAGAAGACGATCTTCGTCGCGTCGTTGATGTAGACGGCCATCGCGCGTAGTTCCGGCGAGCGGTGGCCGGAACGATGTGGATTGGGTGAGGTGTCGGAATCGTCCAGCGCGTGAGGCCAGAACGACTCGAACTGCTCGTACGTGCGCCGGCCGAACAGGATGGTGCCAGCACCTGGGCTCTCACTCGCCTCAGACGCAGACTTCCCAATCTCGGGATCCTGCACGACCCAATTGAGGCCTCCGTCAGGGGCGGAAAAGTAGCCGTCCGCGGAGACGTGGTTGAACATGATGACTCGTCTCATCGCAAAGTCTCAGTCCAAGCTGTGAGTCACTGTTCAGACGCCTAACGAGACTACCGGACGGATCTCCAGCGCCCCGCCGCCCAATACCATCGGATTGTCCGACGCGAGCTTGATCGCTTCCTGCATGTCGCGCGCTTCGACGACGATGAAGCCAAGCACAATTTCCTTGGCTTCGAGGAAGGGCCCGTCAGTCACCATGTTGCTCCGTACGACGGTTCCGCTGCCGTCGAGCGGGGCACCGCGGCTCTTGAGATGGCCGTTCTTCTCGAGGTTGCCGACCCAAGTCATCCACGCCTGCAGGCTGCGCTGCGCTGCTTCGGGACTACCCATCGCCGCGCGTCGACCTTCAAGGGTCGATCGGAATAGAAAGACGAACTCGCTCATCGCATCTCTCCTCGTATGAACCATTTGGCGCCGAATCGGCCGGCTGGAGTTAGCCGTGTCGACCGCGCCGTGCAACCATTCGACGTCCGAGGCGGCGAGCTCCGGACTTTTTTCGTTTGCCGTGGCGCTGAGTTCGGACGTCACTAGGGATGGGGCTGGCGTCGCTGCGCTCCATAGCAATCATTCAAGTCATCACTGGTTTAGGACGGAGTACAACGATGCTGAGGCTTGGGATTCCGCTCGCGACGCTATCCGTCGTGCTGTCGCTCGGTGCGAGCACCACTTCATGGACGCAGACGACTCGCGGCCCAACGTCCATCCCTGGGCTCGACCGCATAA
>DASYRX010000042.1:0-7003 GCA_036003845.1 Gemmatimonadaceae bacterium | reverse complement strand
CGTCGGACGTCCATCGTGCGCGCGTGGGCGCTACATCTGCATGACTGGTTAGGCGGACCGGCCGTGCGCCCGGCGTGGCCACGCTCAAAACCCAGAGCTGCATTCTGTCGAGCGAATCAGGCGCGAAGTAGCAAATGCGGCTGCCGTCCGGTGCGAAGGCCGGCGCGAGCGTGTGCACGGACGCGCCACTCACCGCCGTCACGCGTCCCGTTACTCCGTCGGCGAACCATAGACGGCCGCCGATCGTGCCGCGCGCGGAGCTCGAAACCAGCGCGAGACGATTCCCTCTCGCATCCCACGCCGGATCGCGCAAATCGGCGCCCGCGGCGCTGTCGATGGGGATCTCGCTCGCCTGACCCGTGGCGATGTCGATGCGGGCCAGGCGGCTGCGCCATCGTGACGCTCGTTCGTTAGGCGGCTGCCCCCTGACAAAAACGATCGTCGAGCTGTCGGACCACGCTGCAGCCCCTTCGTAGCCGTCAGGATTCGCGAGTTGCGTCAGTTGGCGCGGCGCTTCGGCATCGCGCTCGAGTACCCACAGACCAGGGCGGCCGTGGCGTTCGCCTCGAAATACGATGCGTCGTCCATCCGGTGAGTAAGATGGATCGAGGTCTTCCGCCGTGTCGCGGACGGCGTTTGTGAGCGGTCGCGCCTTGCCGCCCTCGCTCGGTATTTCCCATAACTGCCCGAGGAGATCGAAAACGATTGTGCGACCGTCCGGCGACAGGTCGAAGCTGAGCGTCGTCCCTTCGCTGACGTTGAAGGCGACGCGCTCGGTCCCTGCGGTCGCGCAGGCAGCAGCTGCTGCGAGGACAAACGTAGCGGCAAAACGTCGGCGAGGCGGCATGAACGGTCGTCTCAGGGGATGGCCTCTACTATGTCCAGGCGCGGACCAGCCAAACTACTAGCGGCGCTCACATTAGCGCCGTTGGTGCAACGCCAACAGCGCAAGGTACGCGTTCTTCCGTTCTTCACACGCGCTCCTGCACGGCGATCTCGTAATGAGCTCGGCAGATATCGATCCGGGTTTGGTCGCGGAGGTCCACGCCGCCACGGCGCGGTTCCATACGACCGTGCAGGCGACTAAGGCAGGCTACGCCATCGCGTCGCCCTGCGTTTCGCATCCCACGTTAGGCGCGATGGGATTTCACTGGGTGAACGGGGCGCTAGTTCATCCAGTTTTCAACCCGCGCGAGCCCGAAGCACTAGTCTATGGCCCCTACGGGAAGCTCGTGGCCGTCGAGTACATCGTGATCAACGTCGGCCAGCCAGCGCCGACGTTTGCGGGGCACCCGTTCGACGTCGGCGGGACGCCGGTGCCAGTTGCGCACTGGAGCCTGCGTGTATGGACCCATCGGACCAACGCCAGCGGGATCTTTTCGCCCTGGAACCCCGCGATCGTCTGCCCCAGGTAGCGCAGTAGCCAGTACCCAAAGACCAAAGTCTGCAGTGCCCGCGGCCGCTTTCGTGGCGGCCGCGTTATCTTGGTGCGCCCTCAGACCTCAGACCTCAGGCCTCGGACCTATAAGTGTCCATTCAAAACGACCGCTGGATCACGGAAATGGCGACGACGCACGGCATGATCGAGCCGTTCGAGTCGAGCCAGGTGCGTGATGGAGTTATTTCCTTCGGCGTCTCGTCGTTCGGGTACGACATGCGCGTGGCGCCAGAGTTCAGGATCTTCACGAACGTGCTGAGCTCCGTCGTCGATCCCAAGGCTTTCGATCCGAGATCTTTCGTGGAGTTCGAAGGACTGGTGTGCATCGTGCCGCCTAACTCGTTTGCCCTGGCGCGATCCGTCGAGTATTTCCGCATCCCACGCGACGTGGTGACGATCACCGTGGGGAAGTCGACCTACGCCCGCTGCGGTATCATCACGAACGTGACGCCCTTCGAGCCGGAGTGGGAAGGACACGTCACGCTGGAGATTTCGAATACGACGCCTCTCCCTGCCAAGATCTACGCGAACGAGGGGATCGCACAGGTGCTGTTCTTCAAGGGCGAGCCGCCTCTCGTCTCCTATCGCGACAAGAAAGGGAAATATCAGGGCCAGCGTGGCGTGACGTTGCCCAAGCTGTGATGGTTGGTCAGGTATTGTGATGTCCATCCGTCGCCACCTGCCGCTCGCCCTCGCACTCGCGTGGGTAACGGCGTGCAAGGGCGACGGGCCGAGTGAACCGGCGCGGCCACCGGCGCTTTCAGTCACGAGTACACCGGCCACAGCACGCGCCGCGACGGCACTCGCGCCAGGCATCCTCGTTAGGGTCGAGCCGGAGGGTTTCTCGGGATCGATCACAGCGGCGATTGATAGCGGCATTGGCACGCTGCAAGGGACCACGAGCGCGCAGGCCTCGCGAGGAAGCGCGACATTCTCGGATCTGCGCATCGCCGGCGTCGGCCGCTTCGTGCTGCGTTTCTCGACGGCGGGTGCGGCGGACGTGCGCAGCGGCCCCATTCTCGTCTCGCCGGATTCCGGCAGCCGGCTGGTCGTAAGAACGGCAATCTCACCGAACGTCGTGAGTGGGACGACATTCGCGAGTCAGCCGGTGATCGAGATTCGCTCGCCTAACGGGACGGTGCTCACATACCCGGTGCTCGTCCAAGCGACGCTGGTGCGTGGCAACGGCGTTCTTACTGGAACGACGAGCGCGACAGCCAGCGCCGGCGCGGCCGCTTTTAGTGGACTCGGCGCCGAAGGCTTCAATACCGCAACCGTACGCTTCTCGGCGTTTGGATTTCAGAGCATCGACGCCGGCATCACCATTCAAATCTTTGGCCTGTACGTGCGTCCGCGTCTGGCGAACGATCGCGATACGATGACGGTGGCGCGCGACACGCCGATCGATGTCGCGATTCGACTCGTCACGGGACCTAACGACATTGTCGGGAGTGCACGCTTCGACGTGGTGTGGGATCCGCGCATGCTCACGCTGACGCTGGATCAAAGCGTGACAAACACCAGCGTGTTGGTGAACCGCGCGCAGATCGCCGACGGCGTTTTGCAGATCACGCTCACATCGTCGAATGGGCTGACGGGAACGCCGGATCTGCTGAATCTGCAGTTCCGAACGTCACAGCAGAGTGGCGAGGGGCCGATTTCGACGCGGATACTCGATGTTCGATCTCCTGAGGGGCGGGACATATTCAGGTCGAATGTGAGCAGTACTGTGCGAGTGCTGATTCCATGAGGCGAGGTCTGGGGTCTGAGGTCAGACGTCTAAGGGCTTTGGGACTGCTGCTCGTGCTATCTGGCTGTGCGGAGCGGCAGCCGATGCAGTTAGAGCCGCCAATCGTGAAGGCAGATGGGATAGTTGCTTATCTCGTCGCCACACCTACGCCTAAGCCTAACGAGTATATCGTGCGAGCTGTGGCACGGCACGGCGTAGCGCTGGAAGACGCGGGATCGTTTGTCGCTGCGCTGCAGTGGCCGTCGGCGACTGTCACGTTCGTTGCCGACGCGAGCGATGGCGCTGTGGTTCGAGTCGTGGCGCCGAGCGCGACCACCGTGCGTGTGGCCGGCGCTTCCGATCAAGGGATCGCGAGCGGTGAACTGTTCGCCGTGCGCGTGCGGGCGCCGGCTTCTGAGCAGGTAAATAGGCTGCGCCTCGAGATCACCGATCTCAACGACCGCTCAGGCGTCTCGATGCGACCCAAACTCGTCGTCGTGCCGACCGTGACATGGACCGCGCCGCGATGAGGCGCCGCGGCGCCTTCCTTGTCTGCGCGCTGCTGTTTGCGGGCGCGGTCCAAGCGCAGACGATCGAGCTGCAGACTCTGGAGGGTGTGCTGCACGTCGTGTGGGGCGACCCCGAGGAGACGGCGTTAGGCTCGCTCACGGGAGCGAGCCCGCGCTATCGCGCGTTCATCACGACTGACGCCGGCGAGAGTGTGGAGGTCGCACCTCTGCTCGGTCGTGATCTGACGGCAGGCGATCTCGTCGCGCTAAACGGCCGGCGAGTGCGAGCCAGCGGCGCATCTCCAGCGCTTCGCGCGGCGCCGAGCGGTGCGCGCGAGGCGTTCCAGGCGCTCAGCATCATCCCAGCCGCCTCATTAGGGGCCGTGGCGTTCAACACGGCACCCGATTGGCCAGTGCAGCAGCGTCCGTACGCGATCATCCTGTGCAAGTTCAACGACGTGCCTGACGAGCCGTTGCCGGTAAGTCGCTACGAAGCGATGTACGCCAACGGCTTTGGCGGCGCGGACGACTTCTATCGTGAGGTTTCCGACGGCCGCATCAACATTCTCGGGACTCGCATCTACGGCTGGTATACGCTTCCACGCGCGCGATCATCGTACATCGTGAACGATCAGGCGAATCTCGGACAGCTCTTCAACGACTGCACGAGACAGGCGGATCCCGACGTCGATTTTAAGCAAGTCGTTGGAATGGCGATGCACTTCAACGCCTTCCTCGACTGCTGTTCCTGGGGCGGCTCGCGCACGGCGACGCTGGACGGTGTCACCAAGACGTTCGCCACGATGTGGAATGCGTCCTGGGCGCGATCCGGAACGTCCTGGCACGAGATGGGGCACTCGGTTGGCCTGCCGCATTCGGGAGGACCGTACGGACGCACGTACGACTCGGTCTGGGACGTGATGAGCGCGTCGACGTCGGGCCGCTATCTCAGCTCCGACTTCGGATTTGGCGGCGCGCATTTCATCGGCTATCACAAGAACTTGTTAGGCCTGATTCCGGCTGCTCGCCGAGTGACAGTGACGAGCGGTGAGTGGCGCGGGGTGATCGAACCGCATGCGCGCAACAGCAACGGGACCGGCACGGTACTCGTTATGGTGCCCGTAGCCGATCCCCAGCGCTTCGGTCAGGCGTATACGCTCGAGCTGCGCGGCAAGACCGGCTATGACGTCCGGCTGCCGCGTGCCGCGCTCATCATCCATTCAATCGTTCCAGGGCGTGCCGAACCGGCGCAAATCGTGGACGGCGACGGTGACGGCGATCCGAATGACGATGGTGCCACGTGGACAGTCGGTGAGACATTCAGCGACCCGTCGGCCGGAATCGAAGTTCAGGTGGATTCACTGACAGCGTCAGGCGTGGCTGTCACCGTGCGCAATAGCGCGGGACGTGGAGCGACGCTCGCCAAAGGTGGCGCGACATTCCCCCGCGCATACGGCGAGGCGACTCTGGCGCGCGACTCGGTGCGCGTGACCGGCGTCACGACGTGGCGCGCGAGCCAGCGGCGATCGTGGCTGTCCCTCGTTAGGGGAACGGGCAGCGACGGCGAGTACCTGACGTACGAGATCGACGTGCGCAGCGTCGCGCCCGGGCGTTACGCCGATACGCTGCGCGTGTATTCGGCGAGCGGTGCGTCTATCGCCGCACCCTACGTCGTCGAGGTCGTGATCTCGCCGGCGACGGACGTCGCGGCCCTGAGCGTCGTTGCCCGGCGCGATTCGATGCGAACTGGCGTGACTCCAAACCCTGATTCCACGTTTATCTCCCTTCAGGGTCGTTATGCAAACGCTTCCTGGACAGCGGTGCGCACCTCACAGAGACTGTTCATCGGCTCGCGCCTCGCGAACGGCAGCCTCATCATCGACCTCACAACAACAGAGATCGTGGGCGTCGGTAGCCGTTGGCTGTATTTCAGGCGTGGGCCCGAGAGCTCGGTGGGACGTACGGTGGACACCATCACGGTGACGATCGCAGACGCGACGCCAATCACGCTGCGCATGGTTGATACACTGGACGCCTTTGCACCGATCACGGCGAAGGTTGCGCGAACGGGCGGTCAGCATCGCGTGCTGCAGGGAGCGTTAGGCACCATCGACTCGGTCAGCGTGAGTTTCGATGATCCGCGCAACGCGACGTTGGAGTGGGTCGCATTCAATCAGCGGGCTTCGATGAATCGCCTGCGCAATACGCGTGGTCTGGGTAGCCACACGCTGCGCTGGGTGCTGGACGGCTCCAACGTCGCCGGCCCGGGCACGCAAATCGACACGATCTTCGTGTGCACGGTCCTCAGCCCGGCGTGTACGACGTACGTCGACACACTGACGGTCGAGCCGTCCCCTAACGAAATGCGATTGAGCGCGACGGGTGGCCGCAGCGCCGTGGTGCGCGGGACGCGCCAACGCAGCGAGTCGCTGTACGTGCAGATGTTAGGCGCGACAGGCCGCACGCGACCGTGGTCAGCCTCGTCGTCGACAACGCGGATCGCTTTCCATGCACTGGACGCCTTCACGGCGAATGGCGCGGGGACAGGCAGTACGTATCTACGTTGGTCGCGCGCGACGAACGACCTCGCGCCCGGCACGTACGTCGACACAGTCACCGTGCATGCTGACGGAGTCGCCGGCGCACCTGCGCGCTACATCGACACGCTCGTCGTGTCGGCTAGCGCGGCGATCGTGGGCGACGTCGACGGCGATGGCAGCATAACGACTGGCGACGCGCTCATTATCCTGCGATCGCTTGTCGGGCTACCAATCGTGGCTAGTGCTGTGATCGCGAACGGCGACGCGAATTGCGACAGCCGCGTGACAGCCGCTGATGCGCAGTTGATCCTTCAGTTGGATGTGGGGATACCGCCGCAGCAGAGTTGTCTTGGTCTAAAGAGGCCGTAACGCCAGGCCCTAGAAGGGGAACAAGGAGCTTTGGGTTGCGAGTTTCGGGTGCCGAGTCTCGAGCCGGCAAGCTCGCCGCAGAAAGTTGCTCCGAGCAGAAGGACTAGATCTACTGCGGTTAAACGAACAAGACGTCAATTGCCAGGACGGAGCCAGGAATTCAGTGAGCTACTCGTCCTCGAAACCGAGTGCGCGAGACTCGTCACACAAAGCTCACTGTTTTCAATCGGCCCGGACAGGCTGCAGGCCGGTCTAGCCCCAGAGCCACCGAGCGCCTTGCTCCGCGGTGACATTGGCGCCGCAGAACGGCGTAGCGACGTAGGCGCCGCGAAAGCGATCGGGAAACTCCAGCAGCGCGGCGAGGCCGGCCACTCCGGCCGGCTCCACGATCAGGCCTAACGATTCGAAGACGAGCCGC
>DASYRX010000041.1:0-9401 GCA_036003845.1 Gemmatimonadaceae bacterium | reverse complement strand
TTCTTGCGTTCATCGCTCTTCTCCTTTCGTGTCAGTTCCTCGACAACCTTGTCCAACTCGTCGAAGCGTTCGTCCCAGCGCTGGCGGTACCTCTCGAGCCACGCCGTCTCTTCCTCCAATCGGCGCGGGCCCAGCTGGCACGTCCGCACGCGCCCGATCTTCTTCGTGGTAACGAGCCCCGCCTGCTCCAGAACGCCGACGTGCTTCTTCATGCCCGTGAGCGTCATGTGGAACTTCCCGGCAAGGTCCGTGATCGAAGCATCGGCTCGTCCGAGCTGTTCCAGAACGCCACGCCGTGTGGCGTCCGAGAGCGCGGCGAACGACGTATCAAGTCGGGTCGTCATATACTGAACCATATGGTGCAGTATCTAACGCAAGCGTTCGCGGCATGCAAGGGGTGGCCGCGAAGAACGATGCGTCCTACGATCTCAGCAGAGCGCGCGCATCCGTGACCGGTCAGACCACCATCGCTGCCTCTACTGCGACGACGTCCCGGCCTCGCGCGTGCGAGCTACGTCTCGTAAACGAGATCGCCGTCGATGTCTATGCCGAGCTCGCTCTCGAGTCCGCATACTCCGCAGATTCGCGTCACATGCCAGACGGCCTTGAGCTCCTCACGCAGCGATTTGGGCGCTGGACGGACCGCGATTCGCTTGAAGCTGTATTCGCGGCAGTGCGTGCAGGCGTGCGAGCGAGCGATTCGTTCCGCGCGTTCAAGAGTGACGGGGCCTGGCGTCACTCACCACTCCGCTGACCACCATCCCCGACCGCTCGAGCAGTTGCGCGTGCCGCTGGTGCTTTCGTTTCGCCGCCGCCTTCAGGGACCTGCGCGCGCAGCATCTCACGAAGTCCGCCTAACGCGGCCATTACGCCACTTGCTTCGGCAGGGAGGAAAATCGTTGTTCCCTTGCCCTGCGTCACGGCGGGAAGGTTCTCGATGTATTTCTGGCCCAGCAGATACATACCTACATGCTCGGCCGGGAGAGCGGCGCCGATGCGGCGGATCGCCTCGGCCTCTGCTTCCGCCATTTTGAGACGAGCTTCGGCGAGACCCGTGGCGCGCAGGACGGAGGCCTGTTTTTCGGCTTCGGCTCTCAAGATCTGTGATTCGCGGACACCTTCGGCTTCGAGGATCGCTGCGCGCTTGGTGGCTTCGGCCTGCGTTACCGTCGCGCGTCGCTCGCGCTCCGCGCGCATCTGCAGCTCCATCGATTGCTGAATGTCGTGCGGCGGCTCGATCGCCTGTAGCTCGACGCGCGTTACATCGACACCCCAGCCTATCGAGGCTTCTTCGATGACTTCACGCATGCGCCTGTTGATTACTTCGCGGCTCGCGAGTGTGGAGTCGAGCTCCATCTCGCCGACAATGTTGCGCAGCGTTGTTCGCGTTAGGGTTTCGAGGGCGTATGGCAGGTTCTGCACCGCGTATGTGGCCTTCTGTGGGTCAGCGACGCGGTAGTACACAACGGCATCGATGTCGATCGTCACGTTGTCTTTTGTGATGACCGGCTGACTCGGAAAGTTGAGAACCTGCTCCCGCAGATCGATGCGCGACGTCGATCCCGAAGTCACCTTCTTGATCCCTGTTACATCCGCCTCGAAAAAGCGCACGTCGAGAGTCCTTGGACGCTCGACGAGAGGAATGAGGAAGTTGAGTCCCGAGCGCGCCACTCGGTGAAAACGTCCGAGCCGTTCGACGACGATTACTTCGGCTTGGCCGATGATCTTGATCGACTTCGCCAGGATGTAGAGGGCGACGACGCCGAGTATTGCGGGGAGGAACGACATGGAATAGCCGCGCGAAATAGGGGGCGGCTGATTGTATGCCGGGTTTGGGCTTGGCGGCAGGGCTGGCTCTGGAAACTAAAGCTGACAGCCGACAGCTGCCGGCTAACAGCTCACAGCAGCTTTACTGCGTTACGGCCGCCAGTCGGCGACAAAGATATTTGTTTCGCCGGCTTCCTTTCCGTTCCTGTTCGAGGCCCACATGACTTTGCGGCCGTCCGGGCTGAACATGGGGAAGCCGTCGAACTCAGCGTGGGTGGTTATCTGCTCAAGGCCGCTGCCGTCCGGATTCACAAGGAACAGGTCGAAGTTGCGCGAGCGAGGATTCTTGTAGTTCGACGCGAAGATGATTCGCCGCCCGTCGACAGTCCAAGAAGGACCGAAGTTGGCGCCACCGAGGTGGGTGATTTGTCGCTGGTCGCTGCCATCGGCGTTCATCACAAAGAGTTCGACCTTGCTGGGTCGAACGAGCCCGTCTCTCAGCAACGCATTGTACTGTGCCAATTCTGTCGAGTCGGAGGGATGGTGCGAGCGGTAAACGATCTTCGTTCCATCCGGCGACCACCATGGACCGCCGTCGTACCCAGGCGTGTTGGTGAGGCGTTTGACGTTGGTCCCGTCGATGTTCATCACGTAGATGTCGAGATCGCCATCCTTGAGCGACGTAAAGACGATGTGCTTACCGTCGGGCGACACGACAGATTCGGCCGTGTACGTGTTGTAATTCGTTAGGCGTTTGAGATCCGAACCGTCGCGACCGACGGTGTACAGATCGAACTTGTCGAGCGGCCAGACGTATCCGCGCGATGGATCAGGACGCGGGGGACAAGTCGAATCGTGCGCCGACGAGGATGCGAAGAGGAGACGGTTCGTGCCTGGAATGAACCAACCGCATGTCGTCTTTCCTCGTCCGTTGGAGATTCGATGCAAGTCGCTTCCATCGGCGCGCATGACGAACTGCTGGTCGCAGGCCATGCCGGGCAGCGATGACTGCATCGTGATCCACTGCCCGTCGCCGCTCCAATACGCCTCGGCGTTCTGGCCGCCGAACGTCAGCTGACGGATGTTGCTGAGGTGCGTCTCGCCCGGTTCGGACGTGATGCGCGCGTCTCGCGCTTGCGCCACGGCGGATTGGGCCGAGAACGAAACCGCCGCCCCAAGGGCGGCGGTCGCGACGAGCATTTGAACCTGCATCGTTAGGTTAGGCTATTGTTTGCTCGGTAGCGCGATTGCGAACAGCTCGCGTTGTGTCTGTCCCTTGCGCAACAAGTCTAATGCTGTACGCAACTGCGGGTCATCCACCAACGTGCGTCGCTGCATCGTGGAATCGCCGAAAGCGACGCGCGCGACGGCGAGCTCTAGCTGCCGGTCGATGTAGCGCGGAACCTTGTCCCATGTCGCGCGATCGATCTCAACGCCACGCGCTTTGAGGCGACGGTAGTAATCGTCGCGCCATTGCTGCGACACCGTGAAATCGGGCTTGACACTGGCCTTGAGCTCCTGCGCCAGCTCGTAGCGGACGACGTACATCTCGCGGTCCTTCGGAGCCATCGAACGACGGAATTCCTGCTCGATGGTTGAGAACGTATCGGGCTTGACGATGAGGTCGGGCGTGATAGCGCCGCCACCATACACGATGCGTCCCGCGTCCGACTTGTACTGCGGGCGAGCCTTGCGCGCGGAGTCGCTTTCCACGGAATCGACGACTTCGACGAACGAACCGTCCGGGCCGATCTTGCGTTCCTTCTGAATTGAGCGGCCGCTCGGCGTGTACCACTTCTGCGTCGTCATCTTGAGCGCATAACCGCCATCAAGATTGAACAGCGTCTGCACAAGTCCTTTGCCGAATGACGTTGTGCCGATGAGCAGCGCGCGATCGTGGTCCTGCAGCGCACCGGCGACGATTTCAGATGCCGAAGCGCTGAACTGATCGGTGAGAATGACGAGCGGAAGCGCGGGCGCAACCGGACGCTGGCGCGCGACATAGACCTGCGGGTCGACGTTGCGGCCTCGGACGCTGACGATCTCCTGGCCCTGATTCAGGAAGAGGTTGCTCATCTCGAGCGCCTGCTCGAGGTAGCCGCCGGGGTTGCTGCGCAGATCGAGCACGAGCCCCTTCATGCCTTCGCTCGTTAGGCGACGCATCGCAGTACCGACTTCGCGCGCGGACGTCTCGTTGAAGCCTTGAACCTTGATATAGCCAACTCCGCCGTCGTACATCAGCGAGTACTGGACCGCGGGGACGTGAATGACAGCACGCGTAAACGTCGTCTTGATCGGCTCGACGACGCCTGGGCGCGCGAACGTCACCTGAACTTTGGTGCCAGGAACGCCAGTGATGTTGTCGGAGACTTTGCGGCTCGTCCAACCGCGAGTGTTCGCGGTGTCTATGCCGACGATCATGTCTCCTTCATGGATGCCAGCCTGCTCGGCGGGAGTGCCTGAGAAGACTTTGGCAACGATGACGCCGCGTCCCGGCTGCTCCTCGATGGACATTCCGATGCCGCCGTAGCGGCCACCGGTGTTCTTTGTGAATTCCGAGAGCTGCTTTGGCGAGAGCAACTCGGAATACGGATCCTGAAGCTGGTTTACCAAGCCTCGAGCGGCCTTTTCATACAGGTCGGGAGCTTGAACCGAGTCGACGAATCGGTGCTGTACGAGGTCCAGCACCTGACCAAAGAGACGGCCGCCGTCGGCGACCTCGCGGTCCTGAATCATGAATGCCCCGGCAACAAGCGGGACGAGGATCGCGCCGGCCAACGCGGCTTTCTTGAGCGGAGTCATCAACGCCTACCAAGTTAAGTGAAGCAGATTCCACCAGATACGCAGACTACAGCGTCTGTGTTCCGTAACATCGCAAGACAGTTGCCAGATGCAAAGTCACCTACGCAACGCTAACAAAGAAGCACTGCTACCCAGAAAAAGTGCCGGCGCCGTGCCCGCGTGGCGCTAGAGAATATGTGACTTCCCACCCCGATTCGGTGCGCGAGGTTTGGACATCGCGCACGATGCCCGACGCCAACAGCATTTCGTGCGCGGGTTGCAACACTCGCTGCAGGTGGGACGGATAGCGTTGCAGTAAAGGAAGCTGCTCCGCAAGAGCCTCGAGTGAGCAACTCCAATTCGGCTGATCAGCTGAGCGCGCGACCTCCAAGAGGCGATAGAGGCGTCGAGCGACTGGCGACGACAACGCCTGGTAGTGTTGAACAGAAAGTGAGGATGTAAATCCGGCGCCGAGGTTACCGCGGATGATCGGCGAAAGTGTGATTGTCGCATCACCAGGTTCTGGTGACGCGAACGCCGGAAAGAGCGGAAGCTGGTCTCGATCGGACACCCGGCGACGATCGATTGCAACTGAGGTGAGAATGCTAAACCGCCCCTCGAAGGGGGCGTTGGAGGCGGCATTCCAGTAAGTGCCTGACGATTCAAGTGAGGTGCGTTGGAGCCTGTTGAGCGCTGATCGAAGCTGCTCATACGTGCGACCGTCGGCGCGGCGGCCGATTGATCGGAGAAAGGCGTGGAGAGTGAACGAGACGCTGCCATCGCTGGGTGAACCGGCCTCGACGAAGCGGCGACAGATCTCGATGTAGACGTCCTGGTCGAAGGTGCCAGGGAGCCGATCGCCGGGGCTGGGGAGGACGCGCCAACGGCCGCCGCGTTCCGGGGAGTAGGTGATGGCCGCATCATCGGCCGAGTCACTGAGCCGGAAGACGGGGAGCGCTTCGAGAGCGCGGTCGAGCGGAATGACGCGCGCGGCCATTCGGCGCGGCGCGGCGTGTTTCATAACGAGAGAAGGTGCCGCGCAGCCACTCGTAAGGCAAGTGTCTCGTCAGGCATCGAGACGAATGACCTGTCCCGTTATGGCGCGAGCTGCATCGGAGCAAAGGTAGAGCGCGATGTCGGCGATCTGTTCGCGTTCGACATAGCGCTTGTCGCTTCCCATGCTCTCTTCATTCATCGCCGTGCGGATCATTGTCGGGGCGAGTGCATTCGCGCGCACGCCGTGCGCCGCTTCCTCTGCGGCGACGGCGCGCATGAGCATGGAGACTGCGGCCTTGGCCGCAGCGTACCCCGACATGCGCGCGCCCGAGCCGCCCGGGAGAACTGCCGCGGCGCTGAAATAGACGATACTGCCGTGCGCGCGCCGCAGCAGCGGCAAGATGCCGCGTGTCGTTAGGTACGCCGTCGTGAGGTTGATCGCGATCATCTTGTGAAAGATCGCGGGATCGCTTTCCGCGACGGGGCCGCTCATCGCGAACCCCCCGGCAGCGCACACGAGCGCGTGGACACCATCGGGCGCGACGGCCTCGATCTCGTCAACGAGCTTGGTCACCTCGGTGATGTCCGACAGATCGCGAGCGAAGTGATGCACATCCACACCTAACGAGCGCAGATCAACCAGCCGCGCATCAGCATCACTGTCGTCGCGATCGACCAGGACTAGGTGCACGCCCGCGCGAGCAAACGTCTGAGCCACTGCCTCGCCAACCTGGCCAGGCCGTCCAAACCCCGTCAGTACGACTGTGCGGCCCTTGAACTCTCCATTCATCGAGTTGCTGTACGACCGAGGACTGTGCGCAGCGCTTCGCGCATGGCCAGTACAGCGTCATCGTGCGCGGCGACAGCGTCCTCGCGGACGTGCAGCTCTACGCCATCCGCGATGAGCACACGACGCCATGGCACGAACGGCTCGTCGTCACGCTGCGCGGCTGCTGGAGTGCCTGTGAGGAGCGCCGGCGCGAGCGATTGAGCGACGCGCCGCTCGAGCGCATCGCCGGTGAGCTCGTGCATCTCACGCTGGATCGCTTCCAGCGTTAGGCCTTCCCGCTGGCGAAGCTTGATTGCCAGCAGCTGCAAGAAGTGTCGGTAGTTGTACGTCGCTGCCGTACCCGCGCCTTCGGGGCGATCGAGAAGACGATGCGCGACGTAGAAGCGGACGGCTCGCGCTGTCGGAGCAACGCGTGCAGACGCGTTCGTCGGGCGCACGCCGGCAGCGTCCACCAGTGCTGCGACGTGTGCAGCCAACCCGCGCGCGTTCCAAGGCGCGAGGCGCGCATGCGTGCGCAGGACGCCGACCGGCGAGTCAGCCATGCCCCGGTCCGCGCGAAGTTACTTGTGCTTACGCGCTTTGCTTGTCGACTTCTTTGCTGCCTTCTTCTTGGCTGGCTTCTTCGCCGCAGCCTTTTTCTTCGCTGGTTGCTTGGCGGCTTTCTTGGCTGCCTTCTTCGCGGCCTTCTTTGGCGCCGTCTTCTTCTTAGCCGCTGGACTCGCGGCTTTCTTCGCTGCTTTGGCTGGTGCCGCTTTGGCGGGTGCCTTTTTCGCAGCAGCTGCGGCCGCGGCTCCCGCTGCAACCGTAGGTATTGCGGCTGGAGCAGGTGCGGGCGCACCAGGCGTAACGGTCGGTGGGGCGGCCGGTGCCGCCCGTTTGCGTCCGCGACGCGGTGAGTCTTCGCCGAAGAGATCGCCTACTTCATCATCCATCCCTTCCTCGTCATCAGCAACCTCGCGCTCGGCGACGCCTTCTTCTTCTTCATCCAGTGCGGCGTCTTCAGGCTCGTCCCAAAGGTCGGAATCGGGCTTCGTCGAGCTCCAGCCTTCCTCATCTTCTTCATCATCGTCGTACGTCCGGCCGTAGCCGAGATCTTCCATCTCGTCATCGTCGCCGAATCGCAGCGTCGCATCAGTATGATCGCGACGTGGCATGGGAATCCTCCTGCGGTGCTGGGCTAGGCGCGCGGGACTCGCGGCGTGTATGTAACTGAAGCTGATAGCGCTGCTAAAACCGCGGGCTCACAAAGCGCGCGGGCACAGAGAGTCCCTAGTAAGACAGGACGCGCCGATCGTCAAGTAGAGCTACGTCCCCAGTCCGAGGATGTGGCTCTCGCGGACTGCACGAACGAGCGCTTCGTACACATCGGGGTCGACCAGACCGCCAGCATGTGACGTGAGATACGCAAGCGTATCGTCCGTTGTCATCGCGGGCCGAAAAGGACGATGAGAGATGAGGGCGACAAATGTCTCTGCGGCGCAGAGGATCCTGCCGCCGAGTGGAATGGCGCCTCGTGCGAGACGTCGCGGATAGCCGCTGCCATCAAAGTGCTCGTGGTGAGTGTGCACAAACTCGATGACGTCGGGAGCAAAGCCTAACGGCGTAAGCAGATCCACTCCGATGCGCACGTGTTGCTTGATGCGCTCAAACTCTTCCGGGCCGAGTGGTCCTGGACGTGTGATCAATTCATGCGGCACGCCGATCAACCCGACGTCACGAACGGCGGCTGCAACTCTGATGTCGTCCACCGTCGAGGAAGGCAGACCCATGACCTGCCCGAGTACGGTCGCCACTGTTGCAACGCGTGTCGACGTTCCCGACAAGAAGCCGTACGAGCTCTCGTACATCGCGCAGAGCCGGGCGAGTGATTCGGCGACAGCGACGGCCCGCGAGTCGAGCTGGCGAGTGAATTCCGCCGTTTCCTTTGCTAGCTCGCGCTCGATAAAGGACTCGAGATGGCGACGCTCACGCGTGAGCGCTCGACGGGCAAGGGCGCGCTCGATTGCCTGCTCCAACTCATTCAATGGAACTGGCTTCGTTAGGTAATCCATCGCGCCGTGCTCGTACGCGGCTGTCTTCACGGCCGCGTCCGGATATCCGGTCAAGAGGATGACGGCGAGATCCGGGTCGTGCGCGTGAGCGGCGTCAATCAGCTGCACGCCGTAGGCGTCGGGGAGGCGCACGTCGCAGAGGAGCAAGGCGTATTGTTGCGACCTGAGCTCGCGGATCGCGGCACCGCCGTCAGCAGCGGTTTGTACGACGTAGCCACGGGACTTGAGAAAACGCGAGAGTACGTCGCGCAGCGACGCTTCATCGTCGACGACGAGAATCCGCCGTCGATCGGGTTCGCCTAGAAGCTGATCGGCCGGGACGACTGCGTCGCTGCCCGGACTCGCCATAGACCTGCCCGCGCGTTAGGCGTCAACGAACTCGACTTGCACGGCGTGCGGAATGATCCCGTTTTCGACGCCGCGTTGCAAGAAGAGCGAGACCGCTTGGCGTCCCCGCGGCCCATAGTCGAGCGTCCAGTCGTTGACGTACATGCCGACGAATGTGTCTGCCTTTTCGCGATCGAGGCCGCGCGCGTAGCGCATCGCGTGATCGAGTGCGAGCGATCGGTGGGACAGCGAGTAAACGATGCTCTCCCGCAGGTGACGGGAAATCTTGCTGATGAGCGGCGCACCCAAGTCCTTGCGTACCACGTTGCCGCCGAGGGGGAGGGGAAGGTTCGTCTCCTGGTACCACCAGGCGCCGAGATCCGTGACCAAATGCAGGCCACGATCGCTGAACGTCAATTGGCCCTCGTGTATTAGCAGGCCGACGTCGACATCGCCGTTCACTACGGCGTCTTCGATTGTATCGAAGGGCAGGACGACCGGCTCGAAGTGTGGCTGAAAGAGACGCAGCGCGAGGTAAGCGCTCGTCAGTTTGCCAGGAATTGCGATGCGAGCGCCGGCGATTTCGTCGCGTGTCATTGGCTTTTTTGCGACGAGACGCGGACCGTAGCGATCTCCGATCGACGCGCCGTGAGGCAGCAGCGCGTAGCGATCAGCCAAGTACGCGTACG
>DASYRX010000040.1:0-12108 GCA_036003845.1 Gemmatimonadaceae bacterium | reverse complement strand
GCTTCTTGCGAATCGCAGCGGTGTTCGACGGTCGCCATCGACAAACATGACCTCGAGTGAATCGCCGACGATGCGCCACGATTCTGCGCGCGCATTTCCGGTGAGCGTCCGGGCACGATTCGCTGACAACTCGTTCGCGCGTGAGCGATCCACAAGCTCGCTCTCGAGTTGCACGCGCATCGGCAGGGACGCGACGAGCGCTCGATCCTCGTCGCGCGCTTTGTCCCGAGCGACGGTACGCAGTGAATAGCAACCCGCAATGCTTTCTGCTCGTGAGCTCGCGGCGCTCAAACGCTTCCCTTCCTGACCCGCGACAGCTTGCTGCCGCTCAGCTTCGCGTAGCACACTCGGTGCATCGCGTCTCGCCTGCTGCGCGCCAGCGGCCGTTCCAGTCATAACAACCTGCTCCAGCGCGGCGACGGACTTTTGCAGCGCGAACGCGAGCTGCACGGTGTCGCTCGCGGCGACCGCGACCGGGTACTGCGCCTGTTGATAGCCCAGCGCGCGCACGCTGACGGTCTGAGTGCCTAACGGCACGGATTGAAGCTGGAACTTCCCAGCGCTGTCCGTGCGTGTGGAAACGCGTGCTGTGTCCATGCTGACGATCGCTCCAGCAACTGGCGCACCGGTCGTTGCATCCAGTACGCGCCCCAGCACCTGCGCCGGACGCGAGTTCGCAGCGGCTTCGCCGAGCGCCTTGCGATCACTCTGCTGCCTAACGGGTGGCGTTGACGTCGGGGCGGCTGGACGCGGCATCGCGCCCGGAAGTGGAACGACGCGATCGATGGCAAGCTCCTCTTTCGCTGGCTGTGACTCTTTCGCGCTCAGCTTGGCGCTCGTAACCGCGGGGGAAACGGACTTCGGGTCCGCGACTGAATCGCGCGCGAGATCCCTGGCCGCGGGTGGCGCGGATGCTGCTTTGCGCTCCGCTGCCATCGTGTCCACCAATGGCTGCGTGGTAACCGCTTGTGGCGCGGGCACCGCTTCGTTGACGGCCGACACGCGAGAATCCATCGCGGCGTCAGGCGAAAGCTTGCTCCACACGAGCGTGGTAGCGACAGCGAGCAGCGCCGTTGCAGCTACCGCGTAACCCAGGCCACCGCGACGCAACCAGGAGCGGCGCCCCGTCCGAGTCAGAGGAAGACTCAACGCACCCGTCGAGCCCTGCACGGCGGGTACGTCGTCCAGCGCGCCGAGGATCCGCGAAGATGCCGCAATCAAACCACGCGCCTCCGCAACGGCTCGCGCGCATTCCTCGCAGGCTGCGACGTGAGCCTCGGCTGCACTCGCCTCGTTAGGTGCGAGCGCGCCGTCCAGCCACGCATGAATGGTTCCTTCCTCAAGATGCTGCATGTCCACCTCCAACGCCGCGCTGCGTGTCACGTTGCATCGCCTCGTACGACTCCACGAGTCTGCGTCGCGCACGCGCCAGCGTCGTACCAATTGATCCTAGCGATAACCCCAGGGCTTCCGCGATCTCTTCATAGTTCAATCCTTCTTCCCGCATCAGCAGCGCCAACCGGTCTCGTTCTACCAATCCATCCATTGCCTTACGGGCTAGCGCGGCATCCTGGGCCCGTTCCAGAGCGGTCTCTGCCGATTCGACCTGAACATCGCGTGTCTCTTCAGCTAGAAGCCGCAGTCGCTGCCTCCGGCGATCCTCTTTTCGCGCATCATCTCTTACGAGGTTCGTCGCCACGGCAAAGAGCCACGCCCGTTCATTCGTTAGGTTCGTCTGGCGGAGGGCGCGCAGGAACGTCTCCTGCGCGACCTCTTCCGCCCAGTCACGGTCGCCGAGCCGGCGCGTCAGGTACCGCACCAGCGGCACATGGTACGCCTTGAACAGCCGCTCCAGCTCGGTGTCGTTCATACTACCAGGCTGCGACCACGCCGCGCAGATCGCTGTCCGACATGCGCTCCAATCCTGTCGACGCGAACTCGATCGCCACAGCACGCCCGGCCACGATCACGCGCTCACCTAACGCGAGGGTCGGTCCGAGACCCTTCAGCTGTTGCACGAGCTCGAAGTACAGCGGCGAAAACGGCTTCACTTGCACGGTGCGCATCGTTGGGGTTTGTCGAACGTCTGTCCATACCCCATTGACGAGCTTGAAGGTGCGTTGTTCCACCTGCCGCGTGTTCTTTTGCAGCTCGTCGGCCACCTGTGACGAGGCGTCCACCTCGGCCAGCGACTTGGCGTCGCGCTGCTGCGCTGCCTGCTTGGCCGCGGCAAACTCCTGCTCCTTGCGACTCATCGGCGCGGCGCTCGCCGTACCCGTCACGACGACGCTCTGTAGCTGAGCCGGACTCTCGCCCAAGCGCCGCGCGCGTTCCTCGTTCCCTCGCGCGGCTGCCGCACCAGGAAGCACTGGTCCGTCACGCCGCACATCAGACGCGACGTTCATTCCAGGCTCGAGAACCAGATACGACGAGAACTCGGTGGGGATCCCGAACTTCTCGCCTAACGATTTGATCTCGGCATCCAATTCACTTGAACCGCCACGCTTGCGCTTCTCCGCGGCCAGCCAGCCAAGCCGCTGAGCGGCCCACAACCGACCGACGAATGCATTGTCGCTCTCCCGTCCCGGGAAGCGTACGTCCCGCGTCCAGGAAAGCCTGCCGTCGGGTGAATCGGTCTCTACCAATATCCGAGCTTCGCCGCTGCCGTCGTAGCGCGCCAGCAGAACGAGATCCTGTCCGGCGAAAAGATCGATCGGGAGTACGGGATGCAGATTCGTCAGGCGCACGCCTTCCGCACGCACACGAACGTTGCTCAGCACGGGACTCGTCAGGCGCTGTGCCAGAAGCGATACCGCTCGCTCGACTGACTCGTTGCCGCTCACGAAGTGCGCGGTGCCACGGCCTTCGAGCGCGAGCTGCTCGATCAGTCCTGCGTGAATCTCGGCGCCGACGCCGAACGTGAACACGCGCGCCTCATTGCGCAGGCGAGCGGCCATCGCGGCGATGAGATCGGGATTGCGTTCGCCGACTGTCGGTTCACCATCCGTGACGAACACGACGAACGGCATGCGTTCGAGGCGGCCGCTACGCGTCGGCGTAGCGTCGACATCGAGCGCTTCCTCCAGCGCACCTGAAATGTTCGTGGAACCTTCGGCGCGCAGACCATCGATGTAGCGACGCGCATCGCGAATGTTCTCGGGAGTCGCCGCGATGAACCCATCGCGGTACGAGTGAACGTCGGTCGAGAAGTCGATGACGCGGAAGCGATCGCCGCGCTCGAGCGTCGCGAGAATCGCTCGACCTGCCGCCTTCGCCTGTTCCAGCTTCGCTCCGCGCATCGATCCGGAGACGTCGACGACGAACGTGACGTCGCGCGGCAAGGCACGATTGCGTGCGGCCGGCGGTGAGATCGCGATGAGGGCGTAGCCATCCTCACGGTCCGGAGCGTGTGCGACGACGGTGATCGACGGCTCGTTAGGGCGGCGCAGCGGAAGTAGAACCGTGATGTTCCCGGCTGTTCCCGAAGCGCGGACTTCGCGCCTGTCGCCGCGGTCCCGGATGCGCAGCGAATGCGTCGGCGAGTACGGCTCGCCGTAGTCGGCGCCGCGCGGCATCGTGAGCGTGAAGCGGCTCCATCCCGTCGTGCGCTCGTCGTCATCGTCACGCTCAGTCGTGGCCGGCATGACGACCGGTGTGCGTTGGCCACCTGGATCCGTACCGCGCGCGTAATCGACACGCAGCGCCGATCCTTCGCGCCTAACGACACTGCGGAAGCGCACGACGACCCGCTTTTCCTGTCCGGTCGGTAGTGGGAAGATGCGTGCTCGGACCAGCCCGTAGCCGATCCACTCGACGAGCGCTGGATCGCGCTGGCGGCGAACGATGTCTTCGTAGATCTGTCGCGCCTTATCGGCCGGTAACGTCTCACCCGAAACCAGCTCCCCGTTGATCTCCAGGCGCAGGTCTTCGAACGCTGCCCCATTCGGCAACGGGAAGATGTAATCGGCCTCGCCCAAGCCAGGACCACGATTCACGAACTTTTCCGTGATCTCGTAGCGCACTACTCGGCCGCCACCTTCGAGGTTGGCCTGCACATCGCTCGAGATCCGTTCAATCGGCGCGACGGGACACGGCATCATCGCGACGACGCCGCAATCCATGTTAGGCGTGCAGCGCGGCGGTACGGGGCGCACGCAGGGCCGCGGGATCACGCGACCCTGCGCGTGCGCCCTCTCAGGCCATAGGGCAAGCGCGCCAAGCGCGAGCGTGAGCGCTATCCAGACGATCCATGGTGACACGCGGCCCACGCGGTCCCAAGCCTGCGACCTCACTGTGCTGTTCATTCGTCATCCTGGAAGGTTTCTGTCAGGAGACGTGATCAGGCCCTGGGATTTGCACACCCCACTCCACTTCCAGCTAACCGTCCTGAAGACGGAATACCCAAAACAGGAGACTCCAAACTTCAAGAGCTTGGAGTCTCCCGTAATCCGTTGTCGGCGTTGAGGTTACCAGGGTAGCTACTTCTTTCCCTCGTCCGTTGCTGGTAGAGCAACTGGAGTCTTCCGCCGTTCCATCTCGGCAGGCAGGGCGAACGGCGGAGTGCCGCCGCGACTCAAAACACGAACCGCGATGAGATGACGGTTAGCGTGTTGGAGCGTATGCTCGAGCGTTTCGCCGGCCTGCCGCGCTGCCCAGCCTAGCGAGAAGGGTACCGGTGCGCTGCGAGCGGCAGCATGCTGCAGCCGTTTGGCAACGTCTTCGGTCCTCCGCTGGTCCGCGCCTACGAGAACGACGAGGAATTCGTCGCCACCCAGTCGAATCACCGGCTCGTCGGCGCGCACGTGACGCATGAGAAAGCGCGCCATGCGCTGGAGAACGTCGTCGCCTCGGTGATGACCGAACTCGTCGTTGAATTGCTTGAAGCGATCGATATCAACGAAGACGCAGCCCCACGAGCCTAACGCGCCTTGGCTAGTACGCTCCTCGAGCTCCAGCAAGTAGCGCCGGTTGTAGCAGCCCGTGAGCGCGTCGCGCATGACCTGGGAGCGCAGCTCGGCTTCCATCGCCTTGGCGTGCGTCACGTCGAGAACGATACCATGGTATATCGGCTTCCCTGAGGACGGGTCGCGCACCAGGTACGTGGTGTCGCTCAAGACAATACGCGAACCGTCGCGCCTAACGAACTCCGTCTCATACGAGCGCACTGAGCCTTGATCGTCCAGCAGCGCCAGAAGCTCACCACGACGTTCGGGCTCGGCGAGGAAATCGCTCACTCGCGCACTCGCCAGCTCCTCCTTCGAGCCAAGTCCGAAGAGCCGCAGAAATGCCGGATTGGCGTCGAGAAAGCGTCCCTCGGCATCCGTGATATAGATACCCGCGTCGAGGCGTTCGACGAACAGCGCCAAAGTTTTGGGATCCGACAGACTGTCGTAACGTGCGCTCGGCGCGGGGCTCCGGCTCCGGTTCTTTCTCGATGAGGATGCGTTCATTTCCGGATGCGGACGCTGGCGGATGGCTGCGCGACGACACAACTCTCGTCGACAGCCGAAGAGTGCGCTAGTGCCGTTCCAACTATTTCCGCCAAACGCAATGCCGCCGGATTTTTTCGATGTTGCTCGCCGCCGAGTTCGTCGCGTAGGCGAAGCAAGTTGCAACGGCACTAGAGGGATACCGCAAATGAACACCAAGTGAACGGACCAGAGCGACTGCTGGAGATCGCGCGAATCGTTGTTGGAGACCACGCCGACCTCGACGTGCTGAGCCGTGCGCTCATTGAACGGTTGCGAACGGCGCCGCCACACATCGCGCAGCAACTCAGGCTCGCTGCGTCACTGCTAGACAATCCGCTTGCGAATCTCGTCGTTGCCCACCACTTCGCTCGCCTATCCCGCGACCCTGCAGCTGCGAGCCTGTTCGAGTGTTGGCTGACGAGCCGCATCGCGATCGCTCGCAGCATCGCTCACGGTGTGCGGCGCTTCGTCTTGTCGACGTACTATGCGCAGCCGGAACCGCAGGCGGCGTTAGGCGTCCGTCCAGCGCTGCACCTGCGCGAGCCGCAAGTTCCCTGGGAAGGACCTCTGCCGGGCGTGCCGCACGACGCTGAACCGGTGGCGCGATCGATTGATGGGCGCATTGCCGACGTGCTGCGCCATCCGCGTCCTCAGGCTAACCAGGTTCGCTCGGCAGCGACATGGACCGGCTCTCATTATTTCCGCGCCGATGTCATCGTGATTGGAAGTGGAGCGGGTGGCGCGGTAGCCGCTACGCGGCTCGCCGAAGGCGGTCGCGACGTGATACTTTTGGAGCGCGGGCGCTCAGTGGACGCAAGTGATTTCAGCGAGCGGGAGCATGAAATCGGCGCCGATCTGTTCGCCGACCGCGGGCTGCGCACCACTGGCGATCAGGCGTTCACACTGCTGCAGGGCGCCGCGTTAGGTGGCGGCACTACGGTGAACTGGATGTTGATGCTGCGCACGCCCCAGCACGTGCTGCAGGAGTGGGCGGAGGACCACGGTACTGAAGGGATGACCTCTGCGGACCTCGGGAAGATTTTCGACCGCGTTGAAGCGGAGACGCATGCGACTGTCGTTCCGGACGATGCGCACAATCCGCCCAATCACATGCTCATAGCCGGTGCCCGAGCGCTCGGCTGGCACGTGGAATCGGCGCGCATCAACGCGCGCGGCTGCATTCGCGCCGGGACATGCTCGTTAGGTTGCCGCTACCGTGCCAAACAGTCGGCGCTCGAGGTGTACTTGCCACGCGCCGTCGCCGCCGGCGCTCGGATCATCAGCGACGCCGTCGTCGAGCGCATCGTCGTGACGGCGCGCGATACCGGTCGCGGCAAACCGCCGCAGAAGCGCGTGCACGCTCGTGCTCCTGGCGGCGCCGAGCTGCTCGTGGACGCGGCGGTTGTGGTCCTGGCGGCAGGAGCTGTGGAGACGCCGCTCATCCTCCAGCGCTCCGGACTGGGCGGCGGCGGTGTAGGTCGTTTTCTCAGGCTGCATCCGACAACGGCCGTACTAGCGCGGATGCCTAACGAGACATATCCGCTCGCTGGCGTCCCGCAAACCAGTGTATGCGCGGAGTTCGCGCGCAAGAGCAATGGATATGGATACTGGATCGAATGTCCCGCTCTCACGCCAGGCCTGGCGGCTGCGGCTGCCAGCGGATTTGGCTCGGACCACTTCGGCCGAATGAAGCAACTGAGCAACGTTGCGCCGCTCATCGCGCTGGTTCGCGATGGTGTGGCCAAGGGCGAGTCGAACGGCAGCGTTACTGTTGGACGCGGTGGAACGCCGCGTATTCGCTACAGGCTGGAACCGGGCGACGCGCAGCACGTGCGCGAATCGATCGCGGCCTCCGCCAGGCTCGCACTCGCGGGCGGAGCTGCCGAAGTGATGACGTCGCACACTCGGCCGATTGTCGTACGAACGGAGAACGATGTCGCCGCCATCGACTCCGCTTCGGTTGCGGCGAACGACGTGACCCTTTTCTCCGCTCACGTCAACGGCACGTGCCGGATTGGTCGGAATGCCAGCCAAGCCGGGGTGATGCCTAACGGTGAGCGCTTTGGCGTACGTGGGCTGTACATTGTCGATGGCTCGATTCTACCGACGGCGCCGGGAGTCAATCCACAAGAGACCATCTACGCGCTGTCGACTGTTCTCACGGAGAGGATGATTGGGGAGAGCAAGGTCTGAGGTCTGAGGCGACTCTGACCCCGGACCTTGGAGGTACCGACCCGGTCCACACGGGGGTGGATGCAGACCCCGTTCTAGACAGCTAATTTTCCAGTCCATTCGCGGCGCTACCGCGCTCCGTATCAAGTCGTTAGGCACTCTCCGCTTCATCTACCGTGACATCTTCTGAAACAACCGTCGCAACATCTCTCGACGAGCTCTGCATCAACACCGTCCGTACGCTCGCGATGGACGCCGTGCAAAAGGCCGAGAGCGGACACCCCGGAGCGCCGATGGCGCTTGCGCCGCTCGCCTACCTGCTCTTCACACGCCACCTCAAACACAATCCGGCAGATCCCACTTGGCCCGACCGCGACCGGTTCGTGCTGTCTAACGGCCACGCGTCGATGCTGTTGTATTCGGTGTTGTATCTCACTGGATACGATCTCTCGCTGGATGAGATCAAGAACTTCCGGCAGTGGGGGAGCAAGACACCCGGGCACCCCGAGCACGGCCACACACCCGGCGTCGAAACAACGACGGGCCCGTTAGGCCAAGGCTTTGGGAATGCGGTCGGCATGGCCGTCGCCGAAGCGCAATTGGCGGCGACGTTCAACAAGACCGACAATCACATCGTCGACCACTTCACATGGTTCATCTGCAGCGACGGTGATCTCATGGAAGGCCTGTCGCACGAAGCAGCAAGCTTCGCCGGGCACCAGAGGCTCGGACGACTGATCGGCTTCTACGACGACAACAACATCACAATCGACGGCAGTACCGATCTCGCGTACTCGGACGACGTCGCCCGGCGGTTCGATGGCTATGGTTGGCACGTGCATCGCGTCGACGACGTGAACGATCTCGCTGTTCTGGAATCGGCGATCGCCGCGTGTAAAGCGGAGACCGATCGCCCTTCGCTCGTCATCGTCAAGACGCACATCGGCTACGGCTCGCCGAACCGGCAAGACTCGGCCAAGGCTCACGGTGAAGCGTTAGGCGCCGAGGAAGTCGATCTCACGAAGAAGAACCTCGGCTGGCCGACGCTGGAGAAATTCTGGGTTCCCGAAGAAGCGCTCACGCATTGGCGCACGACGCGCGAGCGCGGGGCAGCGGCGCACGATCAGTGGCGCCGACAACTGATCGCCTACGCGAAAGCGTACCCTAACGAGGCCAAGGAGTTCAGCCGCCGCGTCGTGCAGCGTGAGCTTCCCGCTGGCTGGCAGTCGTCCCTGCCGACGTTCACAAAGGAAAACGGCAGCGTGGCGACTCGTGCCGCGTCAGGCACCGTGCTCAACGCCATCGGCCTCAAGATCCCGGAACTGTTTGGCGGGTCGGCCGACCTCACGCCGTCCAATAACACGCTCATCAAGGACGCCGGCGTCTTCTCGGCGGCCAATCGCACCGGCCGTTATGTGCACTACGGAGTGCGTGAGCACGCGATGGCCTCAATGATGAGCGGAATCGCGCTTCACGGCGGACTAATCCCGTATGGGGGTACGTTCCTCATCTTCTCGGACTACATGCGGCCATCGGTGCGGCTCGCTGCGCTCATGGGCGTGCACGTCGTGTACGTGTACACACACGATTCGATCGGCCTCGGCGAGGATGGGCCGACGCATCAGCCCATCGAGCATCTGAGCGCGCTGCGAGCGATTCCAAACATGACGCTCATCCGGCCCGCGGATTCAGCGGAGGTCGTCGAGGCTTGGCGTATCGCGCTGACGCACAAGACAGGCCCCGTGGCGCTGGCGCTCACCCGGCAGAAGCTCGCATTCATCGACAGGGCCGCGTTAGGCTCGAAGCCGGAGGACGCCGCGCGCGGTGGCTACGTCATCGCCGGCGCCGACGCCAACGACGTCGCGATTCTCTCGAGCGGCTCCGAGGTCGCGATCGCGCTCAAGGCGCGCGAGCAGCTGGCCGCCGAGGGCATTCAGGCACGCGTGGTGAGCATGCCGTGCCACGAGATCTTCGCGCACATGCCGATCGAATACCGGAACTCGGTACTGCCACCTAACGTGAAGCGCGTCGCCATCGAGGCAGCGCACCCGATGTCCTGGTATCGCTGGGTCGGAATCGACGGCGCCGTCGTCGGGCTCGAGCGTTTTGGCGCTTCCGCCAAATACGAGGACATCTACAAGCACCTCGGCATCACGGCCGAAGCTGTCGTGCTAGCTGTCAAACGCGTGCTAGGTCGCTGAACCGCCTGGCCACGGATTGTCGGGCACCACGATCCGGTCTGCGCGGCCCTTCATCGCGCCGTCCAGATGCAGGAGCGCCAGGCCCACGCCTGCCGCGCCCTGCATCATCCCTGTCTGTGCGATGACGACGTTCGGTGATATGCGGTTCTCAGCCTGAACCCATTTGAGACCGTCGCCGTCGGCAGTGGCTCTGCCTAACGCGTTGTCCATGACCCTGCGGGCGAACGCGAGATGCTTCGCGTCACGCGTCGTGCGATAGAGCGACGTGAAGAACTCGACGACGCCGCAGTTGCCGCAGCACTGACTGATGTTGTTCCAGTAGCCGGGGCTCTGGTCCGGGACTCCGCTGTCGACGATCCCTTGGGCCAGTCGCGGTACCTCTGCTTTCTGCGCTTTGTAGTTCGCCGAACGGCCGAGTCGCTCGTAGAGCCGCGCTGTGCCGGCCGGGCCGTGACACCAGCTCAGATAGTAGAGCGATTCGTTGCCTGGCTCGCTGTGAAAGACCTTCCAGCCGTCGTTGGCCGTGCGCGCCGCGATATTGCGGAGGTAAGTCGCGCCCTGCGCGGCGACATCTATTAGATGGTCGTCCTTCACACGTTCGCCGACTGTGGCGACGAAGTACGATACGCCAGCTGTGCCGTGCGAGAAGTTGGGCATGCGTCGCGCGAACGTCGGGTTCATGGCCCACTTCAGTCCTCCCTGCTCTGGCACGCCTAACGTAGCAGCTCGGCGCGCCGCGCGAACGGCGAGATCCTTGAGCGCGGGGTCGTTGAGACGATCGTGCAGCGCCAGGAGCGTCAAGCCAGTGCCTGCGTTCCCCGAGATGATGTCGACAGTGGCGCCCCATTCCACGCCGTCGTCAATCGGCTTCGCGAGACGCTTGACGTGCTCGACTGCACGAAGGGCGGCCGACCGGTATTTGGCGTCGTTTGTCGATCGATACGTCTCGTACAGCACGTAGGCGAGGCCGGCGACACCCACGTACAGTCCCGTGCCCAGCTTCTCGATGTTCTCGTTAGGCTGCTCCAGCACACCAGCGATCGTATCGGCCGCCTGGGCGGCATCTGCCAGCGCCTTGGAGTCGCCCGTCGCCTGCGCGTACTCGAGCAAGAAGAGCACGACGCCCGGCATGCCGTTGTACAGATCGTACGACTCCGACTTCGGATTCAGTGGATCGGCGGCCCAGGTGAGCCCGTTCGGGCCACGTTGCGCCGTCGCCGCCAGCCACGCCCGCGCGCGCTTTGCTGCGTCGAGATAGTTGTCTTCGCCCGAGAACGTAAGCAGTCGGGATCCTGGCGGCAGTACAGCGAGCGCGGCAACCGACGCCAAGCCTGTCTTGATCGCGTCGCGACGAGTGAGCGAGTGGTCGTTACACATGCATTCAGTCTGTAGCGTTTCGGGTCTGGGGTCTAGCTCTACTGAAGCTGTCGGCTGTCGGCAGGCAGCTGTAAGCCGACAGCAGCTTGTCGCGTCCCTGCGCCTTCGAGTCGCATGCGCTATCCTCTCCCGCTCTCTTTATTCGGGTTTTCGCATGGCCAGAATGCTTTCGGGGTTGGTCTATATCGGTATCAAGACTTCCGTCCTCGCGCTCGATCGCAAGACGGGTGAAGTGCGCTGGACGGTGAAGCTCCCCGTGAAGTTCGCCGGCAGCTCCGTGGGAGGACTGGCGAACGTGTACTGTGATGGCGACGCCCTATTCGCCTCCGCGGCTGGCGAGATCTTCTGCTTGGACCCAAAGACCGGAGGTATCGCCTGGCAGAATCAGCTGAAGAAGATGGGGACCGGCTTCGTCAGCATCGCGACCGAAGGAGGATCACGCGGCTCGACGAACGCGGCGGCTGGGAGCTCGGCAGCCATCGCAGCGGCAGCAGCGGCGCGATCGTCAGCCATGTAGTTCCTAACGAGAGGCGGCCCCTAGCACGGGACCGCCTCCTGTGCTCGGCGTCTAGCGCCTAACAACTTCAAAATGAAAGCGCTGCTCGACACGCTGGCGCACAGCGCGCCCGCGCGCGCGGGCAGGCACAAATCGCAACGCGGCCAAGCGGTCCTGCACGGCGCGCGCGAACTCCACGTGTGTCGCCTGCTGGATGTCCACGCTCGCGCGCTCCACTCGCCCCGCGGTATCAACCACGAACTGCGCGACGACGTCTCCTGCAATACCCGCTCGCTCTAGCATCGGCGGATAACGTGGGGGACGCTGGCCGGGGATGAGCTCAACCGGCTGATCGACAGTCATCGCCGTCATCACATCGTCGATGCTGCCG
>DASYRX010000039.1:0-2581 GCA_036003845.1 Gemmatimonadaceae bacterium | reverse complement strand
ATGGTCACCATGTCGTTAGGCGTGATCGCGCTCGCCAAACTCCTGGCGCAGGTTGAGGTGATCAGGGACGATTGGGCGCTGTTCATAGCGGTGAGCGTTCTGTTGATCTTCTTGATCTTGCTGGTCATCCGTTACTTCGTGCTGATGTGGCTGGGCTTCCTGCACCATATGGAAGAACAGACGGCAAGCGAACCCGCGGACGATGCCACCCTGCCACCGGTGACGATCATCATACCGGCGTACAATGAGGCAGCAGTCATTGAAGCCGCCACACGAAGCTTGCTGGAGCTCGACTATCCCTCGGCTGAGATCCTGATAGTCGACGATGGATCTACCGACAAGACGCGTGAAATCGTGAGCGCTCTCGAGGGAAGATATGGCGACGTCACGGTTCGTCTCGTAGGCAAGGCAAATGGCGGCAAGGCGAGTGCGTTGAACGTCGGCATTGCGTTAGCGCGGCACGAGTACGTGCTCTGCATGGATGCCGACTCTCGGCTTGCAAGGGGAACGCTGCGCGCCGCAATGCGTCATTTCGATGATGACCGAGTGGGGGCGGTAGCCGGTAACGTCAAAGTGGCTAACCGCGGCAACTTGTGGACGCGTCTCCAGGCATTGGAGTACATCGAGGGGTTGAACATGGCGCGTCGAGCGCAAGGCTACATGCGCTCGGTCAATATCATTCCGGGGCCCATCGGCGTTTTCCGCCGCGATGTGCTGCGCCAGTTAGGCGGATTCGACACCGACACCTTCGCCGAGGATGCAGACCTAACGCTAAAGATTCTCACGGCTGGATGGCACGTCGTTTACGAGGAGGGAGCACAGGCTTTAACCGAGGCGCCGGAAAACCTCCTCGACCTCCTCAAGCAGCGTTATCGCTGGACACGCGGGATCCTGCAGGCCCTGCGCAAGCGAAGCAGTTGGCTGCTGCTACCGCGTCACGGATTTGGCCCTTGGATCTCTCTGAACCTCATGCTGTTCGAGGCGGTCATATGGCCGACAGTGAACATCGTGGGGAACGGCCTCTTTGCTATTGTCGCGCTGAAGGCAGGTTCCGGGGAGTACATCCTCTACTGGTGGACACTGCTCACGCTTCTCGACGTGGTCGCGGCAGTGTACACGATAGCGATGGAGGAGGAGGACCTTCGACTCGTGCCGTATGCAGTGATTTATCGGTTCTTCTTCATCATCGTAGTCGACGTTGCCAAGATGCTCGCGACCGTGGAGGAATTCCTCGGCGTGCAGATGTCTTGGGGCAAACTTGAACGCGCGGGGCGCATCTGATGCCATGGAGTCCCAATGAGCCTTAACACCCTCCTTGCAGTAATCATCCTCGTTTCGTTCATCGTGACGGTCGTACTCGCGGTGGGGAGTTACACCGCGTACAAGATCCGTGAGCGACGTCGCCCTTCACGCTTGCCGCAGGCCGGTGGTGAGGAGGTGTATTTCGAGCGGTATGTGCACCAGCCGGTCCTGGGAGAGCAACAAAGAACGGCAGGCTAGCAGCCTGCCGTTCTTAATTTCGCACTTCAGTCTTAGAGCGTCGGCGCCGACCATGCGGTTATGATCGCGAGAATCCTAGAGACTGATTGTGAACTCATAGCAGCTACTCTGCAACACGACGGCCGAAGTCGCGGCGTCTATGACACGGAAGTGAATGTCGAAACGGGATCCAGGCGGAAACGCGGCCACGCTTCGGAAAAGCTCTTTGAGCGTCACGAGATCCGCCGGCTTCACAAAGCCGGCCTTTATCACCAGCTTCTGAGCACCTCCAATCATCTCGGGGAGCGTGTGACAACGATCGCCCAAAGCTCGCCCGCTCTCGTCGATCGACTGGCGCTGCACAAGACGCTGGAAGGCGTAGCGCGCAGCGAATTGGAGTGGCTAGTCGCGAACGGCGAGCTGCGTCGATTCGAAGCCGGCGACTTGATGGCACGAAAGGATGAACCCGTTACCGAAATGTTCATCCTGCTGGGCGGAAGAGTTTCTGCGACCGTTGACCGCGGGACCGGTCGTCTTCACGCCCTTGACTCGGTGGCGGGGGACGCCACTGGAGTGCTTCCTTTCTCGCGTTTGGCGCGCTCCCCGGTGAACGTGCGTGCGCTCGAGCCGACCGAAGCGCTGGCCATACATCGCGACCGATTTCCTGAGCTGATCCGCGATTGCCCGACGCTGATCGCAGTTCTCGTGCATGCGATGCTGGACCGCGCAAGCGTTTTCGCGTCGACAAGCTGGCAAGACGAGAAGATGATGTCACTGGGGCGGCTCGGGGCCGGACTGGCCCATGAGTTGAATAACCCGGCCTCGGCGACCGTCCGCAGCGCGTCACTGCTTAACGACGCGATACGAGACGTGAGTGCCGCCGCAGAGGCGCTCGGCGCCGCGCAGTTGACATCGGACCAACGAAGCAGCCTTTCCACGGTTTGTGGCGAGAGTCTTATCCCTCCCACAACTGGTGTCTTCTCCGCCATTGAGCGCAGCGATCGCGAGGACGAATTCGCGACATGGTTGGAAGAACACGGCGTTGCGGCGCATGCAGCCGCTCTGCTTGTGGAGAGCGGCCTAACGATAGACGGACTGGAGC
>DASYRX010000038.1:0-6935 GCA_036003845.1 Gemmatimonadaceae bacterium | reverse complement strand
GCAGGTTTGCCTAACGCAGTTGCGGCCGACGAAGTGGCCAGGGCGTGAATGAAGGTTCGTCTCTGCATGCGATGATCTCAGTCTTGGTAAAATGGATGCTAGGCGGTCTGGTCTTTCGGCGGAAGCATGTTCTAATGCGGTGGTCGACCTCGTGGCGATGCGAGGACGAGCGGCAAATGAACGCCGCGTCAGGCTGATACCGGCGATCCTCTTTTCTTGGAGATCAGAATGGTGAACGCGCTCCTACACGCGGCAACGCGCGGTGCGGTTGCCCTTATACTGGCTCTCGGCGCCGTCGTTGGCCGCGGGAGCGCGCAAGGTTCGCCGACGGTGGATCATGCCGTGGTCGAAGGCAGCATCAGCGACCTGCAGCAGGCGATGGCCAGCGGACGACTCACCGCCGTCCAACTGGTGCGCGCTTTTCGCGCGCGCATCGCCGCCTACGACCAACAGAGACCGGCCCTCAACGCGATGATACGCCTGAATCCCAACGCCGAGCGCGACGCGGCCGCGCTCGACCGAGAGCGCCAAGCGGGAAAGGTGCGCGGTCCGCTGCACGGGATTCCCATCGTCCTCAAGGACAACTACGACACGTACGACATGCCCACCAGCGCGTCGTCGTTGGCGCTCGCAGTCCTACAACCTGTCGATGACGCCTTCATTGTGCGTCGCCTGCGCGAGGCCGGTGCAGTGATCCTTGGCAAGACGAACATGCACGAACTGGCGGCGGGGATCACATCAGTGAGTTCGTTAGGCGGGCAGACTCGCAATCCCTATGACCCGCGCCGCTGTCCCGGCGGATCGAGCGGAGGGACCGCCGCCGCGGTCGCGGCCAGCTTCGCCGTCGTGGGCTGGGGGAGCGACACCTGCGGATCCATCCGAATTCCGGCCGCGTACGGCTCGCTGTTTGGACTGCGTCCCACGAGCGGGCTTGTCAGCCGCGACGGCGTCATTCCCCTCTCGCACACTCAGGATGTCACCGGCCCGCTCGCGCGCACAGCCAGCGACCTGGCCATCGCGCTCGATGTCAGCGTGGGGCGCGACAGCGCAGACGCCGTCACTCGTGCGCTGGACGCGCGCGCGCTGCCGCGCTTTGTCGAGGCGCTGGATCGCGACGCGCTGAGAGGTGCACGGCTCGGCATTTTGCGCAACCTGTTCCGCGACACCGACGCTGACATCGGTGACACGGTGCGCGCCGCGGCGCGCGCGATGGGTGCGTTAGGCGCTGAGATCGTCGATGTGACGATCCCCGACTTCGACTCGCTCCTCGCTGCCTCGAGTGTCATCAACTATGAGTTCAAGTGGGACCTCATCGACTATCTCTCGCGCGTGCCTAACGCGCCGGTCAAGTCGTTGCGCGAGATCATCGATCACGGGATGCACCACGACGCGTTGGACGCTACGTTCAGAGTGCGCGACACGGTGCAGACGAGAGACAGCGAAGGGTACCGCAAGGCCGTGGCGAAACAGGACACGATACGCCATCGGCTGATCGCTCTTTTCGATAGTTTGCGTCTCGACGCTCTCGTTTACCCCACGATGCAGCGTCGCCCCGCAATCGTCGGCGAGCCGCAGGCGGGGAGCACCTGTCAACTCAGCTCGCACTGCGGCTTTCCGGCGCTCTCGCTTCCCGCCGGATTCACCAGCGATGGCTTGCCGGTCGGGCTGGAGCTCCTCGGCCGTCCCTTCAGTGACACGCGGCTGGTCGCGTTCGCGTATGCGTTCGAGCAAGCGCCTGGAGGCGTTAGGCGGCGCCCGCCGGCCACGACGCCAGTGCTCAACGATGCACGAAGTCCGATGACTGTGACCTATACAGCACGCGCCGGTTCGGCGAGAGCGCGCCTAACGTACGACGTTGCCAGAAGCGAGCTGCGCTACGATGTCAGCGTGGCACCGGCAGCCGTGGCACGTTCGCAGGGTGTGGTGCTGCGACGCACGGACGCGGTCGCTGTGGCGGCGGAAGCGAGCTCGCGGCGCCGAGTCGTCCATCGGCTGGCAGGGCCGGGGATGGCGGTCGGCAGCGGCGTCTTCCATCTCGGCGATGCCGATCGACGCGCGCTGAGCGAAGGCCGCTTATGGATGGTTCACGTTACCAGCGACGCGCCGTTAGGCCTGGAGGGGCCCCTGCAGCGGACCATGGCTCGGGCCCCGTAGCCGTGGCTAGCTTTACAGGACAAAGTACTTGACGGCGCCCGGTCGGGCCGATCAGATTGCTCCCGTGGCCACAATACGCCCCATCACGACTGCCCCCTCGGCGCAGCCACCGGCGCTGCATGACCGGGCGATCGATAATCTGCAGTACATCCGCGAGACTATGGAGCGGGCCGAGCCCGTCACCGCGATCTCGGGCTGGGGGATCGCTGCGGCTGGAGGCGTCGCTTTCGTCGCCACGGCGGCTACGCTCCGCACACCGCTGACCACGCGCTGGGTCATGACGTGGATAGCCGCGGCCGTCGTCGCCTTCTTTGTCTCGCTAGGCGCAACAATCAGGAAAGCCAACCGCACGGAGACGCCGTTTTTCAGCGGGGCCACGCGGCGGTTGGCGCTCGCATTCGTCCCCGCGATGTTCATTGCAGCGGTCCTAACGGGAGCCTTGCTACGCGCGCAGCAAGGCACTCTGCTCGTGCCGCTGTGGCTTCTCTCGTACGGCGCCGCTGTAACCGCGGCGGGAATGTTTTCAGTGCGCGTGATTCCAGTTATGGGCGCGTGCTTCGTCTTGCTAGGCACCGCCGCAGCGCTCGTGCCCACGGGCTTCGAGACATGGTTCATGGCGCTCGGCTTCGGCGCCCTACACGCCGTGTTCGGCGTTCTTATCGCAAGGAGGTATGGTGGCTAGGCGTTCGAACGCCGCGCTTGCGCGGTCGCAGCCCCCCGGAGGGGGAGGGGGAGGGGGAGGAGGAGGCGGAGCCGGCGGCGCTGGTAGCGGCATCAAGGCTCACTCGAGCGGGGACGCAACTCCGGTCGAGCTAGATCGTCTGATCCACGAGCGAATGCGACTTGGCATCGTCAGCGCGCTCGCTGTGAATCCGTCGCTCAGCTTCAGCGAGCTCAAAGCGCTGATGCGCACGACTGATGGAAATCTCAGCGTGCATGCACGAAAGCTCGAAGAGGCTGGGTATGTAACCTGCACGAAGTCGTTCGAGGGACGAGTCCCGAAGACCGACTATGCGCTGACAGCCGCCGGCAAGAAGGCCCTGGAGCGGTATCTCGACCACATGGAAGCCATCATCCGCGCGACGCGAGATCGTTGATAGGCGTAATGCAGAATTCCACACGACAAACAGGGACGCGGAGCGACGCGCGCGTGGCACGTGAAGGACTGCCCCGGCACATCGCGATTATCATGGATGGGAATGGGCGTTGGGCCGTTAGGCGCGGCCGCCCGCGTGTATCTGGGCACGTGGCTGGAGCGACGGCCGTGCGCCGCACGGTGGAAACCGTGCGTCGGTCAGGCATCGAATACCTCACGCTCTACGCGTTCTCGTCGGACAATTGGCGCCGTCCGCCTGACGAGGTCGCGTCGCTCATGAAGCTCTTCCGCCGCTATCTCGCAGCCGAAGTGTCACGCTGCGTCGAGAACGGCGTGCGTCTGCACTTCATCGGTCGACGCGATCGGCTCGCGCCCGAGCTCCAGCGCCAGATTGCTGCCGCCGAAGATGCCACTCGCCGCGAAACCGGATTGCATCTCCGTGTTGCCATTGACTATTCAGCGCGCGACGTGATGGTGCGCGCGGCGACGCAGCTCGATCCGCGACGTCCGGCGACGCGCGAGACGTTCGCTGAAGCGATCGCAGCGGCGATGCACGACACGATCGGTGCTCCTGAGGTCGACCTTTTGATCCGCACCGGCGGCGAGCACCGGCTGAGCGACTTCCTGCTCTGGGAGTGCGCCTACGCCGAGTTGGTTTTCGCCGACGTGATGTGGCCCGAGTTCGGCGAGGACGATCTGCTCAGCGCGATCGATGCCTTCTGCTCGCGCGACCGACGGTTCGGCGGACTCACTAAAGCAGCTGGGGCGGCTTCGTAGAACTGCAAACTAAGCTGTCGGCTACCAGACAACAGTTCAAAGATGTCAGTCCAGCACCTGCGGCTCACGATGCCTAACGTGAATCGTGTGCCTGCTGAAAGCTTCTAACTGTTCCCTGGCAGCCGACAGCTTTAGTTAGCGAGGCTTGAGTTAAGCACTCGGCGCGGGCAGTGTAATCGCTGCGACTTCGTCTCGTCTCTTCTGCCGAAACGCACGCAGCTTCTCTTTCACGGCCGGTCGATGCTGCGCCACGATCTCGGCGGCGAGAATCGCCGCGTTGATCGCGCCGGGTTTGCCGATCGCCAGCGTGCCGACAGGAACGCCAGCCGGCATCTGCACCATGGAGAGCAGCGCGTCGGTCCCCACGAGCGGCGTCCCCGACAGCGGAACGCCTAACACGGGCACGAAGGTGAGCGCGGCGACCATGCCGGCCACGTGCGCCGCGGCGCCGGCGCCCGCGATAATCGCGAGCAGTCCGCGCGACTCCGCCTTGGCGGCGTAGTCCATCATAAGATCGGGTGAGCGGTGCGCCGAGATGACGCGCGCTTCGTACGGTACTCCGAGGTCTTGCAGCGTTAGGCAACAGTGCTGCATCACTTCGTAATCACTCTTGCTGCCCATCAAGACGGCAACCACGGGCTCTGAGCTCTGAGGTCTGAGGTCTGAGGCAGTCATTGGGCGACGTTGGTGCCGAAGTAGCGTGCCCACCACTTCAGCTCTTCATTATACCGGTGCACGGTATTCCAGGGGGTCCAGCCCCCGTGATACATGTCGGGATACCTAACGAATCGCGCCGGAACTTTCCGCTTCTTGAGCGCGAGGTACATTTGCTCCGCCTGCTCGATCGGCACGCGCAGGTCGGCCTCGCCATGGATGAACATCGTCGGCGTGACGACTTTGTTCGCGTAGTACACCGGCGACTGGCGCTCCAGGAGCTTGCGGCCTTCGGGCTCCCACGGCGCGCCGTAAAACTCGCTCTCCTTCGTGCGCGGAATGTCGGACGTCGCGTAATCGCTGATCCAGTTGGAGATCCCCGCGCCCGTGATCGCCGCGGCGAAGCGCGGCGTCTGTGTGATCACCCAGTTGGTAAGGAAGCCACCGTACGAGTAGCCCGTGACGCCTAACCGTTTCGCGTCGATGCGCTGAGTCTTCGCGACATAATCCACGCCGGCGATCACGTCTTCATAGTCTTTGAGTCCCCAACCACCACCCCACGTTGCCCAGAGGAACTGCTCGCCGTAGCCCGTGGAGCCGCGCGGATTCGTGTACAGCACCGCGTAGCCGTTGGCGGCCCACAGCTGGAACTGGAAGTTGAAATCTACGCCGTACGCGCCGTGCGGGCCGCCATGAATCGCGAGGATGAGCGGCACGGGCTGCGTCGTGTCGGCCCGCGATGGCATGATGAGCCACCCTTCGATCGCAGTGCCGTCCTTGCTGGGGAACGACACGTGCGTTGTCGGGCGCAACATGCGCGAGCCCGTGAAGCGGTCGTTGAAGCCCGTTAGGCGCCGCTCTCCTGTGCCGTCAGCCGCCGAGACGAAGAGCTCACCCGGGTGCGTCGCATCGCTCGCCACATAGGCGATCCTGTCGAAGCGCGGCGTTTCACTGATCCCAGTTAGGCGACGAGCCCCCTGGCTCACTTGCGTCACCGCGCCGTTGCTCAACGTCAGTTTGAAGAGATGCGATTCGCCGCCGATGCCGGCCTCGAAGGCGATCGCGCTGCCATCGGGTGTGAACTGCGGCGTGCCGGGGAGCTGATCCCAGCGCGCAGTCAGGTTCTCCAGCGCCCCGCCAGCGGCCGGAATCCGGTAGAGGTCCACCGGTCCACCGTGCGGCTGTTTGGACGCAATCACGGTCGTGAGCCCCTGCTGACGCCGGAACACGATGTGCTGACCGTCGGGACTCCACGCAGGCGAATCGTAGTCGTACCCATCGTTCGTTAGGCGACGGACCGCGCCGTCGAGACTCACGATGTAGAGATCTGCTCTCTCGTACACATATTCGTCGCGCTGGCTGGAATCGGCCACAAAGGCGATCCGCCGGCTGTCAGGGCTCCACGCGATGCCGCTCACGTCCAGCCCGAGCGACGTGATCCTGCGTGGCGTGCCGCCCGCGCGTGGGACGACGTACAGCTCGCGCGGCGGTGTGGCTCGAGGGTCGCTGGGGTCTGGGAGATAACCGCGCCCGTCGAATCTGTAGCTCACCCACTCGACAGCCTTCCCAGTAAAGCGCTCGGCGATCTTGCGTTCCGTTTCGCTCATCACAGGCGCGTTAGGCGAAGTCGCCGGCGGCGTCGGGCGCGTGAACGCAATCCACTGATTGTCCGGACTGAAGATCGGCATCTCGACGACGCCGGGAATCTGGAAGGCTTCGCCCGGTCCCGAATCGACGCGAAGGAACCAGACGGAGCTTTCTGACCCCGCTTGTGGCGCGGCTCGCCGGCGCGACGAGAACGCAAGGAGCGTCCCATCCGGGCTCCAGCGCGGATCCGACGCGCTGAACGCAGGCTGCGTCAGGCGCCGCGGTGGCGCTGATCCATCAGCGGCGGCGAGCCACACCTCGCTGTGTCGCCTGTTCTCCTGCTCGACGATCGTCGTGCGGACGAACGCCACCCACTTACCGTCGGGCGAAATCGCTGGGCTGCCGACCGCTTCGATCTGGTAATAGTCGTCCAGGGTTATAGGTCGCTTGGCGTCCTGGGAGACGCCAACGATTGGGAAGCTGAGCGCGACGAAGGCGACGATCGTTTTGCGCATGGAGGGCTCCAACGGGCTAGGCGGCCAAGAGTAATAGGGATTAGGGGTTGGGGGTTAGGGGTTAGGTCGCGCACACGCGGGGGTTGAGACAAGAAGGTCCCGCAGCGACTATCTCGCGACGATGGTCTACGCGCGCATTCCGAGTCCAGTGG
>DASYRX010000037.1:0-11121 GCA_036003845.1 Gemmatimonadaceae bacterium | reverse complement strand
TCGTCTACGGATCGCGTTTCGAGACGAAGACCGGGCTGCGAATCCGCGACCTCTCGACGAGCACCGAGGATTGGCTCGCCTTCCCGATTCAACGCGACGAGCAAGAGTCCCGCGCGCCAATGGACGTGCTTCCCGGCTATGCCTTCACGCCGGATTCCAAGGCGGTCGTCATCTCCTACGGCGGCGAGATCTGGCGCGTCCCACTCGACAAGTCCGCGCCGACCCGAATTCCATTCACGGCCGATGTGGAGCTGGACGCCGGACCGGAAGTCAAGTTCGCGTATAAGGTCGATGACTCGCCGACACTGACGGCCAAGCAGATCCGCGACGCGGTGCCGTCGCCCGACGGGCGCATGCTCGCCTTCTCCGCGTTAGGCAGGCTCTACGTCATGGACTGGCCGAGCGGCACCCCGCGGCGCCTCACGAGCCTGAACGTGGGCGAGTACGAGCCAACGTGGTCGCCCGACGGCAAGTCGATCGCCTTTGTCACGTGGGACGACGCCACCGGCGGACAGATCTACAAGGCCGCCCTCGACGGCAAGACGAAGGCGACTCAGCTCACGGTGGCCGCCGGCTACTACTCGCAGCCGGCGTGGTCAGGTAATAACCGCATCGTCGCCGTGCGCTCCTCCGCGCGCGAATGGCAGGAAGCGCCGGACTTCGCGTCCGGGCTCGGCGCCAGCGCCGATTTCGTGTGGATCTCGCCTAACGGGGGTGAGCTGCACACGATCGCGCCGAGCGGGAATCGTTTCGCGCCGCACTTTACGGCGGATACCAATCGCATCTACGCGTACAGCGGCCGCGACGGACTCGTTTCCATGCGCTGGGACGGCACCGACATCAAAGCGCACCTCAAGGTGACCGGCACGCTACCGCCTGGAACGCTCATCGCGCGAAACGCGACGATTCCGGGGAGCGATCTGCTCGACCCGAGCAAGTTCGGTAACCTGCCAACGCATCTCGAGCCCGGTGAAACCGAGCCCACGCCAACGCCGCCGCCTGCGGACGTGATCTACATGTCGCCCAAAGGCGACCGCGCGCTCGCGAAGGTCGGGCCAGATCTCTACGTCGTCAGCGTCGCGCAGGTCAGCGCGCAGGCGCCGACAGTCTCAGTCACCAATCCCGAGGCCGCCGCGGTGCCGGTGCGAAAGCTCAATGAGTTGGCGGGCGAATTCCCGGTGTGGAACCAGGACGGAAAACACGTGCACTGGTCGTTAGGCAACGCTCACTTCGTCTACGACCTCGACCGCGCCAAAGCGTTCGACGATTCAATGAAAGTCGTGAACAGAGCCAAAGCGGACAGCATCGCGAAGGCCGCGGCCGACACGACAAAGCGCGCGGCGCCAGATACCACGAAGAAGCCCGCTGCGGACACGGCGAAAAAGGAGACGCCGAAATACAAGCCTGTAGAGCAGCGCATCGCGATTACCGCGCAGCGGGACCTGCCCCAGGGAGTTGCCGTACTCCGCGGCGCTCGCGTGATCACGATGAAGGGGAATGAAGTCATCGAGGACGCCGACATCGTCGTGCGCAACAATCGCATCGCGGCTGTCGGTCGACGTGGATCAGTTGAAGTGCCGCCAGGCGCCCAGATCATCGATATGTCCGGGAAGACGATCACGCCCGGCTTCGTCGACACGCACTATCACACACAGTGGCTCATTCCGGACATCCACGTGTCGCAAGTATGGCAGTACGTGGCGATGCTCGCCTACGGTGTCACCACAACGCGTGATCCGCAGACCAGCACGACCGATGTACTGACGTACGGCGATCGCGTCGAAACCGGTGACATGGTCGGTCCGCGCATCTATTCGACCGGCCCTGGTGTGCTCTGGTTCGAGCCGCCCAAGGATCTCGATCACGCGAAGAACATTCTTAAGCGTTATGCGTCGTACTTCGACACCAAGACGCTCAAGATGTACATGACGGGGAATCGGCAGCAGCGGCAATGGATCATCATGGCCGCGAAAGAAAACAACATCATGCCGACGACCGAGGGCGGTCTCGACTTCAAGCTCGACATGACGCACGCGCTGGACGGCTATTCGGGGATCGAGCACGCACTCCCGATTACGCCGTTTTATGGCGACGTCGCTCAGATGCTGGCGAAGGTCGGTGTCGTAAACACGCCGACCTTGATCGTCTCCTATGGCGGTCCCTTTGGCGAAGAGTACTTCTACAATCACGAAAACCCGTGGGAAGACGCGAAGCTGCGTCGCTTCACGCCACACGATCATCTCTACGCCAAGACCAGTCGTCGCGGTGGCGGTATCAGCGCGGGACCTGGTGGATTCTTCCGGAAGGAACAGTTCGTTCACCCCCTCCACGCTCATGACGCGCGCGACGTCGTCGCGGCCGGCGGCAAAGTTGGCGTCGGGTCACACGGTCAGATCCAGGGGATCGGCTACCACTGGGAGATGTGGTTGTTAGGCACCGGTGGTATGTCTAATCACGACGTGCTCCGGGCTGCTACGACCTTCGGTGCCGACGCCATCGGGATGGCCAGCGAGATCGGAACGCTCGAAGCGGGCAAGTTCGCCGATCTGGTTGTCATGTCCAAGAATCCGCTGGACGATCTGCGCAATACGAACACGATCACGCACGTCATGAAAGGCGGCCGCCTGTACAACGGCGACACGATGGATGAGGAGTGGCCGCGCCAGCGGAAACTTCCCAAGTATCACTGGCAGGTGAACGCTCCCGTGACGAACGCAGGGATTCGTTAGGCGCCGGACCGCAACAACAGAAGAGCCGCGTCATTCGACGCGGCTCTTGTGCATCCGGCCGTCACTGGCGAGGCGACTTGGACCGGACTAGAAGATCTGCGACCAGTGGCGCTGAGGAACGCGCGTTAGGATCGCCGAACCACGAAGCGCGCTCTGTACTGCGCAGCTGGAGTAGTTCACATCCTGAGTACCAGTCAACCACGAGAGCGGGTTTACGTCAGTGAGGTTCGCGGCAAAGACGGCGCCCACGATGTTCGCTGTACCGTTACCCTTCACGAGATCGTCGCGCAGGACTACGAGACCGTAGAAATCGAACGTCCCGTTGATCTCCAGATCACCGTTGACCAGAAGAATTCCCTGTCCATACCCGTTTCCGTTGATCTTGAGACTCGACTGCGAGTAGATGATCGGGTAGTAGCCGTAGCACCCCACCACGGCACCAGGCCGATTTGGCTCTCCCCAGTTCGTTAGGATATTCCTGTTGCACGTCGTGGCCGTGCCGACGGGGAGGATATTGGATCCATAGATCCCGCCAGGGATTGTGATGTCCGCGTTGGTTGTCAGTGAGTTCCACGATTCTGATCCGTAGCGAACATAGGTGTTGGAATCGGCCGCTGCGGAATCGTACACGACTGCCGGCGTTGACGTGATGTTGGTCGGACCAGCCGTCACCGTGTGGCCTGGCCCCACGACGACTGCAGGTACCGTATCACCAGGAATGTTCGCGCACTGCGGCCAACCTGCTGGCGGATGCTCGTAACCGTTCACCTGACTCGCGCCTTGCAACTTCACGTCGCCAGCGGACGTGATAGCCCCTTGCGGCGTAATGGTCGGATACGCGATACGCACATAAGCACCGGTCTGCCGCCCAGACTCCAGCGACTGCGAGCCGATGTTCGCGCGGCCTTCGGAGACGACCCAGAAGCCGGTGTCCGACAAGCGTTTGATCGAGACACGCGCAGAGTCGCCCGCAGCCACGTACACGCGGGTCGTGTCGAAGCCACCTATCGCCATGCCCACAGGGTTAGGCAGGTTGCGGCCGCGGTCCCAGTTGGAGATCTCGTTATTGAGACCATACTCCGAGATGGCGAAGGCGCGCTGTTCGACGAGTGTGTTGCGGCTTCCGCGATATTCCAGCTGTCCGACAAACGCTGCAGCCGAAACGATCGTTGCTAGAATCACCACGAAGAACAGCGCGATGAGCAGCGCGGCGCCGCGGCGGTCGGAGCCGATCGCGTGTTGAGGCTCCAAGTTCTGATCGGGAACAATCACGGTCGTGCTCCTATTTGAAGTTGCGGACGGCGATCCGCATCATGACGGAATCCTGCAAAGTTCGTGGCCGGCGTTCGGTCACTGCAGCCAAGCCAGCATCGGTGCGAAGAAAGGCGTCGATGCGCGCCACATCAAGCGCCTGTGCGGTGCTCGTTAGGCGAGTCCCCAGGCTGTCGTAGTAGCGGAACTGCAGACCGCTGGGGTTTGCGTCCCCGGCGATAAACCGCTTATAGGGCCCGCCGACGGGCTCCGCTGTTGTCCACGCGCCGCCGACGTACTCCTGATAGCCGATGTACCACCTACCGCTGGTCTCTTGGTAGATGCTGTAGCGGACGGGACGTGCGAAGCGAGCTACGGCCCCGAGTCGTACGGAATCGGGAACCCCTAAGCCGGCGACGCCGATCCTCCAGCGGTACTTTCCTGCATCGAGCACAGGATCCGTGTATGGCGCGCCGGGACAATCCGTGGTGTTCGATGTGAGGTTCGCCACGGGTCGGCGCTCCCAGACGTCATCCTCGGCGCCCGTCGACAGACTATCGTTGTACAAGAAGACCGTATCACCGGCGACTGGCTGCGAGTACCAGTTTGTCGTCGTGATGTTGGCGGAAAGGAGCGGCGTCAGCATGATATGCGTGTTGCCGATTTTTCCGCAGATGATTCCGCTGCCGATATTCGCGAGGAAGGTGACGTGGTCCTCGCCCATCTCAATGATGTCGGCACCGGACGACGACATGGAACGCAGCTCCGCCGGCAACATGCTGCTCGTTAGGCGGATCTCTCGCTGCATGTTCGCCTGGTTCGACGTGTCACGATATGACTGCTGCTGCTTGACCATGACACGCGTCAACGCTACGCCGACAATTCCCAGGATCATGATCGTGATAAGGCTTTCGACAAGCGAGAAACCCGCTCGCGCGCGTCGGCGCGCATCCGTGTGCATCAGTCGCGGCATGGTATCACGCTCACATATGCAAGCGGCTTCTTGCGGGCCGCAAAGGTGACAGAGTCGGTAATCGTCTTGATATCGTTGCCGTCGACGATCGACCAACGCTCCGTGATGCCGCGCGTTGTCACCGTCCCACTGACGGGTCCGGAGGGCGCCAGGCTCTGGCAATGAATACTCGCCAGAGAATCGAAGCGCGACTGCACGACAAGTGCGGCAAACTGTTGGCTCAGCGACCCGCCCTGCTGCTTGCTCAGGCGCACGGAGAGCGAGGCCAGGCCGAGAAGGCCGACGGCCAGCATGACCATGGCCACGATCAGCTCGACTAGCGACAATCCTTTTCGATTGCCGCCTAACGAAACACGTTTGCGTCTCTTCGCACGATTTATCACGGCGCACATCCTCGAGGAAGGATCTGACCCATGCGTGACACACACACGGAGTCCGACTTGGTCTGGCCGACGACACGGAAAACCAACGTGCCTGGCGGTCTTGCAGTGGCCCATGTAAGTCCGCGCGGCTCGAAATACACGTACCACAGCCCCGCCCCTCCGACCTGGAGGTTCACGCCCGGATAGACTGTACTGACGTTGTAGTACGGTATCTGTTGCTGCCACGCGCCCGTTGTTGGATCCTGTGTCCACACCGCCATCAGGTTGCCGCTCATCACAAAGAGCGACAGACGTCCCTTGTGAACCGCTGCGGCGCGTGCGGAAGCCACCATACTCTCAACGCGGGCGCGCGCTGCGTTGACGTTGTTCTTGTCCCGCACGAGCCGAAACTTGGGAAGCCCCAGTGTTGCGAGGATTCCCATCATTGCGACCACGATGAGCAACTCCAGCAGCGAGAAGCCGCGTCGTTTCTGATTATTCATGAACAGACTCTCAGGATTCGCGATTCTTGACGCTTATCTCCGAAACGGAGACCAGCATCTAGGTTCGGGCGTAACGTTATGTTTTGAGCGGCTTACCGCGATGTGACGGAGTGTACCTCCGCCGTGTGGTATCGCTACGCGACGGCGTGATAGTTCGTGTCCTGCCTGAGACATTCCTCGTAGGACGCATCGCACAGGACGTGCCGCACGCGTTCGAGGTGACGAATCGCACGCTGGGCGTGACGCTGTGCTGGACACGAGTCGCATTCCCTCCCAGGATTGTCGCTTCGTCGGTCTGATTACTGCTGGACCAAATCCATGATGTGTAGAACGCTCGCCCCACTTTCGCATGCCCATTCCGCAGATCTCGTTCGACCTCACGCGAGCCATGCGCTTACGCGTTAGGCATGCTCGTGCCCTCGGAGCATTGGGGCTGTTTGCTGCGGTCCGAATAGGCGCGCAGGAACCCGCTCAGTGGGGACGAGCTGGCGACCCGCTCATCTTCGCGACATTCTCCATCGCGGCGATCGACCCGCGCACCAGGGAAGTGGGCGTCGCAGTCACGACCCGCAATCCGTGCGTGGGCAACGCCGTGCCGTGGGTTCGTGTCGGGGTCGGCGCTGTCGCGACGCAGGCAAATAGCCGCACGCAATACGGCGATGAGTTGCTCTCCGCGTTAGGCAAAGGCGAGGAGCCCGAAGCGGCGCTGCGCCGCTTGCTGGCTCTCGACTCCGCCGCACAGAGCCGCCAGGTCGGCGTGATCGGCGTCGACGGCCGCGGCGCGCAACACACTGGCTCAGCGGCGCAACCCTGGGCCGGCCATCGCCGCGGCGCCACGTACGTCACGCAAGGCAACATCCTCGTGGGACCACAGGTCCTCGAAGCCGTCGCCCGCACCTTCGAGGCGAGCGAAGGATCGTCTCGGCACCTCGGCGATCGCCTCATCGAAGCCATCGCTGCTGGACACGCGCTAGGGGGCGATGCTCGTCACGGACGCATGCAGTCGGCAGCGATGATCGTGGCAGATCCTCGTCCCGGCCGCTCGCGCCGCAATGATGGGGTCACCAACAACATCAACGTGTGCGAGAATCCGGAACCTGTCGCCGAGATGCGCCGGATCTACGACACGATCAGTCAGACGTTAGGCTATCGCACTATGCAGGAGTTTTCCGGAAACGACGTCTGGCAGCTCAAGGTCATCCTTCACGCGTTGGGTCTCTTCCATACGGGCGAACCGGAGCTGAAGCGCGGCAGCGATGCGCTGGTGTACACGCCCGAGACCATCGCCGCTGTCGATGCCTTCCGCACGGCGCAACGTTTGTCCACCGGCGGTCTCGGCGCGCCAAGCGGATTGGTCGATCAGGAGCTGGTGCGTGCGCTGTGGGCGGAGCTTGAAAAGGCCGGCAAAGCTGCCAAAGTCCGCGAACTGTTACTCGAATCGACGGCGGTGCGGCGTTAGGTGTCTGCTGCCGGCAACCGCATTTTAGCCGCTGATTGCCGTTGATCTACGCAGGTACAACGCACTGCCGGTCACACAATGTGCAGTTTCAGCGCATGTGTTCCGCGAGGAACAGAAAGACGTCCCGCTCCCACGTGCTGATGCTGCTATAGACGAAAGCGTGACCCTCGGCGGGTGTTGCACCGACTGCCGGGTAAATCATAGTGCGATGCGGCTTGCCGAGTTTGTCTAGCTCCGCACTCAAGACTTTCGCTGGCGCAACTGAGTAGTCGTTCGCGGCGAATACAAAGAACGGCGGCGGGCGTGCGCGCCTAACGGCTTCGAGAAGCCGTTGCTGCAATTTCGGCGATCCGTCCCAGCTACGAGCGGCGCCGCCGAATACGACCGCTGCTCGCAGCGTCGAATCCCGCTCGGCGGCGAGTAGTGTGAGCGATCCACCAAACGAGTGGCCCGCAATAGCGATTCGACGTATGTCTACTTCGCGCAGCGTTCGCAACAGCGCGAGCCCGGCCATGACTTCTTCCAACTCGCTATCTAGCAGTCGCAGTTGCAGGTCGTTGCGAGCCTCAAGTCCTTTCGTTTCTCGCTCGCGATTCAAGAGATCGAAGCTGTTGCTACCCTGATTCGCTGAGAGGCCCGATCCTCGGCGATACAGGCAAAGAAACACGTAGCCCTTGGTCGCGAAGACCGGCCCGAGCATCGCAGGGCGGTGCATCCCTGTGTTCGGTCCACTTCCATGGTTGAATAGCACCGCCGGGAAAGGACCTTTGCCCGCGGGACGCCAGAGCAGAGCACGGAGCTTGAGCCCACCGCTCTCGACGACGATGGTGTCGGCAGTCGTGGATTGCGCCAAAGCCTCCCCAACTGACAACCCAACGTACAAGATCAAATGCAAAAGCTTGGAGCTTGCGGTCATCTGTACTCGGTGTTCAGGATCACTTGTCCTCAAAACTGTTGACCAGAACGGGAGACTCCAAGCTTCGACTCAGCTAGAACTTCAATCACTTTGTAGCCAGGGCTCGCAATGTCGTCGTTCGCGTTCCGAACCTCTTGCATTCTAATGCTCGCTGCCACTGCGGCACGGGCGCAAACCTCTTCTGCCCCGAACCGCACACCAATGCGACCGGCGGCAGAGCCAGCAGGAGCGCTGCCGTACGACCTGGCGTTCGACATCCGCGAATTCCTCTGGAGCAGCACATACTCCGTGTCACGCGACGGCCGTCGCGTCGCGTACGCGGTGCGGCAACCTCCCCGCGACGTCAATCTCTCCAGCCGGTTCATGCCTAACGGGACGCCAAGCTCCGTTGTCGGCGCTAAGGTGTACCTCACGGACCGGCAAGGCGGTCAAACAACGACCATTTGCCCCGGCGGAAGTTGCTGGGCACCCGTCATCTCCCCGGACGGCTCAACGCTCGTTTTCTATTCAGACAAAGACGGACCGCCGCAGCTCTGGGCCTTCGACATCGCCGCCGCTCGCACGCGCCGAGTGAGCGCAACGCGAATCAAAGCGAAGCTGTGGACAGGCGACGAGGCGCAGTGGTCTCCGGACAGCCGCAGCGTGTTCGTTCCAACAGCGCCGGACAGTGGCCCAGGTGCGTGGCTGCCAACTCCGGACAGCGCGCCGCATAAGACGGCCCAGAGCGGACCGACCGTTTCTGTGTTGCGTGCCGGAAGCGAACAACCGAAGGCCACTGACGCGGCAGGAGCGACAACTCCGAGACAGGAGTTCTATCATCGCGAGAACAACGCCTCAGTGAGCGCCATCGACGTGCGTGCTGGTGCTGTACGACTGGTCGTCGCGGCGACTGCGGAGCCACGTCCGTCGGTCTTGCGACTGTCAGCGAGCGGTAAGTGGCTGAGCTACCTGTCGGTTTTCAAAGACCACGGCATGACAAATCAGACGAGCACAATCGATCTCGCTGTGGTTCCAGCGTCAGGCGGAACCCCGCGGGTGGTGGTTGCCGACCTGCCGCTACTCAATGACTACCACCTCAAGAATTACAGCTGGCATCCGACAGAAGACCAGCTCGTGTACCTCAAAGACGGCCAACTCTGGGCTGTCGCGATCTCAGCGAATGGCCCAGAATCGCCACGGCGTCTCGCAGAGTCGTTAGGTGCACTCGCTCCGACGCATCAATGGTTCACGCGCGATGGAAAGGCTGTCGTCGTGGGAACCGATCCGCTGGACGAAAAGGGCTATGGCGATGTGCGCCCACGTGGCGTCGCCGTGATCCCGCTCGACGGCAGCGCGCCGACTCGCATCGCGATCGATCCGCGCTGGAGCTTCGAAGATTTGGTCAAGTCAGGGCCGAGGACCGTGTGGCAGCCGGACGGCGCCTCGATCACTACGATTCTCACCGAAGTAGCGACAGGCGAGCGCGCCGCGGTTCGCTTCAGTACGCGCAACGGCGAGAGTCGCGTTTTGTGGAAGGGACGCGCGAGGATCGCGAACCTGACGGGCGGCGGCGATACGACCGAGAGCGCTGTCTACGGTTTGTACCAGGACGTGCGAACGCCGCCTAACGTGTACCGCTTCGCGGGCGACTTCGCGACCAAGCAGCGCATTTCTCACGCCGATGAGCGCCTCGACTCGGTCGCCGTCGGGACGGCGGACGTCTTCGAGACGACGATCCCGGGCTATAGCGGAGCGCTCGCCAAGGCGCGCACGGCCGTCCTGCTGCCACCGGGCGCCAAACGCGGCGACAAGCTTCCCGCGGTTGTCCTCATGTACCCGGGCGGCGATCGCGCGCGCCAGGCAGAGGTGTTCGGCGGCGGCGGCGACCTAACGATTCCCAGCCTCTTGATCACGAGCCGTGGCTACGCGGTCGTCCTCGCCAGCCTCCCGTTAGGCCCGAATCGCGAGGCTGGTAACCCGCTTCAAGAGATGATCGACGAGCTGCTGCCGCAGGTCTATCGCGCCGCCGAGCTGGGATACGTCGACGTGAATCGACTCGCGATCGCAGGACAGTCCTTTGGAGGCTACGGAACAGGCTCGATCATCAGCGGCACGAACCTCTTCCGCGCGGCGGTCGCCGTCAGCGGCATCTATGACCTCGCCGGCACATACGGTTACCTCGACCAGAACGGCGGCTCTTTCTGGATCGGTTGGTCCGAAGGCGGACAGGCGCGTATGGGAACACATCCGTGGGCGAACGTGATGCGCTACCTCGAGAACTCACCGTACTATCGCGCCGACAAGATCCGCACGCCGCTGCTGCTCATTCATGGCGACAAGGACGAGGCCTACCACGACGCGCAGAAGCTCTTCAGCGCTCTGCGTCGACTCGAACGACCGGTACAGCTCGCGACGTACGGTGGCATGGGCCACGTGATCTATGAATGGACTCGGCCTAACGCTGTCGATGCCGCCCAGCGCATCGTCGAATTCATCCGCACGCACCTCGGGCCGCTCAAAGCAGGGACGATTACGCCCGAATAACTGTCAACGACCCTGCGGCGTTAGGACAGAGCGTGGCGGAGTGCGCCGCCTGCAGCCTTCGGGAGAAGCTCAATGCCTGTGCGGCGCTGGCGTGGAGTGGCGTTTTGAGTCAAGTTGAGCGCAGTAAAGGAGCCTCGCGTGGTAAGAGTGGCGTTGGCTGGGAGCCTTGCGCCGTTTTTGTTGAGCGCCTGCATTGCGTCCAATCGTCGGATTGACGCACTCGCTGAGCTCGTGCGCGAATACCCGTGTCCATCGCTCCCGCCGTTCCCCTATCGAGGCGCGGAGGCAATTCTCGGTGAGGACGCACGCTGTTCATTGGTGCTTGCCGCCCGGGATGTGGCAGCTCGCCAGGGCTTCGGGCCTGCGCTGCCCATCGATACAGCAAGAATCGTTATGGCGTCGATC
>DASYRX010000036.1:0-2042 GCA_036003845.1 Gemmatimonadaceae bacterium | reverse complement strand
CCTACTGGCACCCCGCCGCGTCGTTCCAGTTCCGAGGTGGTTTTACGCTTTTTGCGCGTTTTCGCGAAGCAGCTGACGGGCGAGCGTTTCGTCTTGCTGCAGTTGCGCGCGCAGCGCATCAGCTGACGGAAACTTCATCGTGTCGCGCATGCGGCTCACGAAGTCGATGCGGACCGGGGCGTCGTACAGGTCGAGCATAACGTCGAACAGATGCGCCTCGAGCAATGGACGCTCGTCGCCGAATGTCGGTCGACCGCCGAGGTTGAGCATGCCGCCGAACGCACCGTACGGAGTCTGCACGCGCACGGCGTAAACGCCGAAGGGCGGCAGCAGTTTGCGATGTGAAGGGAGCGGAACGTTGATGGTGCGATAGCCGAGAGCCGCTCCGCGTTGCTCTCCTGCGATGACGCGACCGCTTGCCGAATAAAAGCGGCCCAGCGCGATGCGCGCGCGCTCAAGATCGCCGCCGGCGATGGCGCGCCGGATTCCTGTCGACGACACTGGTGGTCCGTCGCCGATGCCGATGGGTGGCCGGACGTCCACCTCGAAGCCAATCTCTTTCGCGAGCATCTGCATCGTCGCCGCATTCCCCGATCGGTTGCGACCGAAGCCGTGATCGTGGCCCATCATGAGGTACTGCATGCGGAAGCGACCGCGCAGGACTTCGCGCACGAACTCTTCCGCCTCGAGGTTAGCGAGCGCGCGTGTAAAGGGAACGACAGCGAAGTAGTCGATGCCGCTTTCCGCAATCACTTCGAGCTTCTCGTCCCCGACCGTGAGCAGTAATGGCGCTGCTGTCGGATTCACGACTTCGAGCGGATGCGGTTCGAATGTGATGAGCAACGACTTGAGGTCGCGCTCCTGCGCGGCCGCCGCCAATGCCGAAAGGATGAACTGATGCCCGCGATGCACGCCATCGAAGGTGCCTACCGTGACAGCAGTTCGTGTCACGTCCGGCGGCAGCGCGCTATCAAAAGCGTTAGGCACGAGACACAAGGTTCGATGGATCGGAAAGGACAACGCGCGGCAGCCATCGATCTCCGTCGCGCTCGGCGACGGCGAGCAGCTCGCCGCCCTTCACGAGCGCCGCCCGATCGCCTGCAACGCTGGCACTAGTAGCGCGCCCGTGGGCGATACCTAACGCGGCTGCGTCGTCCAGCTCTTGCGTCGCGAGCCCCGCCACAGCGGCTAGTGGCGGACGCAGGTGCGCCATAGTGGCGCCGTCGGGTGGCACGGCGGCGGCGACGGAGAAAGCGCCACATGTCAGGCGTCTCAGCTCGGCGCAATGCGCCGCCGATTCAGTTAGGCGGCCGAGGTCGCGTGCGAGCGCACGGATGTAGGTACCACTGCGGCAACGGATGCGCGCGCGCAGCGCGCCGGCTGTAAGACTCAGGATCTCCCAGCGCTCGACGCGGACGCGCACCGGCCGGAGCTCCGGGGGTTTTCCGCGCCGCGCCAGGGCGTACGCCCGGCGGCCATCGATGTGCTTCGCTGAGAACGCCGGCGGCACCTGATCGATGTCGCCAGTGAGCGCAGCGATGGCCTCGCGCACCACCGTATCGTTTGGCGGACCGGACGTACGCACGGCTTCGCCGGTGACATCGTCGGTGTCTGTTTCGACACCGAAACGGATGAGCGCCTCGTAGTCCTTGGGCTCATCCTGCACGAAGGGCGCGAGGCGCGTGGCGCGACCGACGAGGACCAGGAGCAGTCCTGTCGCGAACGGATCCAGCGTTCCTGTGTGCCCCGCACGGTCGACGCCTAACGATCTGCGGACGTGAACGACGGCTTGCTGTGACGTCACGCCGGCCGGTTTGTCGACGAGAACTAACCCGCTACTCGCGCTCGTCACCCTTGCTTATGGATGCGTCGTTCTCACGCGCCTGCGCGAGCAGCGAGTCGATGCGCGCCGCTCGAGCGATGCTGTCGTCGACGCGAAACTCAACTTCGGGCGCGACGCGGAGCCGCAGGGACTTACCAATGCGCGAGCGCAGATGCGTGGCGAGGTGCCCGAGACCGTCAAGCGTCGCCGCGCGGTCCGC
>DASYRX010000035.1:0-3044 GCA_036003845.1 Gemmatimonadaceae bacterium | reverse complement strand
GAGATGGAGTCGCTGATCTGCATTGTCGACTATCACGCCATCACGATTCCGTATGAGCCTGCGGACCTGCGTCGTCGCACGCAGGAGATGGGGCTTTCGTTGCTCGCGTCAGGCATCGACCCCGAGGTCGCGATTCTTTTTGTGCAATCGCGGGTGCCGGAACATACCGAGCTGTCATGGATCTTCAACTCAGTTGCGCCGCTCGGTGAGCTCGAGCGCCAGACTCAGTTCAAGGAGAAAGCCGCGCGACAGGAAAGCGTGAATGCCGGCATACTCATGTATCCGGTTCTGCAAGCTGCCGACATTCTATTGTATAAGGCGGATACGGTTCCCGTCGGTGAAGATCAGCTGCAGCATCTGGAGTTGTCACGCGAAATCGCGCGACGCTGGAATGCGCGTTTCGGCGAGGGTTTCTTCCCGGAACCACAGGGTCGCCTAACGCCGACGCGGCGCATCCTCGGGCTCGACGGTCAAGCGAAGATGTCTAAGTCGCTCGGCAATACCGTCGGATTGCTCGAGGAGCCCGCGGCGATCTGGGAAAAGCTACGACCCGCGATGACAGACCCGGCGCGCGTAAAACGCACAGATCCGGGAACGCCCGAGATCTGCAACATCTTTTCATTGCACAAGGCGTTTTCGCCACCCGCGACGGTGGAGCACGTCGCCATTCAATGCCGCACGGCAGGGTGGGGGTGCATCGACTGCAAGAAGGTGCTTTTCGAGTCCATGCAGAAAGAGCTGACGCCGATCCGGGAACGAGCGGCGGCGCTCTCTGCGCAGCCCGGCACGGTGGCTGAGATTCTCGACGACGGAGCCAAGCGGGCGCAGGCCAAGGCGACCGCAACCATGGCTGAAGTCAAGTCGCACATGGGACTTACGTAACGGCTTTGGGCGTTGCCTTAACCCGGAAGATTCGTCCTCCTCGCGGGATCTGGCGCGCAATCCGCGCGTCGACCAATCGCTTCTCACTCCCGCGAATCGATGGAAAAGATCATCAAAGCTGCGATCGATCGCGGCGCTTCGGATTTGCACATCAAAGCCGGCGACGTCTTCCGTGCTCGCATCGACGGAAGGCTCGTCGCCATCACGAAGCAGGCGCTCACGCCGGAGCAGACGCGTGCCATTGCGCTGCGGCTCATACCTAACGACAACGTTAGGCAGAACATCGACTCGTTGTTGGACTACGACTGTTCCTGGGGCGCGGCCGGGATCGGGCGTTTCCGCGTGAACATCCTGAGGCAGCGTTCCAGCTTCATGATCGTCATGCGCGTGATTCCCTTCAACATCCCCACGATCGCGGAGCTCACGCTGCCGCCGGCGCTGGAAGACATCGCGACCACAGAGCGCGGCATGGTCCTCGTCACCGGCGTCACCGGCTCTGGAAAGTCGAGCACGCTCGCGGCGATGATCCATCACATCAACCTGCATGTGCACAAGCACATCGTGACGCTGGAACAACCGATCGAGTTCCTGCATCGCGACGTGCAGTCGTCAATCACGCAGCGCGAAGTTGGCGTCGATACGGAGTCATTCCGCGATGGCCTGCGCGCGGCGCTACGGCAAGATCCAGACGTCATCGTGCTCGGCGAGCTACGTGATACAGAATCGATCGATACGGCGTGCAAGGCTGCCGAGACGGGTCACCTGTTGATGGCGACGGTGCACACGCCTGACGCGCAGTCGACGATCATGCGCATGGTTTCCATGTTCCCGCCCGAAGAACAGGACGTGGTGCGTATCAGGCTCGCGGAATCGCTCCATGCGGTCATCTCGCAGCGCCTCCTCCCGCGTGCTGATGGGCAGGGACGTATCGTGGCCTCCGAGGTCATGATCGCGACGCCGATGATTCGCGATCTGATTCTGGACGGGAAGCGCATCGGCGAGATCCGCGAGTACATCGAGGAGGGGCGTGATCAGTACGGCACGCAGTCCTTCGACCAGCATCTGGCTGACCTGGTGAACTCAGGCGTGGTTACATTTGATGTCGCGCTAGCGGCATCGACTCGGCCGGCGGACTTCCAGCTCAGGATGAAGGTCCTGGAGAGCCAGACCCCGGCGGTCGGCAGCCGCAAGCCGGCGCCGAAATCGAAGAAGGGTCCGAACGGCGCATCCACGGACTTGCTAGAGGAGAACGCCGAGTGGCCGTACGCCAATTCCATGGAGTCTTCGGGCCAGTAACCACACCGTTCGCGGCCAATGGCGATGCCGATCTGGCCGCGTTCAGCCAAAACCTGAAGGCGCACATCGGCGCGGGCCTGGACGGCGTTGTCGTCAATGGCTCCACCGGCGAGGCGGCACTACTGGATGAGGGGGAGCGGGACCGCTGTCTGGAGGCGGCGCGCGCAGCGATAGGCAGCGACAAGCTTCTCATCGCCGGGACGGGTGCCGAATCGGCGCGCCTAACGATTGATCGCTGCCGCCGGGCGGCGTCTGCCGGCGCGGACGCCGTGCTCGTCGTGGCGCCGCACTATTACGGCGACAAGATGAACGCGCAGGCGCTCAAGGCGCACTACGAGCGCGTGGCGGACGAATCGCCGCTGCCAGTGCTGCTCTACAACATTCCCAAGTACATGCATTTTCGGTTGGAGCCGGATCTGGTGCAGCAGCTCGCCGGGCACGACAACATCGCGGGAATGAAGGACAGCGCGGGCGATGTGGAGTGCCTGGGGCTGTATGTGCAAACGCAAGGTGAAACGTTCAGCGTCCTCACTGGTCATGGCGGAACGTGGCAGCAGGCAATCGCGTTAGGTGTGCGCGGAGGAATCCTGGCCGTAGCGCTCTTTGCCGTGGAGCTGACACTGGCGGTGCGCGACGCGATGCAGCAGGGGAAGGCAAACGAGGCGGTGGAGCTGCAGTCGCGGCTCACGCCACTGGCGCTGCAGATCGTGGGCAAGATGGGCGTAGCGGGAGTGAAGGCGGCGATGGACGCGGTGGGGCTGCGCGGCGGACTGACGCGCCTGCCCTTGCTTCCGCTCGGCGCTATCGAGGCTGAAAGGGTGCGCCAACTGCTAAGCGACGCCGCTGTCGCTCCGGCGGCGAGATAA
>DASYRX010000034.1:0-4697 GCA_036003845.1 Gemmatimonadaceae bacterium | reverse complement strand
CCAGCTGCGCCCTATGCGCCGCATGACATCCAGCGCACAAGCGCAGGACGCGAGCAGTAGCAGCCCCTCCAGCGGGTAGCGATAGCGCACGTCGGCCTGAATCACGTAGTGAATCAGCGAGAAGGCGATGAGCGCGGCCAGCCAGAAGCGCGCTAGCGACCGGCGCGCGTCCGATCGCGTAGAGGCGACGACGAGCAGCCATCCCATGCCCAAAACAGTCAGCGCGTAGAGATACGCCGTCTTGACGAAGCGATTCGCGGTCGGAAACCAGAACTCCGCGATCCTGCTACCCGTTAGGCTGGCGAAGCGAGCCGGGTGACTCGCGATCCAGTCGCCGGCGCGCTCGCGCATCATCGCGTGATACGCCCCTTCACCCATCGATCGCACGCGAATCGCCTCGCGCCGCCGGAGCAGCGGATGGTGCCGCTTCATCACCGCCGTGTCCGCCATGTTATCGAGGAAACGCGGATGCGCGGCGTCGTTGTTGGAGAGGAACAGCTCGAGCCCGAAATTCGACCTAACGAGAACGGGCGCTCCCAAGCGCACGCTCCTCTCGATGCTGTACGGCATGAAGATGAGCATCGCCCCGCCAAGTACCGCACCCGCCTGACGCAGGCGTAGGCGCTTGCCGGCGCTCAGCGCCGGCAGCGTACCCAGCGCCAGCAGCGCGAGCAGCACTGGAAGCAGCGTCGGCGTGAGCAGGACCCCAAGACCCCAGCCCAATCCTAACCACGCCCACTTTCCGACCGAGCGCTCCGGCTGCGATGGAACCAGCCAATTGGCTGTGGTCGTTACGAGCAGGGTTGTGGCGAGCAGCAAGTACGGCGTTTCGAAGCGCCCATTCGTCTCCACCCAGAGGAAGAACGGCACGGCCGCGACAAACCCTGCGAGGATTCCCACGACGCGGCCGAGACCAACGCGTTCCGATATCGTGGGCAAAAGTGCCGCGTGCAGCGCGACAACCGCGCAGGCGACCACACGACTCGCGAGCCACGCGGCGTCCGTGCTTCCAAATACCTTGATGAAAAACGCGAGCAATAGAGGCACGAACGGCGCGACGTGCGCCGAAGGCCCGGTCGGTCCACCGTATGGATTCGAGAAGCCTTCGCCGTGGCTCAGCGAGTACGCGACCATACCCGGTTCGTCAAAAAAAGTCTCGCCACTCTGAGGTTCACGGAGCACGAGTGCCAAACGCGGGAGAAACGCCGCGCCGAACAAGAGCCACGCGACTGGCACACGCATCACTGCTTTCTCGCTGCGACTGACTAGTTTGCCGCGAGTAATAATCGCGCGTGCCGACCTCGGCCTATCGACTTCAATACCGGGAGCGTACGTCGGTGACGACATCGCAAGCGAGCAATGCAAGTTCCATGACGCAGAGCGACGTGCGCTGGATCACGCTGTCGCTGCGGCGCGCCGTTTCGTTAGGCCTCGCGGCCGGCCTTGGAGAGGCCGCGATCCGACTCGCGTGGCACTATTTCCGCGGCCGAATGCAGATCCACACCGGATTGGACATCGTGTGGATGGCACCGTTGGCCAACGCGCTGCTTTTCACGGTCCTCGCGCTCGCGATGATCGCCGTGCTCGCGCTGACGGGCCGGCGCGTGTCAGGAAGCACCAAAGCCGCGCTCGTCACAGGCGCGCTCGTCGCGCTCGCGGTGTGGTCGCTCACAGAGCGCGTGCCGCAGATCGGGCGCCGCGCCGGAGCGATCCTCGGTCTCGGGGCGGGCGTCGCGGCCTTGGGGGGGCTGCGACGTCGCGGCGCCACACGATCGATCATCGACCGCGCCCTGGTTCCGTTAGGCAGCGCCGTCGTCATCCTTGGCGGTGCGGTGATCGCGACTGCCGCGCTGCGGGAGCGTCGCGCGCTCGCCGGGCTTCCAGCCGCGGACCGCAGCGCGCCTAACGTGCTGCTGCTCATTCTCGACACCGTCCGCGCGCAGAGCACCAGTCTGTACGGTTATGCGCGACGCACGACACCCGTGCTCGATGCACTGGCGTATTCCGGCGTGCGCTTCGACCGTGCGTTCTCCACAGCGCCGTGGACACTTCCCTCACATGCGTCGATCTTCACTGGCCGTTACCCGCACGAGCTGAGCGCCGACTGGGTGACGCCGCTGGACAAGGCGGACCTGACGCTGGCGGAGCGCTTCCGCGACGCCGGATACGTCACTGGCGGCTTCGTCGGCAACTATATGGTGTCGCACGAGGTGGGGGTCGCGCGCGGCTTCGCCCACTACGAGGACTTCCAGCGCGACGTTAGGCAGCTCGCGATGAGCTCCTCGTTCACGACCTGGCTGCTGCACTGGCCCCGGCTGCGCCGTGCGATCCGTTGGTACGATCACGTCAATCGCCGCAGGGCCGACGCCGTGAACGGCGGCGTCGTGCGCTGGCTGCGCTCCCGCGGCACGCGTCCGTATTTCGTCTTCGTGAACTACTTCGACGCGCACGAGTTCTACCTGCCGCCGGCACCCTTCGCGACGATGTTCGGCCCCGATACGGCACGGAAAAACTGGCACATCGGCTTCTCGATGCCTAACGGGGGCATCGCCTTTCGCTCGAGCAAGAGATCGATGAAGCCGCACGAGGTGCAGGCGGAGCGCGATGCCTACGAATCCGCGATCGCCTACACTGACTCGCGTATCGGCATGCTGCTGGACTCACTCAGGGCGGCCGGAGCGCTCGAGAACACAATCATCGTCGTAACGAGCGATCACGGCGAACACTTCGGCGAACATGGCGCCTTCGATCACGGATCGACGCTCTATCCGCAAGTGCTGCACGTCCCCCTGCTGATCAATGCCCGCGGGCGCGTCCCCGCGGGAACGCGCGTCGCCGATTTCGTGACGTTGCGCGACCTCGCCGCGACGATCGAGCACGTCGCGCTCGGCACGAAGAAGCTTCCGGGAACGTCGCTCGCGGTCTACTGGGACGCCGATTCCAGCACGCGCTCGAACAGCCCCATCCTTGCCTCGCGCACGTTCAGCACGCGCGATGTCATTCCCGACAGCCTCCGCCATGGCGCGTGGGGCACAATTATCGACGACAAGCTCGTGATCGAGTTCGTGGGCGGGCGGCAGCCCGGCACCGAAATCTTCGACCTGCGCGCTGATTCTCTCGCGACGCACGCGATGGAGCCCGGCAACGCGCCTAACGTCAAAGTCGCGCTCGACTCGGCGCACCGGCTGTACCGCGGCTTCCGCTGGAAGTCGCGCCAGGCGCTCGCGGGACGCGCGTCTGCGACCGCTGGCTCACGCTGACGGCTGCGTGTCGCTGTGTGGCATGCGCTCGGCGACGTCCGGCGCAGCCGCGTCCACCGGCTGGCCTTCGGCGTGCACAGGCACCCCCTCCGGCCGCTCGACGGGCGGATGCGGCGCGCGCCGAATGCGTTGTTCGCTGGAAGGACGCCTAACGGCTATGGGCTCGGACGGCCGGCCGCGCCGCTGGAACAATTCCACGGCGCCAGCGCTCGTTGCCAGCAGGAGCAGCCCCTGGAGCGGGTAGCGGTAGCGCACGTCGGCCTGAATGACGTACTGGATCAACGAAAAGGCGAACAACGCGACGAGCCATAAGCGCGCGAGCGTCGAGCGTTCCGCGTCTCGGCCGAGCGCCAATGACGCAAGCCAGCCGATGCCGGCGATCGCGACACCCCAGAGAAAGGCGGTCTTGAGCGCGGAGTTGGCGGTGGGGAACCAGAATTCCTTCACGCGTGTGAGCGTTAGGCGCGTGAAGCGAGCGGGGTGCGCGATGATCCACGCGATCGCGCGCCGCTGCAACAAGGCGTTGTATGCCCCTTCTCCCATCGAGCGCACGCGGATCGATTCGCGCCGCCGTGACAGCGGGTGATGCTGACGCATCACGCCGCCCGGCGCCATGTTCTCGAGAAAGCGCGCCTGCGCGCGGTCATTGTTGGAGAGAAACAGCTCGAGTCCGAAGTTCGATCTCACGAGCACCGGCGCGCGCAGCGCGAGACTGCGTTGCACACTGTACGGAACGAAGACGAGGGCCGCGGTGCCGAGCGCCGCTGCCGCCTGCCGCGGCTTGAGGCGCGCATTTTCGCCACGGAGGACCATGCCGTAGGCCACGAGCGCGAAGAGAACCGGAAGCAATGTGGGAGTGATGAGCACCCCGAGGCCCCAGGCGAGGCCGGTCAGCGCCCAGGATCGCGTCGTGCCGAAGAGGCGGTTGTGCGTTAGGCGGTAGGCAGTGAACGCGACGAGCAGGGTGGTCGCGAGCAGGATGTACGTCGTTTCGAACTTGCCGTTCGTCTCGATCCAGAGAAAAGTCGGGAGCGCCGCGACGGCGCCGGCAACGATCCCCGCGCGACGGCTCAAGCCGAACCGTTCCGCGAGCGACGGTAGCAGCGCCGCGAACAGCGCGATCACCACGCATTCAAGCAAGCGGCTCGCGAGCCACGCCGTCTCGACGTTGCCAAAGATTCTGATGAAAAGCGCCAGAATGACCGGCATCAATGGCGCGACGTGCGCGGTGGGACCGGTGGGCGTAGCGTACGGGTCGGCGAACTGGCCCCGGTCGCTCAGCGAGATCGCGACCTGTCCTGGTTCGTCGTAAAACGTTTCCGCAGTCGGACGGAGCGCGAGAACCAAAACGACGCGCGACAGCAAAGCCGCGGCGAAGATGATCCAGGCTGCTTTTTCCAGCACCAGCCGCCAAACGCTCACAGTAACACGACTGCC
>DASYRX010000033.1:0-11396 GCA_036003845.1 Gemmatimonadaceae bacterium | reverse complement strand
TCTGGGGTGAGCGCGACGAAGAACGCGCGCGACATTCGCTGGAGCAGGCGCTGTACGGCCTCAAAAGCTCGTTAGGTGTCGATCCGGTGCGCCGCACGAGCACGGCGCTCGTCCTCGACGCAGCCGTCCTCAAGACGGACGTGGCGGAATTCGACGGCGCCATCGCGGACGCAGATTGGGAGCAAGCAGCGAAGGCGTACAGTGGCTCCTTTCTCGAAGGCATCCTACTGAGCGACGCTCCCGAATTCGAGCACTGGACTGAACGCGAGCGCTCCCGACGTCGCGATGCCTTTCATCAGGCACTCGAACAGTGTGCGAACGCGGCCACGACGCGACGCGAGTACGCTGAGGCCGTGCGCTTCTGGCGCCGGCTGCACCAGGAGACGGCCTTCAGCACTCGCAGCACGATTGGCCTCGCTCGCGCTCTCGACGCAGCCGGCGACCGTGATGAGGCTTTGAGCGTAGCGGAGGAGCACGCGTCAGAGCTGGGACCCGCGGCCAAGTCCAAGCCTGAGCTGATGGAGCTACTCGCGGGACTCAAAGGAACCGCGTCGCCAACGCACGATCGAAGCGGCGAGCGTCCGGCCAGCAGCGCCGAGTCGATCTCGGCCGATCTGAGCGAGGCGTTAGGCAGCGAATATCGCATCGAAGGACGCATCGCCCGCTCACGCCTGTATGACGCGTTTCGCGCGCGGCAGACGCAGTCCGGACGCTTGTGCATAATCAAGGTTCTCGATCCGTCGATCGTACGATATGGCGATCGCCGTGCACTCATGCTGCACCTGCAGCGCGCGGCGAAGCTGGCGCACGATCATCTCGCCGGCTTCGAGACTGTCGGAACCGTGCGTCATCTCGTGTATCTCATCGGCGCGGACGACGAAGGTGAGAACCTGCTCGACCGCGTCAGGCAGCGCGGAGAGGTCGCCGTAGCGGACGCACTGTCCTTGGCTCGTGAGGTGGGAGGCGCGCTCGCTCATGCGCACGCCGCCGGTGTCCTGCATCTGGATCTGACGCCAAAGCGTGTGCTCATGCGGCAACGTTCGGCCGTGCTCCGCGATACGGGTGTGGCAAGCGCGATCCGCGCGGCGGTCGCAACCGGAGGCGCCCGAAGCGAGGAGACCGACGTCGTGTTAGGCACGCCGTCGTTCATGAGTCCGGAGCTCATGCGCGCACAGGGATCACCTAACGAGCGCAGCGACTTGTTCAGTCTCGCCGCTGTCGTGCACTACGCGTTGACGGGCGCCGCGCCCTTCGGGACAGCCGGAGCCGGTGCCCAGGCGCGCCCAGTGCCGCCCAGTGCCGCGAGCATTCGGCCTACGGTCCCCGCCGCACTCGACGCCGCGCTCCAGCGGGCTCTGTCCCCGCTGCGCAGCGACCGCCAGGCAGGCGTGAACGAATTCCTGAGCGAGCTTCCCACGAGTTGAGCCGGAGTTGAGCGATAGCTCAGCGCCTGGTGAGTCGGGCCTCCTACTGTGCTTCCGCGATCGAGAGTGGATCGCGCCACCAGCAAGGAGGAACAATGCTTCGCCGCCTCACCATCATCGCCATCGCCTGCACGCTCGCCGCGTGTGCGAACGACTCGTACGATCCGACAGGCGTCTCTTTCTCGCGCGGAGTCGACGACGACCGCACGACGGTCCCGCCTGGCCTCTGTGAGGACACAGCCGTCGAACCGGACGACAGCATCATCCCGCCATGCGTCGATGAGGCTCAATGGCCCATCAACTTGTTCGATGTCCGCTCGCGCCACGATTACGAGAGCGTCGGCGTCCGCGCACGCCTCGGAGCGGCCCTCAAGGACAAGAGTCGGCTTTTCTAGAAATGGGAAAGGGCTAGGCAATTAGGGGCTAGGGTTATCGTGGGGTAGGGAATCGGGCGGCTACCTATCCCTAGCCCTAGCCCCAGCCTAGAACGAGAACATCTGCGTGAACTTGAGCGTTAGGCTCCGCCCGGGAATCTGACTGCCGTCCTCGAGAAAACGCTGATCGTTGTACACCACGAACAAGTCGCTCAGCGGATGGTGAATGATGTTGAAGCGCACGTTGGCGTTGAGCAGCTTGCTTCCAGGGTCGTACTGCGACAGCGCGTCGACGAACATATTTGTCGTGAACGAATAGTTCGTGCGCGCCGTCCACACCGAGTTGACGAACTTGCCGTTCGGCAGATCCAGGTCGCCGTCCGTCCGCTGCAAGCCCACCGTCAGGCGAACCTTGTAGTTCGGTCGCAGCGTCACCGTGGTGCTGTGCGTCCGCTGGTCGCCGTTGTACAAGCCACCCAGAGCGACGCGTGATGTCAGCGAGAGCGTTCGGCTCTGGTCGCTCTGCACCAATAGACCGTATTCCGGCCACCCATATGGACCGGGCGGGAGCGGATCGATTTTGGGATTGAGCCGCAGCGGGCTTTCCAGATGGTTGAACGCCGGATTGTAGGAGAATTCGACGACGGCGCCGTTCTCCATGAAGAATGTGTATCCCGTGTGCAGCCGCTTCTGGACCATGTGATTTCCCTGGTCCGTGTACATGTCCCACACGATGTGCGGATGCATCTCCCGTACGCCGTGGCGACGCATGAGCTCGGGGCGCGGCCGAAGCCCGGTATCGATGAACCATTTCTTGATGCCCGTCCGGCGATAAAACCCTAGGTCGTTGATGTAGTGATCACCTAACGACATCACGCCGCCTTTTCCGTGATAAAAGTTACCTTCGAAGTTGAGCGACGTACGTGCCGCATACTGGTCGCCGCTCACGGCTGGTGAGCGCGTCGCGACCAGGTACGAATTCCAGTCCAATCGTCCCGCAAAGCGGATGTTGGCGTCGATCCCCGCCACGTGATTGTAGTTATCCGCCTCGTCTGTCGATTGCCGCTGCATGTACAGCACGCCGATGTCGGATCCGCGCGCGACGTTCTTGCGCAAGCGGACGACGGCGTAGTTGTTCGCGTCCGTCGCGCTGTCGCCGCGCACCTGCATCGCCACAACGCCCACGCCCACGCCACCAGCGACGCCCGTTAGGCGCAACCCACCGTCGATGAGCAGCGGCTTTCGGTCGTCGCGCAATCCTATACGGCGGCTGAAAAACAGCAGGTTGTCATCGTCTGGAGTGGCTGGCGCAAACACACGGTTATTACGCGCAGCGTCACCAACGTAGAAGAGCCCCGAGTTTTCCAGAAAGAACTCACGCTTCTCGGGAAAGAACTGCGCGAACTGCGTGAGGTTGACTTGCTGCTCGTCGGCCTCCACCTGCGCGAAGTCCGGCCGCACAGTCACGTCCAGCGTAAGCCCCGACGTCACACCGTACTTGACGTCCAACCCCGCGTCGAACTTCTCGTCGTATGGCCTAACGCCGATGTCGCGGACCGAGGTGCCCAGGACGTAGGGCTTCACACGCAGATCACGCGACGCGCTGCCGGACTCCACTCCGGCGAGATTTCCCGCGAGCGAAACGCGGTAGAGGTTGAACGCGCGAGCCACGGGCGACCAAAATGACGTCTCATTCTTGCGCCTGACGCGGCGCGAGAAATTGATCCCCCACGGATGGCTCGCAGTCTGCTCGAAGCGCAGCGCGCGAAACGGGATGCGCAGCTCCGCTGTCCAGCCGTTCGCGACGTAACGCGCCTTCACGTCCCAAATCGCATCCCAACTTGGATTGACCTCGCGTCCCTCGTTCGCGATCTGCCGATCGACCCGTGCGCCCGCGGGATTTGTGATGAAGACGTAGCCGTTCCGGCGATCGGCAAAGGTGTCGAAAATGACTTCGAAGGCGTCCTGGTCCTCCTCTCTGAAGTCCTTCCGCAGATCCGCCACGACCAACCGCGACGGGTCGGAGTCGTGCATGTACGCGCCGATATAGATGTTCTCGGCGTCGAACACGACGCGCACCTCGGTGCTCTCCGTCGCCGGCTGCCCTTCACGTGGCTCGCTCTGTACAAAGCCCGTCGCCACGGCCGCTGCCTTCCATGCTTCGTCGTCGAGCGCTCCGTCGACGCGAATCGGCGACGCAGCGCGCGTCGCCACGAGCTCGAGTCGTCCGTCCGCGCTTCGGCGCGGAACGCTGGTCCCGTTGGCGTGGTCCTTCGTCGAGTCGCGCGAAGCTTGCGCCGGCAGAACGGTGGCACACGCGGCAAGTGCCGCGCACACAATAATTTGGCTAAAACGCACGAGCGCGAATCGTTGAAGGGATGTACTGGGATCGCCGGGCGATTACGGCGACTCGTCGACGCCCGTTGATTCAGCGCCAAAGTCTAACCCATCCGCGACACATCCGGACCGTCGTCGCGTACTGCGATGCACGAGGCGTCAATGACCAACCCTTACACAGGCACCGTGTCCGACAGCGAGCGACAGGCGACTCGGCCACAATCGACCACCTTCGTCATGTCCAAAACGAAAGAAGCCGCACGCGCCGGCATCACCATGGGCAGCGCACTCGCCATCACCATCTCGTGGAGCGTCAACCACTCGATCTTGTGGGCGATCCTGCACGGATTCTTTTCGTGGCTGTACGTGATCTACTTCGCACTCGTCAAGCGTTAGTTAGGCGTCGAACGTAAGGCACGAGGCGCGAAACACTCGGGCGCGAAGGACTTGCGAATACGCGTGCGGCGAGCGATTTCCACGCTCGAGCTCGTTGTCTCGTGCCGCACGGCCCAACGCCTGACGCCTCACGCTAAGTGCTTACACCCGACGTCCGTACCACAATCGACAGCATCACGCTCGATGAGCCTTGGTCGCTCATCGAGCGCTTCACAACTCTCCGGCGTGAGCACCCTGACGATGTTCGAACAGCCGCCGAAGAGATCGTAGCTCGCCTCAAGCGACTGGGGATCCCGGTCGACGTCCACGATCCGGAGGTCTTTCTCAGCATTCCAGGAAAAGGGAGCGTCGAGGCCAAAGGAACAGGCGCGACGTATCGCGCCAAGCCGATGGCGATGAGCGTCGCATATCCCGACGGAGTCACCGCACCGCTCGTTTACGCGCCGGCGCGTTACGCCCGCGGCGCCGACGAGCTCTTCTCGCGCAACTTGCTGGGCGATGGGCCGCTCGACATGCGCGGCAAGATCGTCGTGAGCGAGGGCTTCGGCATGCCGGGGAAGGTCTCCCACTTCGAGGCCAGCGGTGCGTTAGGCATGGTCGCCGTCAATCCCGGCAAGAATGCGCATTGGGGAATCTGCACGACCGTATGGGGAACGCCGGACCTGCGCGATCTGCCGCGCAAGCCGACGCTCGCCGTCGTCGCAGTCAACAACCCTGACGGCCTTGCGCTCATCGAGCACGCCAAGCGTGGCGGCGAAGCCACCCTAACGACAAACGTTACTGACGACTGGTTCCGCTCGCCCATTCCGGTCGTCACTATCCCCGGTACCGAAGAGCCGGAATCGTTCGTGCTCTTGCACGGTCACTACGACTCCTGGGACTTCGGCATCGGTGACAACGCGGTCGGCGATGCGACGATGCTTGAAGTCGCGCGCGTGCTTTGGAATAACCGAAAGTCGCTCAAACGATCAGTCCGAATCGCGTGGTGGCCCGGACATTCGACGGGCCGCTACGCCGGCAGCACATGGTTCGCGGATCGCTTCGCCATAGATCTCTACGAGCGCTGCATCGCACAGATCAATTGCGACTCACCTGGCTGCCGCTGGGCGACCGTGTATAAGGACATCTCCTGGATGGATGAAGCGGAAGGATTCGCGCAATCCATCATCAAGGACGTGACCGGTCAGGAATCTCAGGGCGAGCGACCGCATCAGGCAGGCGACTACTCGTTCAACAACATCGGCATCACGAGTTTCTTCATGCTGCTCTCGACGATGCCTGACGAGTTGCGCGAGCAAAAGGGCTACTACGGCGTCGGCGGCTGCGGCGGCAACATCGCGTGGCACACTGAAGAGGATCTCATCGACATCGCGGATCGAGATATCCTCGTCAAGGACATGCGTATCTACGCCGCCGCGGCCATGGCCGCCGCGAATGCCACAATCGCGCCATTCGACTTCGTGAAAACGCTCGACGGATTCTCGGAGACGCTCGAACGCTACGACGCCGGCGCTTGTGGCAGGTTCGACTTCGCTCCATCGCGCCAGGCGATCGGCGATCTTCGTGCTGCGCTGAGCGACTTCGGCAAACACACGAGTTCTCTCCAGCGCGCCGCAATCAGCGACAAACGCGTTCAGGGCGCCAACGCCGCGATCCGCCGTCTCGCTCGGCTCTTGGTGCCGGTCAACTTCACGCGCGGGCCGGCGTTCTTCCACGATCCCGCCGAATCGATCCCGGCGCTGCCCGACCTGCATCCGGCTCTCACGTTAGGCGACGCGCCGCCGGATCAAGCGGGGTTCATCGTCACGCACCTGACGCGCGGCCAGAACCGTCTGGTCGCCGCCCTGCGCGACGCGCGGCGTGTCGTCGAGGATGCGATGGCGTGAAGCGCCGCGGTTTTGTCGCCGCGATCGCTGTTGTTGCGTTCGCTGGTGGGTGTGCGCAATCGTCGGCCGACGATCAGGGAGCAACGCTGCGGCTTCCGCTGATCAACGACCCGATCCTGAATCCTGTGATCGCGCCTGATATCGGCTCGATCATGATCAACAAGGTCATCTTCCCGGGCCTCGTGCGACCGGACGAGCAGCTGCGTCCCACGCCCGACTTGGCGCTTTCCTGGACCACGGCAGACAGCGGCCTGACGTACACGTTCGCGCTCAGGCCTAACGTGAAGTGGCATGACGGTCAGCCGTTCAGCGCGCACGACGTCAAGTTCACATTCGATCAGATCCTCGACAGCAGCTCCGGCTCGCAGCAACGCTCCGACTTCGCCGCTGTCGCTGGTGTCGATGTCGTAGATTCACTCACCGTGCGCTTTCGCTTGCGCGCGCCGTTTGCTCCCTTCCTCTCATTGTTAGGCTATAACGCAGGAATTCTTCCCGAGCATGCTTTCCGTGGTCGCAAGCTGACGGATGCCGTCGACTTCAACCGCGCCAAGCCGATCGGCACAGGCCCGTTCAAAGTCGGCGAAGCAAAGCCCGGCAGCGCGATCATCCTGGAACGCAATCCCGACTATTACGGCACCGCTCCGAAGCTCACGAGCATCGTGTTCAAGATCGTTCCTGATGTGAACGTCCAGGTCGCACAGCTGCGGGCCGGCGAGCTAGATGTGATTCTCGTCGAGCCGGCGAACCTCACGAGCCTGGAGCGCGATCCGGCCATTTCTGTGCACGAGGCGCCCGTCGTCCAGCATTACTACGTCGGCTTCAATCAACGACACGCTCTATTCGTACCTGCGCCCGTTAGGCGTGCGCTCGGGTACGCCGTCAACCGCGGCGCAATCATCAAGGGCGTGCTCAAGGGTCACGGCGACGTGCCAGTGGCAACAATCCCAATCGCTCTCAAAGACTATTTCGCCGACTCACTCCCCCGTCTGCGCTTCGATCCGGACTCGGCGCTGGCTCTCTTCGCACAGGCTGGATGGCGCCCAGGGCGCGACGGTCGCTTACACAATGCAACGGGCGCGCCGTTTCGCTTCACGCTGTTCGTGGACAAAGGCAACCCGAGTCGGGAGCAGGCAGCGCTCGCCGTTCAAGCGGATCTGCAGGCGATCGGAATCGATGTCACACTCCGCACTCTCGAGTTCGCGACGATCGTGCGCGACCATCTACTGCAGGGTAAGTTCGACGCGACCCTGATCTGGTGGACCACGCCGCCCGATCCCGATCAATGGGCATTCTACGCCACTGGTCAGGACCATAACCACGTGGCCTATAGCAATGCTCGAGCCGATTCGTTGCTTACGGAGGGGCGCGCCACGAGTGACCCCGTTAGGCGCCGCGCGCTGTACGATGCGTTCCAGGCCGTCGCGATCGAGGATCCGCCAGTCCTCGTCCTTTATTATCCGCGTGAGCTCGTCGCGATGCGCTCCACAGTTCATGGTCTGCCGCGGCTCGGCTTGCGCGACGCCCTCAGGCACAGCGAACAGCTCTCAATCGGTCGCACGGAAAAGCGCCCGTAGTCTGCGCTGAGGGATGGCTCGCTACCTCGCGCGCCGAGTGCTGCACGCGCTGACGACGCTGTTCCTCGTCTGCACGGCGACGTTCGCGATCATCCATGCGGCACCGGGCGGCCCTTCCGTCCTCGCCGATCCCAAACTCACGGCCGTCGACCGTCAGGCGATCGAGAAGCGGCTCGGGCTCGATCGGCCGCTCGCCGAGCAGTATACGCGCTGGATGGCGCGCGTCGCGCGAGGGGACTTGGGGAGCTCCTTTCTGTACCAGGTGCCTAACGCGCAGGCGATTGGCGAACGCCTCCCCAACACAGCCTTATTGGCGGGGAGCGCGCTGCTCCTAGCCTTGCTTGTCGCCGTCTCGCTCGGCGCCTATTGCGCCGCGCGCCAAGGTTCGCTGATCGATCACGTCGTGACGGTCGTTGCATCGGGGGCCATGGCAATGCCGGTGTTCTGGCTGGCCATGCTGCTGATCCTCGTGTTCGCCGTGACGCTGGGCGTGCTTCCGGCGGGAGGAAGCACAACTGTTGGTGGCGCCGGCTCGTTAGGTGACAGGGTTGCGCATCTCGTTCTGCCGACCGTGGTACTGTCCGCGGCGCTCACCGCCGAGTTGCTACGCTACACGCGCTCGAGCACGCGCACGGCGCTGAGCCAGCCGTACATCCGCGTCGCGAGCGGGAAGGGGATGAGCGCGGCGCGCGTTCGCTGGCGTCACGCGTTGCGCAACGCGCTCATCCCAGTTGTCACGGTGCTCGGGCTCCAGCTGCCGCGCCTCGTCGGTGGAGCAGCCGTGACGGAAACGGTGTTTTCCTGGCCGGGGATGGGCCGACTCGGCGTCGAGGCGGCGCTCAGTCGCGACTACCCGCTGGTCCTGGCGATCACACTCGTCATCTCGGCGACTGTCGCGCTCGCGACGCTGCTCGTTGACATGGTGTATTTATGGATCGACCCGCGCATCCGTCTGCATTGATGCGGCATCACGTTAGGCCAAGCGCGATGCGGCGGCTGCTACGTGATCGACGCGCCGTGGCCGGAGGGTGCGCGCTCGCCGCGCTCATTCTTGCGCTCACGCTGGGACCATACCTATATCGCGTGAGCCCAACGAGTCTCGACTTGGCGATCGCAGGTTCGGCGCCAAGCTCGTCGCACTGGTTAGGCACGGACGAAAATGGCCGCGATGTCTTGAGCCGCCTTTTGCACGGAGGACGCGTGTCGCTCGCGGTGGGTGGCCTCGCCGTCGCGTTCGCGCTCGTCCTCGGCTCCTTGTTAGGCGCTCTCGCCGGCTTCCGCCGCGGCCGCCTGGACACAGTGCTCATGCGCATCACGGATGCGATGCTGTCGATCCCCACGATCTTCGTCGTCATCACGGCCTTGGCGTTCTTTGGCAGCACGATCGGCGCGCTGGTGCTCACCATAGGCGGCACCGCCTGGATGGGACTCGCACGGCTCGTGCGTGGCGAGCTGCTATCGATAAGAGAACAGGCATACATCGAGGCGGCGCGAACCCTCGGCCAGAGTGGCGTCCAGTTGTTCACGAGGCACATGCTGCCGCAGCTTGTCCCGACGATCCTGGTGAGCGCGACTGTCGGTGTTGGCACAGCCATTCTCACCGAATCGGCACTGTCATACTTAGGGATCGGCGTGCAACCGCCTACCGCTAGCTGGGGGAACATGCTCAGTACGGCGCAAAGCTATTTCACCGCGCTGCCCTGGCTCGTCATTCTGCCTGGCGCGCTCATTTTCCTGACGGTGCTCGCAGTGAATGTGCTTGGCGATGCGCTGCGCGACGCGAGCGAACAGCGCGACATCGTTGCCTAACGTAATTCCAGGTCCAGCTCGAGCTGTTTCGCCGGCTTGGGTGGTTCGACTTCTTGCACCGCGGCGTTCTCAGGCGAGCCGTACTGGATGCCGATGCGCTCGCAGGTGCGCCTGACAAAGCGCTTGAGACCCTGTTGGTAGTTATCGCTCACCGAGTGACCCCTGGCGTACGCTTTGGCGTAACGTTCCTTGAGCTCGGGGAATTCCTCCGCGAGGATCGGGAGATAGCGCTCGCGGGCCGCCGCCTGGAGTCTGAGCGCGCAGGTGTGCACATATTTGGCTCCAGCATCGGCGACGGCTCGCACTAACGCTTCGATGCCTAACGGGGAGTCGGTAATCCCGGGAAGCACCGGCATGATGTTGATGCCAACCTCGATGCCGGCGTCGCTCAGACGCTTGAGCGCGCGCAACCTCGATTCCGGCGTTGGTGCGCGCGGCTCGATGCGGCGCGCCAGCGTTCTATCGATCGTGATGAGCGAGAGGTGAACCGTGACGCTCGCATTTGCGGCGATGTGTGCGAGCACGTCGACGTCGCGCGCGATCAGTGGACTCTTGGTGATGATGCAGAGGGATAGCGAACGAACCGACGTGAGCTCCTCGAGCAACGAGCGAGTGACGCAGAAGCGCCGCTCCGCTGGCTGATAGGGATCGGTCGCCGTTCCGATGACCAGTTCCTCGCCGCGTTCGAGCGCCGCACGTTTCGCTCGGCCAGGCGCAAGTTCCTGTCGCAAGACTTCGGCGGCATTTCGTTTGACGATGATCCGTCGCGAGAATGCTGTCTGCGGTGGAAGCTCGGAGAACCGTTCACGGACGTCCTCGTTAGGTCGCTCCGCCAACGTGCGCTCGACGACGTAGCGGTGTGCATACGGCGCATAGCAATACGCGCAGGCGAAAGCACAGCCGACGTACGGATTGATGGACCAGAATCCCATGCCGGTCGCCGTCGGCGAGTTGAGCACCGACTTGGCTTCGCCATCGAAGTAGACGAGATCAGCCTGCTTGGCGAGCGGAGAGAGACGCATGCTGCCAATGAGATACCGAATAAACACCGAACCTACAAGTGGGCTCAACGATGCCGAGAATCGGCTTGCCAAGTCCTTTGCAGGCATGCAGATATGGCTCCTCAGCTGTTCAAAGAGAATCGCGATGCGCCCTTCAACCCTCGCGGCTACGCTGTTCCTAGCCCCTCTTCTCTCCGCACAGGAGCGGCCCAAGCTCGACCCTGAGGTGCGCGAGTTCGTGCGCGTCGACGCGCCTGTCATCGCGCTGACGCACCTTCGCCTCGTCGACGGAACAGCCGCGGCGGCGAAGGACGACTACGCGGTCCTCATTCGCGGCGAGAAGATCGAAGCCGTCGGCCCCACGAGCGGCCTAACGATCCCGAGCGGCGCGACGGTGCTCGATCTGAGCGGGCGCACGCTGATTCCCGGGGTCGTCGGCCTGCACGAGCACACCTACTTCAGGAGCACGACGCACACGACGCAGATGTCGTTTTCGGCACCACGCATCTGGTTAGGCTACGGAGTAACCACGATCCGCACCGCGGGAAGCATGTTCCCGTACAACGAGATCAACCTCAAGCGCGCGATCGATCAG
>DASYRX010000032.1:0-22588 GCA_036003845.1 Gemmatimonadaceae bacterium | reverse complement strand
CGTGGGATCGAACCCACCACGCAAAAAGCGCGTCATCTGCACCCAGGTGTCGTACATGCGTCGGCCGACGACGCCATAAATCGTTAGGCCCTTGAAGATGACCTCCGTCGCAAAGTCGATCTCCATCGGCTTGGACGGAATCCCTAGCATCTGTACGCGCCCGCCAGGCCGCACTAACGCAAAGGCCTGATGAATCGCGCTCGGCGCCCCCGCCATTTCGAGCACGACGTCCACGCCAATGCCACCAGTCGCCTGCATAACGACATCATGTGCCTTGTCCGGTGTCACGGCATCATGCGCTCCCATCGTGCGCGCCAGCTCCAGCCGCTTGGCAACCATGTCAGTGGCGATGACGCGCGACGCGCCCGCCATGCGGCAAATCCCGACCGCAAACAAGCCGATCGGACCGCAACCCGTAATGAGCACGACGTTGCCCGGGATCTCCGCCGTCAGCGCCGTATGAAATGCATTCCCCATCGGGTCGTGGATTCCGCCCACCTCGTACGAGATGCTCTCGTGCAAGTACCACACGTTGCTCGCCGGCATCGCGATGTACTCCGCGAAGCAACCATCGCGGTCGACGCCGATGATCCGCGTGCTCGGGTCGACATGGCCGTCGCCAGTGCGCGCGAAGATCGAATGCTCATCTATGATATGGCCTTCGGCCGTGACACGATCGCCGACCTTGATCTTCTCGACAAGCGCGCCGGCTTTGACGACATCGCCGGCGAATTCGTGGCCAACGATGAACGGTGGCTTGCAGCGGCCGCTTGCCCACGCGTCCCACTCATAGATGTGAACGTCGGTGCCGCACACACCAGCGCGGCGAACCTTGATCAGCACTTCGTCGTCGCGGATCGTGGGCTCGGGGACGTCGCGTAGTGCGAATCCTGGACCGGGCGAAGGTTTGACGAGTGCTTTCATGCGGCGGGGGAAACTGGCGTGCGACGCCGCCACACGGAAGGTTTGCGACCAAGCGACCTCGACTCACCCGTTTGGGCGCACCGTCAGCACACGGCGCGCCTAACGGGATCGAACTGAGCTACAATGACCCTGGCGACCCTGCGACGCGTGAAGTCGCTTTCTTGGGCGTCCAGAAGGCTGGATCGCTGGCGCGCGTCTCCTTCGAGACGTAGCTCTGCGAAGGATCCAAACGGAACCGATTGGTCTCCGTGCTCAGCGACGATTCCTTACTGAACTTCTCCAGTGCCGCGCCTTCTTCGGCCGTGGCGCCGCGCATAATCGCTTGTGCGTCGGTCATGCCGCGGTCCAACTCGCTGAACGCGGCGACGGAACTGAACACGATGTACGTGGGTCCCGGCAGTCCCGCGACTACTTCATAGAGACGCCACCGTGTGGTCCCTGGGGCCGATCGCTGCGCGGCGGATCGATAGGCCTTTGCGGCTGTCTCGAAGGCCGCCTCGTGCCCTGGTCGAACGCGAAAGATCGTGATTTCCCAGAATCGCATCTTCGCGAGGTCTGGGAAGTCACCCATGCTGAGATCGGGACGCGCTGCGGCATGGATTCTTCGAACTCCTGACAGGAACTCACCATCGAGCTTGGCGAGTCGCGCGAGCTCGGCGCTGAGCACCGGGTCGGCTTCGTCGCGTTTCGTGCTCTCGCCAAGCGCAGTGTTTGAGGCGTATGGAGAGACGTACCATACTTCGTTGACCCCGGTCATTGCGACCATGGCTAGATAGTAGTCCGGCGACTTCGCGCGCTCGAAAGCTGCGGGCCATCCGGCTTCATGCTTCGCATGATCGGCATCACGTCCGAGTTTGACTTCTTCTCGACCGATAACGAGGAGCGCGGGTTGAGAAGTTGGAAGGCCTTGACCGAAGGCGGTGCCGGTGCCGAACAGCACGAGGCTGGCCAGCGTTAGGCGTTGTGCGGAACTGAACATTTTTGTGCCCACCTGGGGGGGAGTTGCACGACGGTGAGACGCCGCGCGCGAAAGGGCAGCCACGGGGGTCGTGGCCGGCGAATCGAGGTCGTTCGCGCCCCCGTGTGCTGAGTCCGGGGCAGCGGCAAGTGGAGCTTACCTCTTTCCGGAGCTAAGTCAACAGCGAAGAAGGCGATTTGGCCACGTCATGGACCACGCGCAGTGCTGCTGGGCGCGCTGGTCACAGCCGCCTAACGAGCTAAACGATCGTCCCGATTTGGCCGCCGTCTACCTGAATCGCAGTCCCTGTTAAGAAACTTGCTCGTTCCGACGCGAGAAACGTGACCACGGCAGCGAACTCTTTGGGGTCGCCGGAGCGCCCCATTGGAATGCCACCCGTTCGCGCTCGCATCAGGTCATCGAGTGACTTGCCTTCGCGCTCCGAGCGCATGCGCGCCAACTCGATCGCGCGTGGCGTGTCGAAGTGGCCCGGCAACACCGTGTTGACGCACACTCCGTCCTTGGCGACTTCGCTCGCGAGCGTCTTGGCAAAACCGAGTAACCCCGCGCGCGCAGTATTGGAGAGCAACAGGCCGACGATCGGCTGTTTGGCCGCCATCGAGCTCAAGAAGATCACTCGCCCCCATTTGCGTTGTCGCATCCCAGGCACCGTCGCATGCGCCAGGCGAATCGACGCCACCAGGTTCAGGTTGATCGCTGCCTGATACTGCGCCTCTGTCGTGTCCGCGAAGGCAGTGGATGGAGGTCCGCCGGCATTGGCGACGAGAATGTCGATAGGGCCCAAAACATCCGCAGCGGCCTTCACAATTCTGGCTGGCTCGTTAGGGTCGGCAAGGTCTCCGGGGACTGGAAGCACACGCCGCTTGGTATTTCCTGCGATCTCGGCGGCGAGTTGCTTGAGCTCGTCCTCGCGCCGAGCAACCATCGCCACCGACGCGCCCTCAGCGGCCAACTCGCGCGCGATCGCGAGTCCGAGCCCCGACGATGCTCCAGTGACCAAGGCGACGCGATTCGTTAGGCCCAGATCCATGGTGTTTGGGTGCTAGTAAACGAATATGATGCGGGACCCGACAACGCGGGACAGGAACTCAGTCGCCGACGACGAACTCCGTGTGCTCCTCCTCCGACCTCCGACCTCCGACCTCCGACCTCACGACCTTCACCGCGCATACCTTGAACTCAGGTATATGCGCGTACGGGTCTAAAGCAGGATTCGTCAGCAGATTCACCGCCGCTTCCCGATAATGCATCGGAATGAAGATCTGGCGCCGAGCGACGCGATCAGAGAGACGCACGCTGATCCGCAATTCGCCGCGTCGCGACGCGACGAGGACCTCGTCACCATCTATTACGCCCAGCTCGCGCGCATCCTCTGGATGAAGTTCGACAATCGGCCCTGACTCGCGCGCGTCCAGCGCGAACGAACGTCGAGTCATCGTGCCGGTATGCCAGTGATACATCTGACGGCCGGTATTGAGCAGGAATGGATACTCCTCGTCAGGCAGCTCCGCCGGCGGCAGAAACTCCACCGGAACAAACCGCGCCTTTCCGTCAGCCGTCGGAAATGCATCATCGAACAAGAAGTCAGTCCCCATGTGATTCTTGTCGACAACGGGATACTGCAGGCCCCCAGTCCCGCGCAGTCGATCGTGCGACACGCCACGCCAGCTCGGCGTCACGAGCGCGATCTCATCCATTACTTCGGCGGCGTTCGTGAACGGCGTCGGCAATCCAACTCGATTCGACAAATCGATGATGATCTCCAGATCTCCGCGCGCCTCACCCGGCGGATCGACGGCTTTTTCAGCGAGCTGAATTCGTCGCTCGGTATTCACGAACGTGCCGGTCTTTTCAGCGAACGACGCTCCTGGCAGCACAACGTCGGCGTAACGCGCCGTCTCTGTGAGAAAGAGGTCCTGCACGGCGAGGAACTCCAGCTCCTTGAACCAATGCTCGGCGTGCGAAACCTCTGGATCGGAGAGAATCGGATTCTCTCCCATGATGTACATGCCGCGCACAGGCGATCCTTCGGCGACGATCTGTGTGACCTTGAGACCGACTTCGAGCGGAATGCGCTCGTCAGGCACACCCCAAGTGCTGGCGAACATGTGCCGGATCGCCGGATCGGTGACGGGCTGATAATCGGTGTAAACCATCGGGATCGAACCGACGTCGCTCGCGCCCTGCACGTTGTTCTGTCCGCGGATCGGAATCATCGCTGCGCCCCAACGACCGATCATGCCGGTCGCGAGCATCAAATTCAAAAGCGATGCAACGATGTCCGTACCCGTGCTGTGTTGCGTCAGGCCCATCGCCCAGAGCGTCGCGCTGCGTGGACCACGCGCATACCACTCCGCCGCTTGACGAATGAGATTCGCCGGAACGCCGGAGATCTGTTCCGCGCGCTCAGGAGTATAGGGTCGCACCGCTTCACACACGGCGTCGAAATCATGTGTGCGAGCCGCAATGAACGCCTTGTCCTCGAGTCCGAGCGCCAGCACGTGATGCAACATCCCATTCAATAGCGCGACGTCGGTGCCCGGAAGCGGTTGTAAATGGATGTGCGCGCGCTCCGCCAATTCGATCCGACGCGGATCAGCCACTATCAGCTTTGCGCCGCGTTTGACGGCTCGCTTGATCGCGGCGCCAAAGACCGGGTGACTCTCCGTTGTGTTCGCGCCAAGGATGAAGATGACATCCGACTCTTTTTCGACTTCGCGCATCGAGCCGGAGGCCGCGCTTGTATTCATCGCGCGCTGCATCGCGCTCACGCTCGACGAGTGACAGAGTCGAGTACAGTGATCGACGTTGTTCGTCCCGATCGCGGCGCGGAACATCCGCTGAAGCAGATAGTTCTCTTCGTTGGAGCACTTGGCGCTTTGAAATACTGCCAGCGACTTGGGACCGTGCGTGTCGCGTAGTCTCGTGAGCTCCTGAGCGACGATCTCCATCGCTTCGTCCCACGTTGCTTCACGGAACGGTTCATACCAACTGTTTGGCGTCGCGCCCCGATCGCGAGGATCGCCGAGCGTATCCATTCCAGTCGGCGCTCGACGAAATGGATTCGTGCGCGGGCCCTTCTTCTTCTTCGTGCTCGATTCGCCCTGCACGTCTGCCCACGGACCACCGCGTCTTCCATAAGTAGCGACGCCATTGTGCTCGCCGTCGAAGACCCAACGATCACCTTTCTTGAGCCAACCTCTGCGCACGAGTGGTTTGAGAAGTCGATCGCGATGCTGCACGAAGTCGTAACCGAAACGTCCTTTGACGCACGTCGATCCGGTGTTTGGCGTATTCTCCTCGATCCACGGTGATCGCACATGTACGACCTGATTGTCGCGCACTTGTAGATCGATCTGGCATCCAACGCCGCAATACGGACATACGGAGCGCACTGTCTTGTCTGGCTCTGGCATGTCCTTCGATCGCATCTGCTCGACGACCTGTCCGTTGTTCGCGCGCACTGCCATCGGCAGGATGTCGTGAATCGCGCCAGTCGGACACACACGCACGCACTCTCCACACCAAGTGCATCCAGCGTGTTCTGGATTCCCGTCGGCACCGACGATTATCTGCGCGTGATCGCCGCGATAGGCGACGTCGAGTACTCCGACGACCTGGATGTCTTCGCACGCTCGCACGCAGCGCGTGCAGAGAATGCACGTCGACATGTCGTGCCGAATGATGAGATCTCCATCGCGTTCGTCGCCTTCTCTGAGAGGGAGATCGTTGCTGCGCGTCGTCGGAACATCATAGCGTCGCACGTACTGTTCGAACTCGTTGCGATATCCGTTTGCTGGGATCTGCTCGACTGGATATCGCTCGAGCAACATCGAGAGCACGCCGCGTCGATTCTTCACTGCGGCCATCGACTCTGTCGTGACGATCATTCCGTCGCTTGCTTGCGTCGCGCACGCAGGAAGAAGCTTCGGCGTTCCCTCTACGGAGACGAGACAGATGCGACAATTGCCGACATTCGTGAGCTGTGGATACCAACACAACGTGGGCACATCGATGGCGAGCTCGCGCGCGGCGTGAAGAATTGTCGCGCCGTCGTGAACAGTGATTGTGCGGCCATCGATAGTGAGTGTTGGCATCGCTTGCTTCATTCCTCACGCGATTCACTGAACAAGATGTGCAGCGTGCGTTGGCAGACGAAAGAGGTGTTTGCTTGCATTGTATTGCGCAATGTGTGCGTAAGTTCTATATTCGCGGCCAGATACAACGGAGCGCGCACGAGGAAATCGCGTGGGTTTATCCCGAACTGAGTTCCTCAACGTCGAATCGGTCGCAGCAGTACGCGACGCACATCGCTTCCATCGCATCGCGTCATCGGCGACGCGGGAATTTCGTCTCCCCCAATTTCTTTCGCTGACTCAACATTATTGCCTGACGAGAAACGTGCACACAGCGCGTTGTGCAATCGTTTCTGCTCTCTCTATTCGAGCCTCTGCAGTTCGATGCGCGTGCAGTTTTTCGCATATCGCTGCGTCGCGAAATCACGCGAGCCGCACCGGGGCGACTCGCGAGGTGCGCGAAGCCGCATTACGCGGCGAGGCTCATCTTTTTTCTTTCGTGATGTAACGCACTAGCGTGATGATCGTCGGAGTGTGCGACGCGCTCTCGACGGTCATTGCTCTTCCGCTGTTCGACAACAGGTCTTTGCTGAGATTGCGCTGCGAAAGCGGCGCGTAGGACCAACCGAGTGCCTTACGATGACTCGGTTGTGGCCCACCGATCCACCGGGGGATCGGACGGGCGTTCCACACTCGACATGGAGATTTATCCCATGGGTGCAAAGAAGAAGAAGGCCGCAAAGAAGGGCGGAAAGGCCAAGAAAAAGAAGTAGTCAGTCTTTCGGCCTACGAAAAAAGCCGGCGGAGTTTCGCCGGCTTTTTTTGTTTTGCGTCACTCGAGCTCGCGCTAGCCAACCTTGTCGCGCGACCGGGGCTCGTCCTTCGTTGGCGCCTCACCATACACATACGCCAGCAATCTTGGGCTTACTTGCACCGCTGCTCCGCCCGAGATGATGATCCCCATCGGTTCCTCGCTAGGCACACCAGCCTTCGGTCGTTCGAACGTCTCCATATCCTTTCCATATGATTGGATTTGAGGCCGACGTATCCGGCGAGAACGGTCCGCCGGCGACCGTCGGCCTCCGCAGCGTGATCACTGGATCGCGTGCGGTGAGCGCGCTTAGCAGATGGAGTGCCAAACGGCGCGCAATGCGATACTCAAGCGCCACGCCTACATAGGCACACGAGCGAGATTTGGAACCGCGGCGTGCGTCGTCTTCCGACACACTCTGCAGTGACACAGTGTGTCGCTACGCGACGAGCTTGCGCGCGAGGAAGACCTGGTCGGCGTTCCGATCCGGAATGACTGACGTCGCCCACCCGCGGTACTGCGACTTGAGCTCTTCGAGCGACAGCGCTGCCTGACCAGCGACGATCGTTTGAACCAGGTGAACTCCGCCGTCAAGCGTGGCGCTCTTGAGCACGTCGATGACTCGCGCGCGCTCGTGCCGCGGCAACCGCTGCAATGCCTCGGACGTGCACACAACCGCGGCGAGTGGCGCGTCAGGCGCCGGCTCGAAGCGCTCGAGCGCCGAGATACACGGCGTCAGGCGAGAAATCAGCCCGGCTTCGCCGGCCACGTGGATCACGCGATCTACGAGCTCCGCATCCTCGTTGAGCGCCGTCACCTGACAGCCGTTCGCGGCCAGGAAGATCGCCGGTCCCTCTGCGCGCGCACCGGCGACGAGTACGTGCCCGTGGTCACTGCCTTGAATGGCCGTGACGAGCGGCGCGTCGGCTGTTAGGCCCCAACGCTCCGGCCGCCGGTATTCCTCGAGCCGGCGCAGCCGTTTTCGCTTCCACGTGGTGAACGATGGCACGCGCAGCCGATTGCGGATGATGCGATCGACTTCCGCCCACAACAGGATCTCGTCGAAGGACGTCTGCTCCTGCTGCCGGAGACTCGTGACGGCCTCGTCGCCGATGCGAAGGAGGGCAGAGCGCGGAACCGAGTCTTTGTAGTACTCGATTTCCTGTTCTACGTACAGCTCGTACTCGTAGCGCAGCGATTTCGGCGTAAAGGCCTTCATGCCGTCGCCTGGACGCGTGAGGGTGCTCATAAGTTAGGCAGGTGCGCGTTATGCGCAAGCCGTCCGCAGATATCTCTCGTCAGGCGACGCGTTAGGTTTTTTCCATCAATCGAATGCCTCGAGCAGCGCGCCTTTGATGTAGCCGCTCTCCGGAATCGTGAGGATTTCCGGATGGTCCGTTGGTTGTGCGACGATGCGTCGCAACCCCATCCGCCGGCCACTATCCTGCGCCGAGCGCTGCAACATATCGAGGAAGAGTGCCTTGCTCACGTGGTATGAGCAGCTCGCAGTGAACAACATGCCGTTGGGCGCGAGAATTCGCATCGCGCGGCGATTGATGTCGTTATAGCCCGCCAATGCGCGCGGCACACTGGCGCGCGACTTGGCGAATGCGGGTGGGTCCAGCACGATCAGGTCGAAACGCACTCCGGACTCTTCGGCTTCCGTGAGATAATCGAAAGCGTCTGCTTGGGCGAATGCGATGTTCGAGAACCCGTTGAGCTGCGCGTTGGCGCGAGCACGCTCGAGCGCCGCCGATGAGCTGTCCAGCGCCGTCACGTGCTTCGCGCCGCGTGCGAGGTGCAGCGCGAACGATCCGTGGTAGCTGAAGCAGTCCAATGCGTGTCCTCTTCCCGAGGCGAACGAGCCGACAAGCGCCCGATTCTCGCGCTGATCCAGGAATGCTCCGGTCTTCTGACCGGTCCACGGCGCAGCAACATAGCGCACGCCGTGCTCGACGACTTCGATTTCGTGCGGGACATCACCAAAGACCACGCCGGTTTCGCGCGGCAGCCCTTCGCGGTCGCGAACTGGCCCGTCGTTGCGCGCGAGAATCCCGGCACACGCCGTCTGCCTAACGAGCGCCTGGAGGATCTCGGCGCGAGATGCCTCTACGCCGGCGCTCAAAAACTGCACGACAAGCCAATCGGCGTAGCGATCGCAGACGAGCGACGGGATCGCGTCCCCTTCGCCATGAACGAGCCTGTACGCGGTCGTCTGCTCGGCGAGTCCAGCTCGTCTGCCTATGGCCTCGCCGATCCGGCGGTCCCACCATGCCGCGTCGATTTTGGCGTCAGCATCGCGGTCCAGCAGCCTGAGCGCGATCTCCGACGCCGGGCTCCAGAGCGCGACTCCCAAGGCTGCTTTGCGCTGATCGGTGACTCGCACGGCTCCCGCCGCCCCATCGGGGAAGGAGATCACGTCACTCTTGAAGATCCAAGGGTGGCCGTTGCGCCAGCGGTCCGCACCACGACTTGACACCACGGCACTTGGCAGGGTCATGACGCCAAATCTAGGGGTTAGGGGTTAGGGGTTGGGGGCTAGCCCAAGGCGACATAACGTCTCTCCGGGGCTAACCCCTAACCCCAAACCCCTAACCCCTTGGTAAAGAGCCTAACGAGCACCCACGCGCGCATCTACGCGACCATTCGTCGCATCCCAAGGGGCAAAGTCGCCTCCTACGGCCAGATCGCTCGACTCGCCGGCATGCCGCGTCATGCCAGGCTGGTTGGCTACGCGCTCCACCGCCTCCTCCCCAACAGCTCGCGTATTCCCTGGCACCGCGTCGTCAACGCGCGCGGCGATCTGAGCCTCGCCCACGCCGGACGCGCCTCAGGAATCGAGCAGCGCCTCCGCCTCGAGCGTGAAGGCGTGCCAGTCAATGCTGCATTTCGGGTGTCGATGGCTCGCTTCGGCTGGCGCCCCGCCCGCACCAAGCTTCGCCGCGGACAAACGCGAACTAACGCGGAGACTGAGGCTTGAAGTGAACGCTCCGGTCCGTGCTCGTCCGCGTTAGTCTGCGGCGGATAATTCAAGAACGCGCCTAACGCTTTTGCGTTGAATCGTGCTTGGCCGCAGCCTGACGCAGCCGCGCTTCTTTGCGTACCGCCCGAATTGCGGCCGCATGCTCCGCGAACGTCGTGCGAAACTCGTGGTGCCCGTCAGGATGCGCCACGAAGTAGAGATAGGGCACGTTGGCCGGAAATAGCGACGCGATCATTGATGCCTCACCCGGCGATGCGATCGGCCCTGGCGGCAGTCCCGAATAGCGATACGTGTTGTAGCGCGAGTCGATCTCCAAGTGCCGGAACAAGACCCGGTCCACGTGCTTTCCGATGGCGTACTGCACGGTGGGGTCCGCCTGTAACCGGATGCCGTGTTTTAGCCGGTTGAGGTAGACGGCGGCGATCACAGGACGTTCCTCGGGCCGCCGAGCTTCCTTCTCCACGATCGATGCCAGCGTGATGAGCTCGTGCCGCGTCAGCGCCAGCTTCGAGAGCTGCACGTTCCACTCAGGCTTCCACACGTCCTCGAATCGCCTAACGAGCGCTTCGACGATGCCGTGTGCCCTAGCGCCGTCCGGGAATGTGTACGTATCGGGGAAGAGGTACCCCTCGAGCGAGGTTGTTTCTGCGCCGACCGATTGCCGCAGCGACGAATCGCGCGACGCCATGAGAATGGAATCCACCGGCACGCCGGTCGCCGCCGCGATCGTCGGCGCCATGTCCGCGATCGACCATCCCTCAGGAATCGTGAACGTGTGCACGATTCCTCGCCCTTCGGTGAGCGCATCGATCAGCGCGCCCCACGACATGTTCCGAGCCAAAACGTACGTCCCCGGCTTGAGCGCTCGGTCGCGTCCGGTGAACGACGCGTACGCGCGAAAGAGACGGCTGGACGAGATGAGCTTCACACGTCGCAGCGAGTCGGCTGCGGCGCGAAAGGTCACGCCAGGCGGAATGACGACGCGCGCCGCGGCTCCGCTGCCTCCACGACACGCAGACAGCGTGAACAGCACGAACAGCAAAGCCGCGACTCTCATCGCTTCTGATCCAGCACCGCGCGCAAAATCAGCGTAGCGGCCAGCGCGTCGACATCGCCGCGTCGTCCGCGCGTCGAGCCCTTCATCTCCTTCACAGCTCGCTCGGCGGCCGCGGTCGTAAAGCGCTCGTCGACGAATTGCACTGAAAGGCCGCTGCGGTTCCCTAACGTGGCGCCCAGCTCGCGCGCTTCGCGGCTGCGCGGCGTTTCGGCCCCCTCACCGTCCAGTGCCAGGCCGATCACGAAGCCTTGTGCCTCCAACTCCACTGCGCGCTCGAGGAGTCGCGTCACAGGAACGCGTTTGCCGGGGCGTCGCGTGATATGTCCCGCCGGCGTCGCGATCGTACCCGTCGGGTCGCTCACGGCAAGTCCGATCCTGCGGTCACCAAGATCGATGGCGAGGAGTCGCGTCTAACCCGCGCCCCCGGACGCCATCTGAATGAAGAACTCGCGATTCGTGCGCGAGCGCGACATCTGCTTCGCCAGAAAGACGATCGCTTCGTCGGGCGGCATGTCGCCAAGGAAGGATCGCAACAAGTACACGCGATTCGTCTCCTCAGTTGCCAGCAACAGCTCTTCGCGCCGCGTGCCGGATTTGTTGATGTCGATCGCCGGATAGATGCGCTTGTTCGCGATGTCGCGGTCCAGCACAAGCTCCAAGTTGCCTGTGCCCTTGAACTCCTCGAAGATCACCTCGTCCATGCGTGATCCAGTCTCCACGAGGGCCGTCGCGACGATCGTTAGGCTGCCGCCGCTGTCGATCTTGCGGGCCGAACCGAAGAAGCGCTTCGGCTTGTGCAGGGCGTTCGCGTCGACACCGCCGGACAGGATCTTCCCCGAATTCGGAATGACAGTGTTATGCGCCCGCGCGAGTCGCGTGATCGAGTCGAGCAGAATCACGACGTCGCGCCCGTGCTCCACCAACCGCTTTGATTTCTCGATCACCATGTCGGCGACCTGCACGTGCCGATCTGGTGGCTCGTCGAACGTCGACGCGATCACTTCGGCGTCCGGCACCTGCTCCATGAAGTCAGTCACTTCTTCGGGACGCTCGTCGATCAAGAGCACGATCAGTGCGACTTCCGGATGATTCTGCACGATCGCGTTCGCCATCTTCTGCAGCAGAATCGTCTTTCCCGCTCGCGGTGGCGCGACGATCAGTCCGCGCTGTCCCTTTCCGATCGGCGCGATCAGATCGACGATGCGCATGGCGAGATCGCCGTTTTCTAATCGGATCCTTTGGTCGGGATAGCGGGGCCGAAGGTTGTCGAACGCGGGACGCAGCTTCGTCGTGTCCGCGACATCGCCGTTGATCGTCTCGACCTTCAGGAGCGCGAGATAGCGCTCGCGTTCCTTTGGAGGTCGCACTTGACCGGCGATAGTGTCACCGGTGCGAAGGTCGAAACGCTTGATCTGCGACGGGGAGACGTACACGTCGTCAGGGCCGTACAAATAACTGAAATCCTGACTGCGTAGAAATCCGTACCCTTCCGGGAGGATCTCCAGCACGCCCTCAGCACGCAGCACTTCCTCCTTATCAAGAAGGCGCTGCTCAATGCGAAAAATCAGGTCCTGTTTTCTGAGGCCCGAGGTGTTCGTTATGCTCATCCGCTCGGCGAGATCCACCAATTCGCCTACGGATTTCTTCTTAAGGTCCGAGATATCCACTACGTAGCTCCAACTGCAATCAAAGAGGGCCAATCACCGACAGCGTGGCAAACGCGGGCGCAAGGAGAGGTTAGGCGCGGAAGGCGGCGATGTCGGGCGGCGGCGGCTGTTGCGCCAACCTACGGCTCTGCAAAATGAGCGGCAAGTCGCGCGCTCGTCAGCGTGACAGCCGTGAAACTCCTATTAATGGTAGTGCGCGAGGCGGGATTCGAACCCACGACCTTCGGCTCCGGAGGCCGACGCTCTATCCAGCTGAGCTACTCGCGCGACGCGACAGCGGCGCCAAGGCCATAGCCCAACTCTAACCCGCGCTCCCGTGGAGCGTCAGGGCTCGATCGCCAGCGCGTCGCTGAGTAAGGCGCGATTCGTCCGCACTTCGTCTTCGAGCAGGCGCGCTGCCTCTCTAAGATCGTCCCGCGCCGCCAGAAGTTCCGGCGTTGCGGCCATCCCAAGCGATTCAACCATGTCAGTGAGCGGCACGTTCTCGCTCCCACCGAGCCGAAGGTTGATGATCCGTGGGCGTCGGTTCGCCTCGCCAAGCGTGTGCAACACGCGCTGAATTCCGAACGTCGCATCGTCCAGCGCTTCGTAGTCGTCCGCTGCGATCGCTGCACGCTGCTGCCGCATCAGGCGGCCGAGATCGTGCAGAAGGCGCCGCTCGGTATAAACAGCGTCGAGCAGATGTTCCGTCAACCAGCGCTGTTGCAGCTGCGTCTCGCTGGGACTCTCGCTGGCGGAGTCGTTAGGCATGGATCGAATCGATGAACGGTGCTTGGGCTCTCTCGCGTTGAGCGCGAGTGCACCGGACGCACCGGCGCGTACCGTCTCATTCGCAATGCCTGGACCGTGGCCGCGTTGCCGCGCTGTGCTCCCCGACGGCGTGTGCTAAGTGTTCAATTTTAGCGGACTTGCCGCGCTCGGCCGCGCACTCGTTAGGAAACTCTAGTCTAGCCGCGCCAGGGAACTACTTGCTCGACGGGAAGATTATGCCGCGTGCCGCGGGCCGTGTTTGCCGCCCTAACCCCTAACCCCTAATAACTAGCGCTACGCAACCTCGCGGATGCTGCTGGCCTTCGCCCCAGGCCCGTTGAGCTTATTGCGCAACGTGCGCACGCTGATTCCCAGCAGCTCTGCTGTGCGCGTGCGGTTGTTTCCGGTGGCCAGGAGCGCGCGTTCGATCAACACACGTTCGGCTTCGTTCACGTTGAACGAAGTGAGCACTACGGCGTTCGGCGGCAGCACGGAAGTACCACCACCGTGCACCGAGATCGCCACGCCTGTTGGGGTCGTGCGCCGCAAAGCCTGCTGAGCGAGCGGCGAATTCATGCCGAGTCGCTGTGCGTCGAAGACATGAGGCGCGAGGACTGCGTCGTTGCTCAAAATCACGGCGCGCTCGACGGCGTGCTGAAGCTCGCGCACGTTTCCTGGCCACGGATACGCCTGCAACATCTGCAACGTCTCCGGCGCAATCGCCCGCAATTCCTTACCGATCTCCGACGCTGTCGCGAGCGCGAAGCGATACACGAGTTGTGGAATGTCTTCCGGTCGCTCGCGCAGCGGCGGGATCACGAGCGGCACGACCGCCAGGCGATAGTAGAGATCTTCGCGGAATTCACCGGCTGCGGTACACGTCGCGAGGTCGCGGTTCGTCGTCGCGATGACACGCACGTCCACGCGGATCGGGGCGTTCCCGCCGACGCGCTCGAACTCTTGCTCTTGCAGCACTCGCAGCAGCTTCGCCTGCAGCTCCAACTTCATCTCGGATATTTCGTCCAGCAGCAGCGATCCGCCGTCCGCGCGCTCGAATGCTCCCGCGACGCGCTTCACCGCTCCAGTGAACGCTCCCTTCTCGTGACCGAAGAGCGCACTCTCGATCAAACCGTCGGGCAGCGCAGCGCAATTCAGTTTGATGAAGGGCTTTCCGCGACGATCGCTCTGGTCGTGAATGGCGCGCGCGATCAACTCCTTTCCAGTTCCGCTCTCGCCTTGTAGGAGCACAGTGGCGCGCGTCGGCGCGACTGTCGCGATTGTCTGTAGAATCCGGCGCACACTCGCGCTTTCGCCGACGATCTCGCGCTCGTGCCGCACCTGCGTCAGCTCACGGTGCAGCTTGTCGTTCTCGCGCTTGAGCCTAACGAATTCGAGCGCCTGTTCTACGGCCAGCTCGAGCTGTTGCGGCCGAATCGGCTTCGTGACGTAGTCGATCGCGCCAGCCTTGATCGCGATGACGGCGTGCTCGATGCTCGCGTATCCGGTAATGATGATCACCGGGACGTCGTACCCTTCCTGCTGCAAAAGCTGGAGGAATTCGAGGCCGTTGAGGCCCGACATCCGATAATCGGAGATGACCAGGTCAATCGCCTCGCGCGATAAAACCTGGAGAGCCTCCACGACCGTGCTCGCGCCGGTGGCCTTATGGCCCGCTTGCGTGAGTACGTCGTCGAGGACGACGCCGATAGACGGTTCGTCGTCTACGTAAAGGATACTTGCCATGCGAGGAGCTTTTCCGGGAGGGGCGGTACTCGGCGGGCGACGCTACCGCCGTTTAGACGCCTTCCTGGCCAGACCGGCAACAACTTCCGGGCACGTTTTCGGCCTGGTTGATGACGCCGGCTCAAGGTTCCGAATCTCCCTGCCGATACCCAAAGACAAGCACACGCACCGAAGCGCATTTAACCGTCTTTTCGACATGACTGCGGGTTTCGACAGCGGCGGACGAACGCCTCGTGATTGGGAGGGGGGTGTGGTCCTAATTCGAGCGGGGGAGAGGGTGGCCAACGTCCGCCGTCGTCTGCTGTTAGGCGAGTATGACAGCGATCACGTGGTTAGGGAAGTTGCTCGGCGCATGCTTGAACGCGGCGACTTCGCGGAGCGCAATGCAAGCGAAGCTCCGTCGTCGCAGCGCTACAATTGAGACTCCAGAGGACTGTACATGACGTTGCACATGCACGACACCAGCGGCACACCTAACGCGTATCGTATCGAGAAGACGCGTCTGCCGGTGACAATAACTCTCATCGGTGGTGCGAAGATCGAAGGCGATCTCTTCGTGCGCGCCAGCTCGCGCTACGCGCATCGGCTCGAAGACGCCCCAGAGGTTCTCAACGCACGGCAACCGTTCTTCCCAATGGCGCTTCCGAGCGGTGAAATAGCGCTCGTAGCGAAGGCGCACGTGTACAGCCTTCGCGGCGGCCCCGGCGCGATCCATCAGGACTTCTCGCTAGGCACGCCCCGGACGGTGGAGCTCTTCCTTCTCGATGGCGAGCGCATAACGGGTCGCGTGTTGATCGAGCCACGACGCGCGCACACGCGCGTGCTGGACTTCCTGAACGTTGAAGAGGAGAAATTCTTCACCGTGTTCCTCAAGCACGGACTGCTGCTCGTCAATCGATCGCAGGTGATACGCGTCCGGCCGCTGGACTGAGCCGAGCCGAAACCGGAATTACGCTGCGAGAGGCGTTCGTGCATCGCGCCCGCGTTAGGTCTCTCTATGACTCCGAGGCGGTTCTCCGCCAGGCGGCCGGCGCCTTGCGCTCGCTCGGCTGGTCTGGTCACACCAATCGATTCACGGAGCGGGTGCCTGGCGAGGCGCAAGAATCATCCGCGCGGCGAGAATTGGCGCTCGCGCGTCAGGCATCTCTGACGGCTGCGCTGCGCCGAAGCCGCGAGGTGCTGGATACGGTCGCTCGCGTGCTCGAAGCACGCGAAGCAGCGAAACACAGCGCCACGTAGTTAGGCTGATCAAAGGGCTCAGACCCTTTGATCCGTCGGTATCATCCCCAAAGGGGCCAGGGAGGTCGGACCCCTTTGATCCGGCGCGACTCGTCACGAGTCCTTGCCGCGACACGTGCGTCCTTCTATAAAGCGTTATGCGAAGCCCAATAATCGCCGCGTGCGGTGCCGCGTTCCTGATCGCGGCAGCCGATCTTCCAGCGCAGGATTCGCAGGAAGCGTTTCGCACGACCGAAGACCGTGCTGGCCTCTGGCTCACTTACAGCGGCGAGCACGCGCTGAGTGACCGCTGGGCATTTCTTTTCGACGGAAACATCCGGCGAACCGAGTTCGCTTCGGTGTGGCGCAGCCTTCTCGTTAGGTCTGGTCTCCAGTGGCAGCTCACTCCCGGGGTGAAAGTGGCCAGCGGCTATGCATTCAGCTACGTGTATCCGGAGGGGAGCGGACCCGGCGTACACACGCCGGAGCACCGCATCTTTCAGCAGGTCCTGCTGTCACACGGCATCAGCAAGCTCTCGCTCAGCCACCGGTATCGCTTTGAAAACCGCTGGTTCGGGCAAAAGGACACGCTGACAGGCAACGAGCACACGCAAAGCTGGCTCAAGCGCCAGCGCGCGCGCTACCAGGTCAAGGGGACATTCCCGTTAGGCAGCGGTCGAGCGTATCTCAGCAGTTTTGACGAGGTCTTTATTAATATCGGCGCCAACGTGCGCTATAACGTGTTCGACCAGAACCGTTTCGCGGCCGGCCTCGGGTTGCGCCTGACGAACACGCTACGCCTCGAGTCATACTATCTCAACTATCTCGTTTTGCACGCCGATGGCCGTGCTGTAGATCGCAACCATGTTTGGCTGACGATTCTCAATTCCACGCAGCCATTCAGGCGCAGTACAAAACAGTGATAGCTGAGTGCTGTCACTATCGTGACGGCGACTCCGCCATGTCGTCTTTCGGGCGATTTCCGCACTCACCGTGCGGAACAACCGCTCTCCATGCGCCTCACTCGCCTCGTCGCCGCAGTCGTCAAACTCGCGCTCGTCTACTTCGCTGCGCGTGGCGTCCTCACTCTCTTCGGAGTGACCTCGAACTGGCTGCCACTCGGCATTGCAATTGTCGCTTTGGTAGTCGGCCGCTTCTTCGTCGTTCGCGCGTTTCTGCGCGGTATCAGGCAGCTGGTGCTCAGTAAGAGCGATGCGTTGCGCGACGCGAGCGTCACGTTGAATGGAGTCGTTCCCGCAGCGCCGCCCGCGGACTATGCCGCCACTACGAGAAGCAGCGCGGTGCCACTCTTTTATTGGATCGACGTCACAATCGTACCGCGCGTCGCGGACGCGTTATGGGATGCGGACGACATGGTCCTTGTGGATGCAGTCGCCGCACCGCCGAAACGAGAGCCCGAAGCGTTCGAAACGAAACACGACGTCGCGCACGTGCACGACATCGAATGCCACGCAGGCGATCGCTTTATTAGCGTGGCGTCGAACAAACTGCGCGGTCGTCAGCGCGTGCGCTTTTTGATGGCCGTGGAGAAACGCAGCCCACGCGTGCGGCTCAAGTATTACTTCGAGCACCTCGAGCCGGCGTTCGATCTGCCGCCGCACCAGATATCAGCGGCTGCCTAACGAGGGTTCAACCAAAGCTGTCAGACGCCAGTTGGCAGTTGAGTCGTCAGCGATCAATTGCCGGCTCCCCATAACGCGAAAACCTGACAGCTTCGGGCTGCTCACTGGTAGCTGCCGGCTTTCGTTGGTAGTGGGAGGGGTAGCGCGCCCTGAGGGACTTGAACCCCCAACCTTCTGATCCGAAGTCAGATGCTCTATCCAATTGAGCTAAGGGCGCAAACCGCGACATCAAAATAAGCCGACCGCACAGGACTGGGTCGAGCGCAGCGGTCGCCGCACTTAGCCTGGACACCTCACGCGCGGTTTGGTCCTTTGCGATCGTAGGCGTTGGGCTAACCCCCTAACCCCAACCCCTAAATCCTACTGCACATGCGCGCTTTCGTCGTCTGCCTCACGGTAGCAGTCCTGGCCGTGCCAAGAATCTCCCAGGCCCAGATCCCCGAGAAACTCACCACGAGTCACCGGCCGTGAACGTCAAATGCGTGACGTGCCATCGCGGACTGTCAGTCCCAAGGACTCTCGCGCGCGAACTCGTGAACGTTGCCAGCACCAAGGGTGCCGATTCAGTTGTTGCGTTCTATAGAAAAGTGCGAACCGATCACCTCGACGACGGCGTGTACGATCTGACCGAGCGATCGGTGAGCCAGGCTGCCGGCAGACTCAGCGAAGACGGACAGTTCGCGGAGGGGATCGCGCTGCTCGGGGTGAACGGGGAGCTGTTCCCGAAGTCCGCGCGCACGCTCAACCAGCTCGCCGCCGCACACGAGGCCGCCGGCCACAAGCACGCTGCGATCGAGGTCTACAAGAACGTACTGACGGTCGCGCCTAACGATCGGCAGGCGCACACGCGCCTCACGGCTTTGGGAACCCGCCACTCGAGTAAGCGTGTGGCAGTACACGCTGGCACGCTTCGCGCACATGCTCGAACCGTACGCGCAGCGTTGTTAGGCGAGCTCGTCCGGTCTCGTCGCCTGCGCGATTGGAGGCGATATGATCGACTTCGTGCGGACAATTGCATCGCGCACGTCGGCTCTGATGCCGCAACGGGCGCACAAGAACGGAGACGACGGCACCGAGCGCGTCCGCTACGCGGTTGTAGGGCTCGGCTACATCTCGCAGTCGGCTGTGCTCCCTGCATTCGAGCACGCGCGCCGCAATTGCGAGCTGACAGCGCTGGTGAGCGATTCCCGCTACAAGCTGCGGCAGATCGGCGAGGAGTACGGGGTCGACTTGCGGTTCACATACGACGAGTACGACGACGTCTGCGCCAGCGGCGCTATCGACGCGGTCTATATCGCGCTGCCTAACAGCATGCACCGGGAGTATACCGAGCGCGCCGCGCGTCATGGCGTGCATGTCTTGTGCGAAAAGCCGATGGCTGTGACGACAGCCGACTGCCGGGCCATGATCAACGCGGCACGTGCGAACCAGATCAAGCTGATGGTCGCCTATCGGTTGCACTTCGAGCCGGCCAACCTCGAGGCGGCCGAGATCGCGAAGAGCTCCAGGCTCGGCAACGTCCGCATCTTCAATTCGTTGTTTACGATGCAGGTAAAGGCGGGCGACATCCGCCTCAAGCGTGCGTTAGGCGGCGGCACGCTGTACGACATCGGCATCTACTGCATCAACGCGGCGCGCATGATCTTTCGCGCCGAACCGATCGAGGTGTTCGCGGCGTCTGCCAACAACGGCGAAGATCGATTCGCGGAAGTGGACGAGATGACGAGTGCCGTGCTGCGCTATCCGGGCGATCGTCTGGCGACCTTTACGACGAGCTTCGGTGCGGCGGACACGTCACGCTACGAAATCGTCGGAACGAAAGGCACGCTCACGGTGGACCCTGCGTATGAGATCGGCGAGACGCTCGTGCATCATCAGACAATCGACGGCCGCACGCGCAAGCATCGCTTTACAAGGCGAGATCAGTTTGCTCCTGAGCTGGAGTACTTCGCGGACTGCATTCTCCAGGACCGCGAGCCCGAGCCATCAGCGCTCGAAGGGCTCGCCGACGTCCAGATCATCCAGGGCCTCTATCAATCGGCGCGCAGCCGCCGTCCAGTCCGATTGACCGTACACAGTGACGCTGCCCCGTCACGCACGCAGTCGATGTACAAACGCCCCGTTAGGCGCCGCAGGCTCGTGGCGACGTCAGTGCCACACGAGCACTAGTGCCTCAGATCTCATACCAATATTGCCACGTCTACATTCCCAACTTTCTTCGTCACGTTGATGCTCACGTCGTACGCATGCCGCGTGAGCAGTAGGTCAACCGAGCCGTCACCGACATGAAGGTTGTGCACGTTCACCCATTTCAAGTACTCCGGGAGCACCGGATGCTCGAAGAGCAATTGCGGCTTGGCCGGCGAAAACGTGAGGCCGATGCAGGCGTACAGCAGTTGAAAGACGGCCCCGCTCGCCCACGCCTGCGGCGAACACGCCACCGGATACAACGTCGGCCCTTGCCCCGCATAACGTGGAAAGCCGCAGAACAATTCCGGCAGTCGGTTCAGATCCATGAACGTGCTCGCCTGGAAGAGTCCGGTGAGTATTCGCAGCGCTTGGTCCTTGTACCCATAACGCGCCAGGCCTGACGCCACCATCGCGTTGTCGTGCGGCCATAGCGAGCCGTTATGGTACGACATCGGATTGAAGCGCGACTCGCTCGACGCGACCGTGCGCACGCCCCAACCATTGAAGGACGTCTCCGCCATCAGCGTCAGAGCGAGTGAGCCGGCGTGCTCCTGGTTCACGATGCCAGACGCTAACGCCTGACCCGCATTCGACGTCCTGACTCGGCACGGCTTCTTATCGCCGTCCAGCGCGAGCGCGTAGGTGCCTAACTCCTCGCACCAGAAATCGCGATTGAACTTGGCTCGCAGCTCGATTGCATGACGCTTGAGCGTCGCGCTCGACTCGCGATCGCCCAGCCGTTCTGCGAGCATCGCGGCGGCGCGCTTCGCCGCATAGACGTAACCCTGCACTTCACAGAGGGCGATCGGTCCGACGGCGAACGAACCGTCCGCATGAAAGACCGCGTCGTACGAGTCCTTCCATCCTTGCTGAACGAGTCCACGAGAACTGGCTCGTTCGTATTCCACATAACCATCCCCGTCGCGATCGCCATAGCGATCGATCCAGTTGAGCGCCGCCGTGATTTGCGGCCACAGCTGCCTCACGAACGCGAGGTCGCCCGTGCGCTCGAAATACGCGCCGGCCAGCATGACAAACAGCGGCGTCGAGTCGACGCTTCCATAGTACCGCGCGAACGGCACTTCGCCTAACGCGGCCATCTCGCCGAGCCGCATCTCGTGCAAGATCTTGCCCGGTTCGGCGTCCTGCTCGGGCACCACGCTGGTCGCCTGATGCTCGGCCAGGAAGCTCAGCACACCGCGCGCCAGGTTTGGCGCTACCCACAGCATCTGCAGCGCAGTGATGATCCCATCGCGGCCGAACGGCGTAGAGAACCACGGGACACCGGCGTACGGATAGGGGCCCTGCGGCGTAACAGTCGTGAGCATGTGCAGATCGACAAACGATCTGTCGATCCACTCGTTGAACTGCGCGTGCGACGTTTCAACGAAGGCGGCGGCGGCGCGCTGCGCATCATGCTCCTTGCTGCTGCTCTCCAGTGCTTCGCGATAGCTCGGCAGGACCCGGCGCTCGTTGTTCAGCTCGCAACTCACGCTCATGGAAAGTTCGTACGATGCTTGCGGCTCGAGCTCCAGTCGAAACTCAGCCGAGTCCTCGTCCATGACGTCCGGCTGCCGATCGAAAACGATCCGTGTATATCGCCTAACGTCATCGAGGCCGTGATATCCCAGCGTAGCCTCGCAGTCGCCGAGCCGCGTTGGAAGCGGACGTCCGCGTTGCAACCGCCGCACACCGCGCACTTCGAAGACATCGGCGTAATCGGCGCCGAAATCGAGCGCCAACGTGATGCTCATGACAACGTCGCCGTAGTTCATGAGGCGAACGTGCTCGTGCAGCGCGCCATCTCGGAGTACGCGCGCACGAAAGACGTGCAGCGTGTCCTTCCGGAACTTGAGGCGATCGCCTTCGTACCTGTCCGGCGCAGTCATCTCGACGACGAGCACGCTATTGTCGGCCTTGACCCACGAGTTGAGCAGGATCGGCTGGTGGCCGTGCAGCGTCAGCAGGAATTGCGAGAGGAAGCGTGTGCCGTCGTGGTACAAACCGTACTGACTGCCCGCGATGTACCTAACGTCACCGTATCTGTCGAAGACGCCGAACGTGTCTTGCGTCTTGAGCACGCGCGTGCGGTCATCCGTGAGGGCGGCGCTTTCCACCGCCCACTGACTGTCCTGCTCAGCGGCGTTAGGCTCCGTCGCCAGAGCTGTTACGCCGCGGCTGCGTCGCGTTCCCATGTCAACCGACGGTAAACTGCGAGGTATTCTTCGGCCATCCGCCGTGCCAAGAAACGCGCTTCGAACACGCGACGGCATTGCGCACGGTCCAGCGTCTCGAGACGCTGAACGGCCGCTACTGCGCCATCGACGCTATCCACGATGAAACCTGTCTCTCCATCGCTGATGATTTCGGGTACGGATCCCCGCCGGAACGCGATCACAGGCGTCCCGCACGCCATAGCTTCGACCATAACGAGTCCGAATGGCTCCGGCCATTCGATCGGGAAGAGCAACGCGCGCGCATTCCCGAGAAACTCGGCCTTCTCTCGTTCATCGATTTCTCCGATGTATTTCACTCGCGAATGCTGCC
>DASYRX010000031.1:0-36896 GCA_036003845.1 Gemmatimonadaceae bacterium | reverse complement strand
GCGCAGTTCATCGGCTGAGGCCCACGACTTCCGAAGCGCTTTATTCTTTCACAAAAGCAAAAACGTAGCTGCGCAGCGCATGTGCTGAGCTCTGTTTTGCTTCAGGCGTTCGCTCCGTTCGCTCCGTTCGCTCCGTTCGCTCCGGTGGATTCGTTCCATCCGAAGAGCAGTTGCTCTTTCAAATCGTCAACGTCAACAAAACCTGTGTGGCGCAAGCGGCGATGTCGGGTAGCCGCGGATTCGGTTTGTCGGGCCTCGCAATACCACCAGCTGGCCAACGCCCACTGTCATCGTAATCCCGAAATTCCGAGACGAACTCTTTTCTGCGTCCGGTCCGCCTAACTACTCGGCGCGCATTGCAATGGTTGGATCGACGCTGAGCGCGCGACGCGCTGGCACGTACCCCGCTATTAGCGCCACCACCGCAAGAGAGAGCGGCACTGCCACGAACGTCACCGGATCGCTGGCGCTCACACCGTACAGTTGCGACGCGATCAAACGACCGAATCCGAGCGCCGCAACGACACCGATCGCTCCACCAATGGCAAGTAGGCGCGCGGTCCCACCCAGCACACTACCCAGCACATGTGCTGGCCGCGCGCCTAACGCCATTCGAACACCGATTTCACGCGTACGCTGCGCGACGAGATACGACGTCACGCCGAACATCCCGAGTCCAGCGAGCAACGCGGCGATGCCGCCGAGGACGGCCATGAGCGACGCGCCGATCCGCGCCGGAATGAGCACGACGCGCATGTTCTCCGCTGTCGGCCGCGCGATCGGCGGCGCGATCACCGGATCCAGCGCGCGCACGGCCTCGCCAATGGTGCTACCGAGCGCGCCGAGGTTGCTGCCGTCGACCGCGCGCACCTCGATCACCATTTCATCGTGGAAACCTTGCAGCGACGCGAGGTACAGGAAGTTGACGGGCGGCTCGTTGAGCGACGTGAATTTGACGTCGCGTGCGACACCGACGACCTCGAGCCAGGGTCCGTCCGCGCCCTGCATGCTGATGCGTTTACCAATCGCGGACTCGTTAGGCCACAGTCGGCGGGCCATCGTGGCATTGATGACCACGACTTGCGGCGCCCCCGCGCGGTCAGTCGTCGCGAATTCGCGTCCGCGCAACAGGGGAATCTGCATCGTGCTGAAATACCCCGGTCCGACGCTGTTGAAATACACCATGTTTTCGTCGCTGATCGTGGTCGGCGCGGGATCGCCTTCCCGGAAATACGTCGTCTGACTGTTGCTGCCGGTGAGTGGCGTTAGGCGCCCCATCGCGGCGGCCGCGACGCCTGGAATCGCGCGGACGCGCGCGATCACGCGATCATAAAACGCCGTGCCGCTTTCGCTCGTATAGCGCCCCCGGCCCAGCTCCACGCGAACGTCGAGCAGGTTGGCGGTCGGAAACCCCGGATCGATCGTCTGGGCGTGAGCGAGACTGCGCGCGAACAGGAGCGCGCCGACGAGCAACACGCTGCCGAGCGCGATCTGCACCATCAGCAGCGCGCTGCGCAGGCGCACGCCCCGCGGACTGGCCCAGCGAGCGTCGTCGCGCACGGCCTCGGCGGCCTGCCTAACGGTGACGAGAGCCGGCGCCAGCGCAAAGAGCAACACGGTCAGCACGGCCGCGCCGGTCGCGTACAGCAATACACGCGCGTCCACGGCGAAGTCGAAGTGAATCGGAACGTCGGCCGGGACCATCCCGGAGAGAAGGCCGGTCACCCAAGCTGTCATGAGCAGCGCGGCACCGGCGCCGCCGATGGCGAGCACGCTGCCTTCGGTCAGGAATTGCTGCACGAGGCGGCGCTGCCGCGCGCCGATGGCAAGGCGGATACCGATCTCACGGCGCCGCCTGGCACTGCGACCCAGCATCAGGTTGCCGACGTTCGCGCACGCAATCAGCAGCACCAGCAGCGCGACGATCTGCGCGAAAATCGTGGCAAGGGCCACCGGCGCTCTTCCTTCCTCAGTAATGCCACGCGCCGGCCGAACGCGCATACGCGCCTCGTTAGGATCGGTGCCGCCGGCCTCCACGGCGATCTGCCTGGCGAGGCGCATCACGTCAGCTTCGGCTACCGCGATCGTCACGCCTGGCTTGAGACGGCCGGAGACATACAACCCTCCGCTTAGGCTATCCGGCACCATGCGCAACAGCGCGCGCGTATCGCCGAGCGGCACGAACGCATCCGGGAGGAAGCCTTCCTGTCCGCCGTTGAAGCCGGCCGCCGCGACGCCAATCACTCGAAACGGTGAGCCGTTGAGTCGCACGAGACGGCCGATGACGCTCGCATCGGCGCCGAGCTGCGAGATCCAGAACTTGTGCGAGAGTACGACCTCGGATTCCGCCGCCGGCGTTCGGTCGTCTGTGCGCGCAAAGAGTCGCCCGCGAGCGGGCGACGCGCCTAACGCGGAGAACAGGTTGCCGCTCGTGAGCAACACGGTCGCGCGCACCGTTTCCGCTCCTGCCTGCAGCGCGACCGGGTAATACTCCTCAGCGATGAGCTCCGAGAAGGAAGATGTCTGCTCACGCAGCCGCTGAAAGTGGAGGAAGCTGAACGGACTGTGCTGCCCGTTGTAGACGCGCACGACCTCGTCGGGTCGCGGGACGTCGAGCGCCCGGAAGAGCAGGGCGTTTGCGACCGTAAATACCGTCGTATTGGCCCCGATCCCGAGCGCGAGCGACAGAAGCGCAACCACAGTGAAGCCTGGCGCGCGAACGAGCTGGCGCAGGGCATAGCGGACGTCGGCAGCGAGCGTCATAACGCGAGAGGCAGGGTAAGCGCGAGGATGAAACCCCACCCGCTTATTCAACTCGCGTGCCTCACACGACGGCTCTCGTTATGTGCTGCTACAGCCGCATGTTACGGCTCAGCGGCATGATTGCCACAGGAGCGCCGTCTGCGCGTCGCTGGGACTTAGCGTCCCAAAAGCGAACAGTGATTGGCCTTCAGGGCAAAAGCAAAAACTGTTCGGGTTTTCCGGAGTTGGCGGACAGTATGAATTCTGTTCGTCGACAAATCTCGATCCGGTCGATCCGCAAGATCCGTGTGATCCGAACGGATTTTGCTTTCCTAAAGTAGGTCTAGAAGATCGACAGATTGATGTACCTGCGCGGATTCTTCTTGATGTCGGCGAGCAAGCTGTCGAAGCGCGCGACCGTGCTCAGCATGTTGCGGTACAACGTGTCGTCGTTGAGGAGCCTGGCGGCGTTGCCGTTGCCGCTGTCGGCCTTGGCGATCAACGTGTTGAGCTTTGTCGTGGTGACTTTGAGGTCGTTGGTGACGGCAACGAAATTCTCCGTCGCTGTGTGAATCGCGCGCACGGTCGAGTCTACGCGCGCTGAATCCACCGCGCCCGCCCGCGAACGAACCGTCCCCATAGTGAGCTCGAATTGGCGCGATTGCGTGTCGACAACGCGTTCGAGCGTGGTCGTGAAACGACTGAGTGTCGCCAGCATGACGCGAATCTCGCGGAGTCCCCCGGAATCGACGAGCTCTTGTTGCGTTGAGCTGAGGATCCTTTGAGTCACTTGCAAGGCTGAGTCGGCGCGCGAAGCGATGACCTGGAGCCCGGCGGCTCCGGCTTTCGCCGGCACGGTGTCACCCTCGACATATGCCGTCGGGTTGGGCCCCTCCGGTTGCAGCGCGATGGCCACGTCTCCGAAGAACCCGTTAGGCACGATGCTCGCGACCGAGCCATGCGGGACCTTGTACTTGTCGTAGATGCGGAACGCGACGACCAGCTCGCCGTTGTCGCGCAGGTCGACGTCGTCGACGAATCCCACGGTCACGCCGGAAAGCCAAACGGGCTGCCCCTCTTTGAGGCCCGCTCCCCAGGGGAACCGGCCGTAGAGCACGTAGCCTTTCTCGAGTCCACCGCGCAGGAGCCAGATCGTCCCGACGACGAGGATGATCACGGCCGCGGTTGTGAAGAGGCCCACCAGAATTTCGTCGCGTCGTTTCATCCAAAGACCTAGGGGTTCGGGGTTAGGGGTTGGGGGTTAGCCCAACACAGAGTTTCGGCGTTAGGCAGTTGGGCATCGGCGGCTAGCGCTAGGCTAACCCCTAAACCCCAACCCCTAAGCCCTCGCAAGGTCTAGCCTTGCAACATCGGTGCGAGCATGACCGCTGTGAGCGCATCCAACACGAGTATTGCAACCGACGTTAGGACCACCGCGCTGGCCGTCGAGCGACCTACGCCCTCTGCGCCAACGTCGGCCGTATAACCTTCGTAGCTGCAAAAAAACGAAATCGCCATGCCGAAAAGCGTCGCCTTGAGCAGCGAATAGAAAACCTGGAAGATCGAAAACGAGAGCCGCAGGCCCTCCGAGAACTGGTTCCAGGTCACGTCGGTTGCGAAGATCGCGGTGAAGAACGCCATGATCACACCAACGGCATCGGCGAACACGACGAGCAGGGGCAACATGATCGTCCCCGCGACCACGCGCGGCACGACCAGATACGCAACCGGATTGTAGGCGAGCGTCTCGAGCGCATCGATCTGTTCCGTGACACGCATGGTGCCGATCTCGGCGGTCATGCGAGCGCCGACGCGGCCAGTGAGCACGAGGCCAGTGAGCAGCGGCCCCAACTCGAGGATCAGTGACTGTCGCGCGATGAGACCGACGACGGAGAGCTGAATGCCGGGAAAGAGCTGATAGCGAGTCTGCAGCGCGATGACCGAGCCGATGAAGGCAGCGACGATCGCGGTGAGCGGCAACGATGACACGCCGATGCTGCGCATCTGCCTAACGACGAGCGGGAGCCACGTGCGCAGGAAACCGAAGCCGATGATCGTCTGGCGTAGGAAATCGACGCGCGCCCCGACTCCGCCGAACGTCGCCATCCCCGCCTGCGCCATGCGACGCAGAAAACGCAGGCCGGCCCTTTGGAACATCGGAAACTCATCGGTCTCCCGATGGCTTCCGTAGAGCGGAGACGTCATGTGCGCACGCGCGCCAGCATCACGATCCCCGCGATCCCAAATACCACGTTAGGCATCCATGCCGCGACTTCCGGCGAGACGATGCCATTGCCTCCGATGGCGCGAGTCAATTGAATGAGGATGAGGAAAACGATGGTTGTTGCCAGACTGACGCCGACGCCGTATGCCGCGCCGCCACGCTGGTTGCTCGTGGCAAGTGGCGCGCCAAAGAAGGCGATAATCAGGCAGGTCACGGGGATCGCCAGCTTGAGCGCGCGATCGACCCGCAGCTTCTTGGTATCGGCGCCGGAGCGCTCCAGCGCGCCGATGAACCTCCCCAGCTCGCCGTAGTTCATCTCCTCCGGGGCCGGGGGGACCGCCAGCAGTTCATCGGGGCGTTCGGTGAGGCGCGCGTCCCGCAGCGAGTCGAATCGAAACGTGATGTTTAGACTCGGCCCGCTGAGGATGTGGAACGCGCCGTTGCGGAGGGTCCAGTCCCCGTCTTCGGCGTCCCACTTCCCGCTCTCGGCGGTCACGATGTACGTCGGGTACGAGGCGTCGTTCACTCGCCCTTTGCGCTCGATCTCGATCGCTTGAAGCGCGCCGTACGTCGCGTTGATCGACGTGACCTTGTAGACGCGCCCGTGTTCCGATGCGAACGCGAAGTTGGCGCGCTCGCCGCGTCCCACCCACGCGCGCTCCTGCAAGAGCTCCGCGCGCTTGCGATTTCCATGCGGCGCGACTTCGGTGAGGAAATATGTGAGCGCCACTCCCAGTGCCGCCGCGATGTAGATCGGAAGCGTTAGGCGGTGGAACGACATGCCCGACGCCTTGGCGGCTGTGATCTCCGAATGCCGCGTCAGCGCCCCGATCGAAAAGACAGTCGCGAAGAGTACGGCGGCCGGGAGCACGAGTCGCATCGTGTCCGGGATCCAGTAGAAGTAGCTGAGCGCGATGGCCGCGGGCTTGAGGTTGCGGTTCAGATACTTGTCGACGTTGTCGACCAGATCGAACAGCTGCGTGATGATCGGGAAACCCAGCGCCGTGGCGACGAAGATCTTGAGGAACTCGATGAAGACGTAGCGATCCAGGGGCCGCACGAGACGTGCGCGCATCATGCGGCTTCGACCTCGCGTCGGCGCCCGAAGCGGATGAGTCCGCGGATTGTCTCAACGAGATCCGCGATGTCGCCGCCTCGTGTGGTTGCCGTCACTCGACCCATGCGCGCGAGCAGCACGAGCCCAATCATCGTTAGGATGATGTTCGCCGCCCACATTGCCCAGAACGGCGTCATGATGCCGCGATCAGCCAGCGACTCGCCGGCAATGAGCCCGATGTAGTAGATAGCGAAGATCACGAGGCTGAAGCCGATCACGAGCCCGACGCCGCCTCGCGGGAACCGCACCGCGATTGGCGCGCCTACGAGCACGAACACGATGCACGCGACAGATATCGCGAACTTCTTGTGAATCTCGACTTCGTTCTGGTACATCGCCTGACGGAACTGCTCCGTGCGCAAACGCGCGGACTCGAGCGCCGCTTGTGCTGGGATCGCGCCGCCGCCACCGGACGGGGCCATCGTCGAAGGGATCGTCGGGCCGGGCGGTACTGATGGCGCGACAGTCGCGGAATCCACACGCGGAACCGCGGGATTTTGCGCCGGGGTCACCGCAGCAATCGAATCCGCGCGCTGTTTGGCCGCCTGCTGCGCTTGTACCGCTCGAATGGAATCCACGGCGCGCTGGCGCAGCGAATCCTGTCGAATGGAATCCACGGCGTGCCGGCGGAGTGAGTCCTGGATGCGTGCGGCGGCGGTGTCCGCGCGGCGCCGAATGGTGTCCTGTGCCTTCGCCGCGGAGTCAGCGCGGCGACGGACAGTGTCTTGCGCTTGCAGCGTCGCCGCGTGCGCCTCGTTAGGCGTGAGCCAGCGCTTGATCGCGACGGCCGCGCCGTTGGCGCGCCCGATCACGTCACAATAGACTCGTCCAAGCGTCAGCCGATTGGACGTGGCAAGGCGCGTGGCCGACTGCGGCGGCGGTTCGACGTACTGTGCCATGCCGGTCTTGCGCTCCACCTGTAACGCTGCCCGCGCCTGACGAAACTCCTTTTGCGCATCGCGGAATTGAATCTCGGCGCGAGCCACTTCTTGCTGCAGCTCGCAGACGGACATCTCGCGATCGCCCTTGAAGCCTTCCGTGTTGGACGACTGGAACTGATTGGCGACCCCGCGCACGCGCACGAAATCGCGCATGAAATAGAGTCGTTGCACCTGATTGATGTTCTGCGCCGGCACTTCCTGCGAGTACCCATTGTTCAGCGTGAGAAGCAGGTCGCTCCCGCCGACGAGCACCATCTGCCCGCTGTCCGCGTAGATCGTCCGCCGCCGCAGCGGATCACTCAAATCGTAAATGATGACTTCGCGCAGCTTGTTCGTGGCGCGGTCCACACGGCTCACGCGCATGTAAATGCGACTCGCCATCACCTCGTTGATCACCTGCTCGTGCAACGCGAACGTCGGTTTCTTGTTCGCGATGTCGGTCTGTAGCTGCCGCAAGCGATGGTTGGCGCGCGGAAGCAACTGATCGTTGAACGCGATCATGACGAACGTGAGTACGACGCCGGCGCCTAACGGGGGAATGATGAGCCGCGCGATGCCGACGCCGCTCGCCTTGAGCGCCGTGATCTCGTTTTCGGCCGCCAGACGTGAAAAGGCGTACAGCACCGCCACCAGCACGGACATTGGCAGCGTCATCGCGACCGTAAACGGGATCGACAGCAAGAAGAACTCGCCGATCACGCTCCACGGCAGGCCTTTCCCCACGAGGTTGCCGAACTGCTTCGTGATGTAGTTCAGCAGCATCAGCGAAGTGAGCGACGACATCGCGAAGAAGAAGGGCCCGGCGTGCTCTCGGAGCACGTAACGCTGGATTATCTTCACGCGCGCTTGGGCATTCGATGTTTCAGAAGGCGGCGGACTGCAGTTGTTTTTAGAAGAGCTAAGTCAATATACCGGCAGGCGTCCGCGCCTGAGGTTGCTAAGCCGAAGCCTGCACCGCTCTTACCCTGGAACAGCCACGGAGTGCGCCGGACAATAACCCGCCCGACCTGGTCCATCGTCATCGCGTTCGCTCTGGCGATTTTGGCCCCGGCCGCCGGCTTAACGGCGCAGGATACTACCCGCAGGGTTCCGCCCCCGCCGCCTGACACCGCAGCGGCCCAGCCTAGCGAGCTACTGCTAGACTTTCTCGCTCGGCTCGAGGCAAAAGGCATTCGGGCGAAGGACGAACGGTGCACGCAGGCCAGGTTGGTCAACACGACCTTTACCTGTCGCGCCACCTTTCAGCCGACGCTCGATTTTCAGTTTGGGCTGAGAACTTCGGGAAGCGTCGTCGATCGGCTGCGACTCAATGTCGATTACGACTCGCAGCGCGAATTCGATGGCTCCAACAACATTTCGATTGTCTACCAGGGGAAGCCGTCCGAGCGGCTGCAGCGTGTTGAAGTCGGCACAGTCTCGTTTCTGCTGCCACCGTCACGCTTCCTGACTGCGGCGATTCCCAGCGGGAATTACGGCATCCAGGCGACAGCGCAATTCGGCTCCATGCAGCTGGCGGCGATTGCCGCGCAGCAGAAGGGGATCGTCGTTCGCGACCAGGTCTTCACGATCGGTAGACGCGTCTCGCAGACGATCGAGCAGGAGCTGGAAGATTTTCAGATCGAACCACGTCGCTTTTTTTGGGCGATCGATCCGCAGACCCTCGGTCCCGCGTACCCGAACGTCGACATTCTGAATACGGGTGAGCTGGAGCGCCTGGCGAACGGCCTCGGTGAGACGCGGCGGCCCTCGCGCCTGTTCATCTACCGCGTGTTGTTAGGCGGCCAGCCGCCGAACCCGAACGGTCCGCGTTTTCAGCTGCTGGACGATCCCACCGCGCCGGCGGGGCTCGTGTACGAGCTGCTGCGGGAGCACGTGGACTATTACGTCGACCCGTCGCTGCTTTGGTTCGCGCTCGTGCGCCCACTCAATCCCGCGAACGAGCGTCTCGTCCTCGCGTACACATTGCGGATCGCCGGACGCGACACCGTCGTCGCGTCAGTCGGTGGAACGCCGGACCTCGAATTCACGCCGGGGAGGCAGCAGCTGGCGCATCTGGTCTGGGACCCACGCCTAACGCCGTCCGATCCGGCGTTTCGGCGCGAGATCCGCTCGGTGTATCGTCTGGGCGGCTCGGACTTGGCACGCGAGACGCTGACGCTTTCCATCGTGACGGGGACGAGCCGCGATCAGGAGCGTCCGCCGTCGGGGCAGCCGGCCACGTATCTGCAACTCTACGGTCTCGCGCAGGCGAACAATGCGGCGCGATTCGACGCGGAGAATCGCGTCTGGCCGCGTCCGCACGATCCGGATCTGAGCGCGGGCGTGAGCGATACGAGCGAAGCGGCGCGCTTGATCCGCGATCGCTTCGTGATCTTCCCCTCGTTGGAACCGTTCAGCCGGCGTGGTCTGGCGCGCGACCCGACCGTTCCAGCCAACGATTCCATCTATCGCACGCCTAACGAATACTTGTACTCGCCGCAGCATCCGCAGTCGTTCTACAGGTTGCGTGTGCGCTACGACGTCGATGGGACGGCAGGGCAGGGCGTCATCGCGCTCACGTCGGTGCAGCTGCGGCCGGGAAGCGAGCGGCTTGTCCTCGACGGCCGACCGCTCGTGCGTGACATCGACTACGCGATCGACTACGAGCTGGGGCGCATACAGCTGCGCGCACTGGCGGCTGACCTGTCGCGCGAGCGGCAGCTTGTCGTGCGCTACGAGGAGAATCCGCTCTTCGCGAGCGTGCCCACGTCGATATACGGCGTCGCGGCGCAGTGGAGCATGCCCGCCGGCAGCATCACGCTCAGCGCGCTGTCGCAGTCGCAGCGCACCACGTTCACCCGGCCGCCGTTAGGCTTCGAGCCGGCAGCGAACGCGGTCGCCGGGGTCCATGCGGCGCTGGGCTGGTCCGCGGCGCCGTTGTCCCGCGCCCTGGCGCGCTGGCTGCCGCGTGCCGACAGCAACGTGCCGTCGCGCGTGGAGCTGACTGGTGAGTTCGCGGTCAGCCAGCCGCGCAGCCGCGCATCGCAGCAGGCCTTTCTGGAATCGTTCGAAGGGGACGGTGGGATCACGATCCCATTGACCGACGCGCAGTGGTACTATGCCAGCCAACCCGCGTTAGGCAGCCGCCTCGCGGCGCGCTTCGGGCTCGCCGTCTTCGACACGGCCCGCGCTGCGACGCTGGCGTGGCAGAGCAACGGGACCGACCGTACCGGACGCGCGGTCACGTTCGCGCTACCGGAGATCGACCCTCAGGTCGCGCTCGTCGGCTCCGGCTTCGCCGGTCCTGAGTCGATCCTCTGGCTGACCCTGTTTCCGCGCACTGTCGGTGGGTTGTACGACCTAACGAGCCGCTCGCACCGCTGGCTCACGCCCGCCACGGCCATTCCAGCGGCACGGCCCTGGCGCTCTATTCGCATTCCATTGGGCTTTGGCGCCGCCGGCGGAGCCGGGGCAGGAATCGACCTGACGCGTGCCGAGCAAATCGAGTTCTGGACCGTGATCGATACTGCGGCGACGCGACGCACGCGCAATCCGGTGCTCGTGCTCGATTTCGGAGACGTCTCCGAGAACTCGCTCGTCTTCGCGCCGGACACACTAACGATCGCCTCGGTGCGCGACTCCAGCTTCACGGGACGACGCGCCGCGGGATTCGATCGCCTGGACACCGAGCGCGACCAGTTCTCGCGTGCCTTCGACGCCTCGCGCGACGATCGCGGGCTGCCTGGAGATCGTCTGGAAGAGGTCACGCTCATCGAAGGGGGAAGCGCGCGGATACTGAGCGGCCTCAAGACGTGCAGCCGTCTGGCTGGCGCCGTGCGTCCGTTAGGCGATTCGCGCGGCGACTGCACCGCCGATAACGGGCGTCTCGACGAAGAGGACCTGGATCACGACGGAGTGCTCAACTTTACGTCCGTGCGGCGGTCGGACGAGCGCATCCGGCGCTACATCGTCGATCTATCGACTGCTGCGAGCATAACGCGGATCGGCAAGTGCGCTGTCGCGGTGGACGACATCAACGGCGCGCTGGCAGCGAACGCCACGCGGTGCTGGGTCTTCGTGCGCGTCCCCTTCCGCGCGAGCGACGATTCCTTGAACGGCGGCCCATTGCTGCGCAAGGTACGCACGCTGCGCCTAACGATCATCGCCGGCGGCGCCACGGCACCTGGCGAGTTCACCCTGCTGCCGATCAGCCGGCTGCGCGTAGCCGGCGGGGCGTGGCTCAAGCGCGCGGACCGCCCGCTCAGCGGGATGGCGGGCGAGCAGGCTGCGCCCTCGGGCTTCGTGATCGTCTCATCGATCGGCACTCAGGACCGCGACACGACGCGCAACGTCTTTTACGAGCCGCCGCCTGGGGTCAGCGACGAGCCGGAAAGTGTGGGCCCAGTCATCGGGCCGTCGCAGGTTCAGGTGAACGAACGGTCGCTGCGCCTGCTGGCCGGCGGACTCTCGCGTTATGCACGCGCGGAAGCGTACATACGCTTTCCGGAGGGACAGCGCAGTGTCATGACATATCGCGAGCTGCGCCTGTGGGCGCGTGGTCGCGGCCGCGGCTGGGGCCAGGGCGGCGGAAGTCAGGCGAGCGATCTCCAGTTCTTCGTCAAGCTCGGTCGCGACGCGAACAACTTCTACATGTACCGCACAGCGATCAGCGCCGGAATGACGCGGGCCGCGTGGGAGCCGGAGATTCGCGTGCGGTTCGAGCGGTTCTATCGATTGCGCGCCGAGTTGCAGCAAGCGCTGCTCACCGGCGGCCCCGCGTTAGGTGGCTGCTCGGCCTTGGATTCGGCGCTCATCGCCACGTCGGGGCTGCCGATCGCAGCTCGAATCGACCGCCACGTGCGCTGCGACGGCGGCTACATCGTGTACACGATCGATCCGGCCGTCACGCCGCCCAACCTCGCCGCGGTCCAGGAGCTTGCGGTCGGAATGCTGCGTGTGGACTCGCTCAAAGGAGCCGATCCGCCGCTGGCGAGCGACACGCTGGAAGTGTGGGTCGATGACATGCGCCTCGCGGACGTCGAGCGCGGCACCGGCTTCGCCGGCGCACTCGGCGTCGTGGTCTCGGCGGGGGACGTCGCCACACTGCGAGTCAACGCCACGAAGCGCGATCCGAACTTTCGACAGCTGAACGAAGCGCCGTCGTTCCTAACGAGCAACGACGTCGAGCTGGCCGCCACGATCAGGCTGGACAAACTGCTGCCAAACGCATTTGGCTGGTCGTTGCCATTCACGGTGAGCTACACGAGCGCGACGATCGATCCTGAGTTTCTCACGCGCTCGGATTTGCGTGGATCCGCCGTGCAAGGTCTGCGCACGCCCAAAACGGCGCTCACGACGTACGCCTTACGCGTCCAGCGCGAAGCGCCGCTCACGTCCGCATGGTACGCGCCGATCCTCAATGGCCTCGCCGTCCAAGGAACGTATAGGCAGCGAGGCCAGCGCACGGAATTCCTTGACGGTCGCGCGCACGCGAGCGACCTGGGCTTCGATTATTCGTTCCTGCCGAGCGATTCAGCACAGTGGTTCGCGCCTAACGGCATTCGCCTGGCGAGCAACTGGGCGCGCGACGACGACAGACGCCGCACCTTCCTGGATCCGAGCGACGAGGTGAGCGTTGCGGGGACTGGGAGCCCGGTCATCGCCGAAAACAACGTCTGGCGCACCAGCGGATCCTTGGAGCTGCGGCCGGCCACGTTCGTGACGGCGCGAGTGGAGCTGGCCTCGACGCGTGACCTGCGCGACTACGGCGACTCCACGTCGCTTGCGCGTGCCGTGAGCGCCGCGCGTGGCAACGCTGGCATGGAGCGTGAGCGCACGGTACGCACGAGTGTCCTTGTCACACCGTCGCCGCTCGGCGGTGGTTGGCTCCGCCCGCGCGCCGAAGCTATTTCGACATACGACATGCGGCGGGACCCGCATAACGGGGCGCTCGTGGACAATGCTGTATTGCCTCGCCGTCTCGGGAACTCGAACACGCTGCTCGGCGTCGCGGTGCTCGATCCGCAGCCGTTCGCCGAGTCAAATCCGAGCGGGCTGATGGCGCGTGTGGCGAAGATCGTTAGGCCGGTCGAGCTGAGCGTGAGTCGGTCTCTCGTCACGGCGTTCGATGCGTCTCCGTTCGGGCCGGGCACGGCCTATCAGCTCGGCCTCGGCTCGCTCGCGTCGCTACGTGATGTCAGAGGACTGCCGGCGGCGAGTGCCGGTGCGTCGCTGCAATACACGCTCGCGCACACGCTCGAGCTCCCGCTCGGCTTCTCGCTCACAAATCGGGCGCAACGCACCGACTCGCGTAACTATTTCAGCCGCGAGATCGGCGCCGCCGACGTCACTCTGGTTCACGGCCTGCAGCTCGCCATTCCGGACGTGGGTTTGCGCTGGAGCGCGAGTCCCACCGCGTTCTGGGGTGTCTTCGCGAACCTGAGCGCCAACGCGCGCGCCGCGCACACGCGGCAGTCCTATGTCTCGCCGCGACTCGTCGCGGGCGATCCCTTCGGCGGCGACGAACGACGCGCGATCCGAATCCGCAGCTACCCGTTAGGCGTGAGCGCGCTCACCGCGCGCGGATCGTTCTCCGTGCAAGCCACGATGGCGACGACGTTGCGCACCGACACCTTGCCTGGCGCTGTCACTCGAGCGCGCGGCCGCGACCTCAGCGTGGAGCTTGGCAAGCCGTTCGGGCTGCCGGCGAGTTGGCGGGCACGCAGCCCGCTGCGCGCGCGCGCCAGCTTTCAGGAAACATTGGCCCGCAGTGTGGTGTCGAATGTGGCCGTGGCAGCGCAACGCAGCCGCCTCACGGACAACGGCAGACGCGTGATCGGACTCTCAGCGGATGCCGACGTATCGACCGACATGACTTTTGGACTTCAAGCATCAAGGCTGGTATCCTTCGACCGCAACTTCAACCGGCGCTTCACGCAGACAGTCTTGTCGGCCGTGCTCGAGCTGAAGTTTTTTGGAGGGGCGTTGCGGTGAGATTCATGCGCGTGCTATATCCGTTGCTGATCGCTGCGTGCGGTGGAGCGGGAGGCCACGCCGCTACCGTGACGACGGAGTTCGACGGTCAAGCGGCGTTAGGCTACGTCAAAAAGCAGCTCGACTTCGGGCCGCGCATTCCCGGGACTGCCGGTCATCGCAACACCGGCAACTGGATCTCGCAGATGATGCGCGAGCGCGCCGACACTGTGATCGAGCAGCGCTGGACGCACAAGACCGTCAAGGGCGACACCCTGCCGATGCGCAACATCATCGCGCGCTTCAACAAAAACGCCGCGCAGCGAGTGTTGTTCGTCACGCACTGGGACACGCGCCCATTGGCCGACGCGTCGATGAATCTGGGTGAGCGCATGTCGCCGGTGCCTGGCGCGAACGACGGCGGCTCGGGGACGGCGCTCCTGATCGCGTTAGGCGACGTCCTCAAGAAGTCGCCGCTGCCGGCGAACGTCGGCGTCGATCTCCTGTTTGTCGACGGCGAGGACTACGGCGACTTCGGAAAGAACCAGGACGTGCTCATCGGCTCGCGCTACTTCGCCGAGCATCTCCCGGATTCCGCGTATCGTCCGCTGTTTGGCGTGCTCTGGGACATGATCGGCGACAAGGAGCTCAAGATCGAGCAGGAGAGCATATCGCTCGAGCGTGCGCCCGAAGTCGTTCAACGCGTGTGGAAAACGGCGTCGGATCTCGGGTACGGCAGCTACTTTCTCGCGCAGGAAGGGCAGTCGGTGACTGACGATCACGTCCCTCTGCTCGACAAGGGCATTCGCATCATCGACGTGATCGATTACGACTTCGCTGCACACCACACGCCGCGCGACACGATCGATCAAGTTTCCGCGCAGTCCCTCAAGATCGTCGGCGACGTCGCGCTGACACTGATTCGCGACGTATCCCGTTAGGCGAGCAAGATCAACGAAAGCTCTCGGCTAACAGCTGACAGACGGAAGCTGTCAGCAGCTGACAGCTACTGATGGCTATTAGCTGTGGGCTGACGTCTGACAGCTTGAGTTGATCAGCCAGTTAGGCCGTGGTCTTTTGCACAGCAGCGCTTCCGGCTGGCGCCGGCGCATCCAGTACCTCGACGTACAACGGCAGGTAAATCGAGATCGTCGTTCCGCGACCAACTTCGCTATCGGCGACGATCGCGCCGCTATGGCTCGTCACGATGCCGTGCACGACAGCGAGCCCGAGGCCCGTACCCTGACCCATCGGCTTCGTCGTGAAGAATGGATCGAAGATGCGATCCAGCGTCGCGCGACCCATCCCCGGACCGTTGTCTTTCACGGTGAGCTTCGCGTAACGACCAGCTGGAAGGTGCGGCCGACGGTCGCCCGTTTGCGTCGAACGTGTGCCGTTCTGGCCAACCTCAACGGCCGTCGCGTCGAACTCTATTTCGCCGTCCATATTGCCGATCGCCTGCGCCGCATTTGTCGCCAGGTTCATCACGACCTGATGCAACTGCGTTTCGTCCGCGAAGACACGCACGTGGTCACCGCGCACAGTCGTGCGCAAACGGATGGTGCTATTGAGCGAGGCTCGCAACAGGGTCATCGCCTCGAGAATCACGTCGAAAAGACGTACGGCGCGGCGCTCCAGCGGTTGCCGCCGGCTGAAGGCGAGGATCTGACGCACGACGTCGCGCGCCCTGCGCCCAGCGGCCAGGATGTCGCGGATCGAATCGGAGGCTTCCTGATCCTGCGCGACGAAATCCTTGAGAAGCTCGGCGTTCGCCATGATGCCGGCGAGCACGTTGTTGAAGTCGTGCGCGATCCCACCGGCGAGCGTGCCTAACGCTTCCATCTTTTGCGACTGGTAGAGCTGTTGCTCGAGTTGCCGCCTGCTCGCCTCTGCCTGTTTCTGGTCGGTGATGTCGGTCGCGAGGAGCATTGCCGCCACGACGCGCCCCTGGTCCCATACCGGCGTGGCGTGGCACTCGTACCAGCGGCTCGCCTGATGAGGCCCCATCGCCACGAGCTCGTAGGTGCGCATCTCGCCGCGTTCCAACACGGCGGTGATGTTTTCGCGCGCGATGGCTTGCTGTGCTTCGCCTTCGATGTAGTCAAACATCGACGTTCCAATGACATCTTTCAGCGAAAAACCCTCGGCCACGCGATTCATGAACAGCAGACGGATATCGCGGTCCACGAGTGCGATGAACTGCGGTGCCGCTTCGATGAGCGAGCGCCAGCGCGCTTCCGACGCGCGCAACGAACGTTCCGCTTGCACGCGATCAGTCACATCTCGCGATTGCCAGACGACGTGCGTCGCGCCACCTGCAAACTGCACGGGCACTGCGGTCGCTTCGAGGAACCTTTCGCCCCACGGGGTCTTGAGCTCGTGCGTGCCGTAGGTTCGGCGCCCGGTGCGAATCGCCTCTCTCACAGCTTCCCGCAGCGGCGCCAACGTCTGTAGCGCTTCGCCAATCTGCGCCGAGACTTCCGCTGCGCTTTGTCCAATCAAGTCCTGCGGGTTCAAGCTCGGCGCGATGGCCCGCAGACCGACGTACAACGCGTGGTTTCCGATCGCGAGGGAGCGGACGCGTCCATCCTCCACCGCGAGCAGCGCGATCTGATCCTGACTGCTGTTGAGCACCGACGTTAGGCGCGCTTCACTCTCACGCAACTGCTCGACGACGAGATCGCGCTCACGCATCGAGGACGCGAAGATCAGGCTGATCACGACGGTCCACGCCGTGACGAGTTGTGTGGCGAGCGCATTTTGACCCGAGACGGCGAAGAGTCCGAGACCTGTGGCGAACCCGATGGCTGCGGCCAGCGCGATGGCTGCGTTGAGCGCCATCGTAAGTCGCATGCCAAATCGCTTCGCGCTCCACACGACGAGCGGAACCATCGAAAGCGCCAGGACGCCGAACGCCGCATTGAAGTTGACGCGAATGAAGAGCAAGACAAACACGCCGACCAGCGACGTGCCGAAAAACGCCGTCCGTTCCACCGACGCGGACGGGAAGCGCTCATGCACCCCGTGCCAGGCAACAATCAAAGGAGTGAACGCGAGCGCACCTAACGCGTCGGCGAACCACCAGCTCATGATGGCGACTAGCGTGTGTGTTCCGATGGATCCTTGCGGCATCAGCACGAGCGTGGACCCTATCGCCGACCAAAGTGGCGCAACGGCAAGTCCGCCAACGGCGAGAAGCGCCATATCGCGCACAGTTGGCAGCGTTAGGCGCACGCGGCCAATCCGCTCGATGCACCATGCGCCCATCCACGCGGCGGATCCCGCGATCAATCCGATCAGTATGGACTGAACGACACTGTGGCCGCCGTGCACCTGCTGGCACAGGTAGGCGCCGAGGGCGACGGCCAGCCAATACTGGCGGCCCCAGATGATGAGCAATCCAAGCGAGATACCGGCCGCGGGCGACAGCGCGGCCTGTGAATGGCGCGCGAGCAAGAACGCCTGCAGTGCGAGCGAGAGGCCGCCGTGCAGTCCCGCCACCAACAGGAATCGCTTGATCTGTATTTGCTTCAAGACTGTTCCTCGCCGTGTGTCAATCGCACGGCCCTCGGAAGACGCGGCAGAAGTTGCCGGGTAACTCCACTCGCACAAGCCAACGTGCTTCGTGTCCGCGTTGAAAGCGCACGCCAGGCAACAGATCGGTGATGTGTCTCGGCGCGGATGAGCTACCATGCGCGCCATGTCGGTTACCGCCGCTGAACGCAAAGCGCTGGTCTTTCTCGCGTCGCTCCTCGCGCTCGGCGCAGCAGTTAGGCTGGCCGGTGCGCTGCGTCACACCGCTTTGCCTGTCGCGGAAACCGCTCAGTCGCGGCTTGATCATCAGGTCGCGGCGGTGGACTCGGTGCGCAGCCGCGCGCGTGCAGATCGTGCTCGGCGCCGCGCCGTGCGCGGCAGAACCCCGCGCTCCAAGGTCGAGAAGCCGCCTAGCGACACTTCATTCGTCATTGATGTCGACCGCGCGACAGCGGAGGAGTTGGAGCGTCTGCCGCGCGTCGGTCCAACGTTGGCAAAGCGCATCGTCAACGATCGCGAAGCGCACGGCTCATTTGGTTCTTTGACGGAATTAATGCGTGTCAAGGGAATCGGGCCTAAGCTCAAGCAGCGCATCGCCTCGCACGTGACGTTTTCGGGCTCGGTGCGTCCCTCGACAGCGCTGTCGGTAAGCCCGGGATCCGTGCCGCGTGCGGGCCGGCCCCCGCCCCCCGGCTAGCGCCGTTCCAACTCTCGGCCAAACACTGGGCAATGAGCCGTTACAACATCTGAGCAAGTCAGTTGGAACGGCCCTAGCCTCATTTTTCTTCGCGAAATCCTAACGACAGCCCCAGCAGAATGGCCGCTCCCGCAGCCGCAGCCGCTCCTGAGCGACTAATCGATCTCCTCGTGCGTGAGGGGCACATAACGCGCGAGCAGCTCGACAAGGCGCAACGCGAACAAAAGTCCAACGGCGCGACGGTCACCTATCACCTGGTGAAGCTCGGCTTCATCAAGGAAGTGGATCTCGTCAAGGTGATCGCGCGGCAATCGCGCATGCCGGCCGTCGACCTTTCCAAGTTTGAAGTCGATCCGCGAATCGTAAAGCTCGTGCCGTCTGACGTGGCGACGAAGCACCTCGTGCTTCCACTCAAGCGCGACGGACGCACTCTAACGGTCGCGGTTTGTGATCCCGGGAATCTCGGGATCCTCGAAGACCTCAAGTTCATCACGCGTTACGACATCTTCCCGGTGTTCGCGGGCGAATTCACGCTTCGCAACCTCATCGAGAAGGTCTACGATACGGGCGACACGGCGATGGCCTCTCTACTCGAGGACATCGCGGGCATCGAAGGCGACATCGAGGTCGTCGAGCAGGAAGACGATGAAGTCTCGGCGGCGGCGCTGGCACAGGCCGTCGATGATGCACCGGTCGTCAAGCTTATCAACGCCATACTCACCGACGCAGTCAAGCGCGGCGCCTCGGATATTCATTTCGAGTGCTTCGAGCACGAGCTTCGCGTTAGGTACCGCATCGACGGTGCGCTCAACGAAGTGATGAAGCCGCCGCTCAAGCTCAAGGCCGCGCTCATCTCGCGCTTCAAGATCATGGCGCAGCTGAACATCGCCGAGCGACGCGTGCCGCAGGACGGCCGCATCAAGCTCAAGATCGGCAACAAGGTGATCGACTACCGCGTTTCGACGCTGCCAACGCTCTTCGGCGAAAAGGTCGTGCTCCGAATCCTCGACAAGGGCAACCTAACGCTAGACCTTGAGAAGTTCGGCCTCGAGCCACGCGCCGAAGTGGAGTTGATGGAAGCCATCATGAATCCGTACGGGATGGTGCTCGTCACCGGTCCCACGGGCTCCGGAAAAACGACGACGCTGTACTCGGCGCTCTCGAAGATCAACAACATCGACGTCAACATCATGACGTCAGAAGATCCCGTCGAATACAATCTGTTCGGGATCAATCAGGTGCAGGTGCGCACCGAAATCGGAATGAGCTTTGCCGCGGCGCTCAAGGCGTTCCTGCGGCAAGATCCCAATATCATCATGGTCGGCGAGATTCGAGATATCGAGACCGGCGGCATCGCCATCAAGGCCGCGCTCACCGGTCACCTCGTCCTATCGACGCTGCACACCAATTCAGCCGCCGAAACGGTCACGCGCTTGCTGGACATGGGGCTCGAGCCGTTCAACGTGGCCAGCGCGCTCAATCTGGTTGTCGCGCAGCGACTCGTTAGGCGCGTCTGCAGCGTCTGTCGAAAGAAATACACCCCCGACGACACTGAACTGACAGCTGCCAAGGTCTCGCGCACGACAACGTTGCGTGACTTGCGCTTCACCCAACGGGCACTAGACGACGCGAAGGCACGGGCGCTCCCCGAAGCGGCGCCGATGCTCGAGAACTTGAGCCTGGATACAAAAATCGGCGACCTGCCGTTCCTCAAAGGCCGCGGCTGCGATGAATGCGGCGGCTCGGGTCTCAAGGGACGCCAAGGTCTCTACGAAGTGATGGCGCTCACACCGTCTCTGCGAAAGCTGATCATGCAGAACGCGAGCGGCCAAGACATCAAAGACGCTGCCATCGAAGATGGAATGCTCACACTCCGCATGGATGGCTGGCTCAAGATCCTCAAAGGCCTCACCACGCTGGAGCAGGTCATCAGAGAGACGTCTGCGTAGGTCTGAGGTCCGTGGTCTGAGTGGTCAAAGGTCGCGGCGATTTTCTCTCAGACCTCAGACCACAGACCTCAGACCTTCAAAGCGTGACCGTCGGCAGCAGTCGATAGTCCCCAGGGTACACCTAAGTCCGCCCTCCAGGCGGCGAACGTGAGGTCGTAATGGCAAGCAAGCAGTCCCCAGCCGGTGCCGTGAACCTGAGATCCTTGCTCGAGGAGGTCATCGAGCGGGAAGCATCTGACTTGCATGTCACGGCCGGCGAACGCGCGAAAATTCGAATCGATGGCGAGATAGTGAACTCGAACATCGATTACGTCCTCACGCCCAAAGACACGCTGCAGTTGGCGTACTCGGTGCTCACCGAGAATCAGAAAAAGCGATTCGAGCTCGAAGATGAGCTCGACTTTTCGTTCGGCATCCAGAACCTCGCGCGCTTCCGCGGCAACGTCTTCAAGCAGCGCGGCTGCGTGTCGATGGTGATTCGGCAAATCCCGTTCAGCATCCGCACGTTCGCCGATCTCGGTCTGCCCGCGGTCATCGCGCGCATGGCAGAAAAGCCGCGCGGCCTGGTGCTCGTCACCGGCCCGACAGGTTCCGGAAAATCGACGACGCTTGCGGCGCTCATCGACAAGATCAATCGCGAGCGCAACGGGCACATCATCACGGTGGAAGACCCGATCGAGTTCATCCACCGCCATCAAGCATGCATCGTCAATCAGCGCGAAATCGGTACTGACACCAAGTCCTTCGCCAACGCGCTGAAGTACGCCTTACGAGAAGACCCCGACGTCATCCTCGTCGGCGAAATGCGCGACCTCGAGACGATCCAGGCGGCGATCACAATCGCCGAGACTGGTCACCTGGTCTTCGCTACACTGCATACCAACTCCGCGGCCGAAGCGATCAACCGCATCATCGACGTCTTCCCAAGCCATCAGCAGTCGCAGGTGCGCGCGCAGCTCGCGTTCGTGCTCGAAGGAATCGTCACGCAAACGCTCTTACCCAAGGCTCGTGGCAAGGGGCGTGCGCTCGCGTGCGAGATCCTCGTCATCACGCCGGCAATTCGCGCGCTGATCCGCGACGACAAAGTGCACCAGATCTACTCGCTCATGCAGTCCGGAAAGAAGTTCGGCATGCAGACGCTGAACGATGCGCTGTATCAGCTGTATGTGTCGCGCGAAGTTACAGAGGACGAATGTCTTCGCGTGTCGGGCGATCCTAACGAGTTGATGCGCATGCTCGGTCGCGAAGCGCTGACTGACGACGGCGCGGAGCTCAAGACCAACCAGGATCGCCGCCACAACGCCGCCAAGCGTTCGGCCTGATCATCCCTTCGAGGTAGAGAGAAGCTACGATGCCCGCATTCACCTATACCGCTCGCACCGCGCAGGGTGAGCTCAAGACGGCGACGATCGAAGCGCCGACGCGCGAGGACGTCGTCGCGCAGCTCCGGCGCCAGCGGCTGAGCGTTGTCAAGGTCGACGAAGAGGCCAAGGCGAAGAAGCCACGTCGCGGTTCGATCAAGATGCGCGACGTCGTCATCTTCACGCGTCAGTTCTCGACAATGATCAACGCGGGCCTTCCGTTGGTGCAGGCCCTGGACATTCTCGCGAAACAGACGGAGAACAAGAACCTCTCCAACGTCACGCGCAGCGTCGTGTTCGACGTCGAGAGCGGTCACACCGTCGCCGACGCGCTCGCGAAGCACCCGAACGCATTCAGCGATCTATACGTGAACATGGTGGCTGCCGGTGAAGCAGGCGGTATCCTCGACACGATCCTGATGCGTTTGGCGACGTTCCTCGAAAAGAACGACGCCCTCGTGCGCAAAGTGAAAGGCGCGATGATCTACCCCGGCGTCATCATGAGTGTCGCCTTTCTTGCGATCACCGTGTTGCTCCTCTTCGTGATCCCAGTATTCGAATCGATGTTCGCTAGCGTGGGTTTGGCCCTGCCGCTGCCGACGCGAATCGTCATGGGCTTGTCGCGCTTCCTCAAGAGCTACTGGTACTTGATCGGCGCCGGCGGGTTCGGCTTGACGGTTCTCTTCCGCCGCTACTACAAGACGCCAAACGGCAAGCTGGCGATCGACAAGCTTATGCTCAAGCTGCCGGTGCTGGGCGACGTACTGCGCAAGTCCGCCGTATCGCGCTTCACCCGCACGTTAGGCACGCTCATCTCCTCCGGTGTAAGCATCCTCGACGGCCTCGAAATCACGGCCAAGACGGCCGGCAACCGCGTCATCCAGGACGCGATCATGGCTTCGCGGTCCAGCATCGCGTCAGGCGAAACGATCGCCCAGCCGCTGCAAAAGTCCAATGTCTTCCCGCCGATGGTCATCAGCATGATCGCGGTTGGTGAACAGACCGGTGGACTGGACGAGATGCTCTCCAAGATCGCCGACTTCTACGATGAAGAAGTCGACGCTGCGGTCAGCGGGCTACTTTCGCTGCTCGAACCAGTAATGATCGTCTTCCTCGGCGTCGTCGTCGGCGGCATGGTCGTCGCCATGTACCTGCCGATCTTCGACATGATCAACGCGGTGCAGTAACGCTCACCGAAGTTCATACAACGATCGCCCCGGCCTAACGGCTGGGGCGATTTCGTTCGGGCCTAACTGCAACTGCATCACCGCGGACAAACACGGACTTCAAGTGAGACAAACACGGACGGTTCTTGTTCAATAAGCAGTCGTCCGCGTTCAGTCCGGCCGTGTCCGCGTGAGTCCGCGGTGCAGCCTTTGATCCTAGAATCTTCGTTCCTCTTCACCAAAGAAAGGCCGGCGATCGTCCAATGGACGATCCCTCAAAGGCCGATCTGCGTTCTCGATCGGCCGACGCACTTCGCGCTCGTCATCCGTATGCAGCGCGTCCAGGTTGATCGAACGCTCAGCGAGATTCGTCAGCGTATCGTCCGCTCTCTTCTCCTCGTTGAGCGACTGCTCCAGCAACGTCTCGTGCCGATCATAGCCGAGCAGGCCGGCGAACGTGCACAACGTGCCGTAGCCGGCGATCTCGTAATGCTCCACGTGCTGCGCCGCATCGATGATGGCCGCATCGACAACACCCGGATCGCCTTTCTCCTTCATCAAGTCTTCCGCCTCCTCTAACACACCCGCCATTCCTTTGCATTTCTGTCCGCGCGGATTCTCGTCGAGCTCATCGAAGATTCTTTCGAGGCGGCTGGCCTGTTGTCGCGTTTCATCCAAATGCTTTTCAAGTGCTGCTCGCAACTCAGCGTGCTGCACGCGTTCGATCACTTTCGGCAGCGCCTTGAGGATCTGATCCTCCGCGTCGCGTATGTCGCGCAGTCGCTCAACGTAGAGCGAATGCAGTGACTCGAGTCGCATGACATTCCTCCGGAGATTGGTGTGAAGGTCGGGGCCGTGTGCTACGAGCCGCAAAGACCATACGCGCGCCGTCACGCACGAGTGCGCATGACAAGTTGTCGGGTGGGGTGAATGACCGATGCTCGCCGCGACGAGGCGGCGAGGCTGCAAGTGCTGATAGCACTGCACGATACGCATCTCCCGAAGTGTACGGGACCGACCTCAGCGGGTGCGGCGCGCTCATTGCGTTTGCGGGACACTGTCTTGTACGCGATGCCCACTGTGTCTCGAATCTTTTCCAACTTCGCTAACGGAACCGCTCGCATCGTGGTCGTGCGTCTGACCGACGCGACCGGTCTTCTGTGCGCCGTGCCGGCGCTCCGCGCGCTTCGAGGCGCTGCGCCCAACGCGCATATAACCCTGCTGGGTCTTCCATCGGCCGCCGAACTCGCCGGACGATTCAGTGCGTACGTCAACGATTTCATTTCGACGCCGCGCGGCCCGCGTATCGGCGGCGACTATGACCTCGCGGTCGAGCTGCAAGCGCCGGATGACGAGTTGCACACGCTGACGGAGCAGCTTGGCGCCCGCTTCACGGCCGGCTTCCGAAATGGGTCGCCTAACGGGACGAATGACGCGACCCAGCTTCGCGTGGAATGGCCCGAGCAAGGGCCCGAGCTGCTTCGGCTGCTATTGCTCGTCCGCGCGCTCGGCATCCGGGATCAGGGTGACGCGCTCGAGTTTCCGTTTACGCCGCACGATCGCTCGGAGCTCCAGAACTGCCGTGACGCGCTGGCGCTCGTCGGCGGACCGTTCGTCTGCATCCAGCCCGGCGGCCGACTGCCCGAGCGGCGCTGGCAGGCCTCGCGTTATGCACGCGTCGCCGACGCCCTGGCCGTGCACGGGCTGCGCATCGCGCTGACAGGGCCCGCGTCGGATCGGCCGGTCGCCGAAGCCGTCGCCGCTCGCATGCGCAGTCGCGCGATCGATCTCACAGGCTGCCTAACGATGGGTGCCTACGCGGTTCTCCTCGACTACGCGTACCTCCTCATCAGCAACGACACGGGCGTTACACGCCTTGCGGAAGCCATCGGCACACCAAGCGTGACGATCGCGTCAGGCAGCGACGTACCGCTCTGGCGCCCGTCAGATCGCGCGCGCTACCGCGTGCTCTGGCTCCCCGGCCGCGAACGTCCGTCCGCCGAGCGTCTGTTCTCGACGTGGCCGGACAACGCGAGCGGCATCACTGTCGAAGCCGTCCTCGACGCGTGCGACGCATTGCTGGCGGAACCGGCGCTCAAGCAGCGCGCAGCCGTCCGAGCGCACCTCGCGCGTTTGCGTCACGAGTCGCGCCTAGCTCGTCCGCTCGCACCGGCGGCGGCGCCCGCGCGAACGGAAGTATCTCGCGTCTTACGCGCCTCGTGAGAGCAGCCGGTATGCAACCATTCGTATTTCTCGATAAGGCTGTTCTCCTCTCGGACCAGCCCTTTACCGTCGATCCCGCGCGACTCCGCTTCGCTTCTGGATGGACCCTTGCGCTCGACCGTCTGCACAGCGCTGGATACGATCTCGCGACAATCTCCAATGAGAGCGGCATCGCGTTCGGCTACTACGATGAGCATGCGCTAGAGGTCGTGCAGCGACACATTGCGTCTCGCTTTGCGGCGCGCGGATTCGAGCTCGCTGGCTTTCTCTACTGTCCGCACCACGCGGAGGGCTCGGTCGCGCGCTACACAGTGGATTGCGACTGTCACCTCCCCAAGCCGGGCCTTCTGCGTCGCGCGACTGCGGAGCTCGGAGCAGATCTGCAACGATCCTGGCTCATCGGAGATTCGGCGGACGATATGCTCGCCGCTCGCCACGCCTCCGTTCGCGGTCTCTTCCTGGACAGTGGGTCGGAGAGCGAGCTCTTCGTCGGACGGCGCCAGACACACTCGTATCACGTGGCGCCGGATTTGTGCACTGCGGTCGACCTGATCATTGACGAGCTGCGGACAGAGGCTGCCGCCTAACTACTGTTGGAGACATCGCGATGTTGTGGGCGGTTTTCTATATAGCAGTCCTATTCTGGCTGGTGGGCATCATCGCATCGGCGACCGCGGGTGGTTTGCTGCATCTCTTGCTTGTCGTAGCAGCCGTCGCCTTGATCTGGGACCTACTCAAGCGCGGCAGTCATCGCCCAGTCTAGACAGACGCCGAGCTCTGGTCGTCGCGGGTCGCTGGCTGTGCGTCTGGCGGTGTGAAATCGGTCTGCATCGAGCTGGCAGCGTCACCGCCTAACGCTTCCATCAGGGCACGGAATGTCACCGGCTTGGCCAGATGTACGTCGAAGCCGGCTTCGCGGGACTTCTGACGGTCGGCTTCCTGTGCCCAGCCCGAGAGCGCGACGAGTCTGATGCCGGCTGCCCATGGCGCCGCACGCATGCGCCGCGCGACTTCATGGCCGTCGAGCCGCGGCATGCCGATATCGACAATCATCGCGTCCGGCCGAAATTCCGCCGCTGTGTACAACGCCTCGATGCCGTCGTGCGCGACGCGCGTCTCCATCCCGCCCAGCGAGAGCAGCGTATCGAGCGCTTCGGCAGCGTCTACGTTGTCGTCAACGACGAGCACGCGACGCGGAGTCTTCGCGGGACGCGAAGTCGGTGTCGAGACACGTGGCGCCTCGCGATCAGCCGCGCCACCGAGACCGGCGGGCGTCGCGGCCGCCGCGTGAGCGGAGCCACGTGCGACGTCTGCCTTTCGTGCCTTCACTAGAACAGGCAAACGCACGATGAACTCGCTGCCGCGTCCCACCCCTTCGCTCTCAGCCACGACCGATCCACCATGAAGGTCGACGACTCGGCGCACTAGCGCGAGCCCGATGCCGAGGCCTGGAGGCTGCTCGTGATTCACTTCACCGTGCACACGCGCGAACGCGCCAAAGACGTGCGAGAGCTTGTCGGGGGGTATGCCGATTCCATTGTCACGCACCCTAACGACAATCCATCCGTCCAGGATCTGCCCCGTGACGGAGATATTGCCGCCCTTCGGCGTGTACTTACAAGCGTTGTTGAGGAGATTGGAGAACACCTGCGTTAGGCGCACCGGGTCCGCGTGCAGCTGCACCGGCTCCTCGGGCATCGTCACAGTCACCTTCTGCTCGGAGCACTCCGCCGAGTCGCGTATGGTTTCTACCGCGGCCGCGATGACCGTCGCAAGCGTAATGTTCTCACGCCGTATCTGAATCACGTTGCGCGTGACACGGCTGAGATCGATGAGATCGTCGACGAGCCGCACCATGTGCGCGATCTGTCGACGAATGGTCGCGCGCGCCTGGTCGGTCGCCGCTGGTTCCGTGCTGTGCGCGAGGATCTCCGCCGACGTCACCAGCGGAGCGAGCGGATTGCGCAGCTCGTGTGCGAGCGTGGCCAGGAATTCGTCCTTCAACGCGTCGGCCTCGCGCAGGGCTTCCTGCGCCACTTTCAGCTCGTGCACATCTGTGGACGAGCCTACCCATTGCACGATGTTGCCTAACGAATCGCGCATGGGAACGGCGCGGCTGATATGCCAGCGATACACGCCGTCGTAGCGGCGAATGCGATGCTCGAAGACGAATGCCTCGCCGTTGCGCATCGCGTTGGCCCAGCGGCGCGCTCCTTCGCGACGATCGTCCGAATGAATGGCGCGAACCCACTTCCCCTCGGTGATCTCGCTGGACTGTAGTCCTGTATACTCGCTCCACTGCGTGTTCGCGTAGTCCGCGACCCCAGCGGCCGTAGCGGAGAAGACCTTCTGCGGCATGGCGTCCATGACGAACGTAAGCTGCCGTTCGCTCCTGCTCACTTCGCGTACAATGCGATGCAGCTCTTCGTTCAACTCTGCGACGCGAGCCTCGGTGCGTTTGTGCGCTTCGACCTCTTCCTGCAAGCGACGACGCACGCGATCCGTCCGCGCGCGCGCGCGATGCATCGCTTCCGACGTTACGGCGATCAGCACGCCGGCGCCTACAAAGAGCACGACGCGAATCTCATCACCTGGAGTTCGATTGGCCCAACCAGCCTGGCCGACGAACAGAAACAGCTCGGCTGCGGCGCCGGCGATCGTCACGGCGATGGTTGGACCCAAGCCACCTGCGTACGCCGCCAGCGCGATTGGTACGATGAACAGCAATGGGAGCGAACTACCGCGCACAACGACGTCTAGCGCGTACCGCGCGATGATCGTCGCGCCGAACGCAACCGCCGCAACTAGATATCCGAACATGCGGCGGTTCATGAACTGCCAGGTTCCGCTACGACTCGTCGTCTGGGTCATCCTCGTCATCCAGCGCGCCGTCCTTGTAGCGCTTGAGCTTGCGCGATAGGGTCCGCCGGGAGATGCCGAGGATCGATGCCGTTTCTGCTTCTTTACCGCTCGTTTGGTCCAAAACCTTGAGCGTGTATTCGCGAGTCAATTCGGCGAGCGTGTACGCGTCGCGATGAGCATGCGACAGAACGTCCCGGTCCGTGCGCTTTTCGCGCGGAACCGGCGCCGGCATGTCGATCGTCGACTTGTTGCCCGCCGCGATGAGTGCCCGCTCAACAAAATTCTCGAGCTCACGCACATTCCCGGGCCACTCGTACTCCATGAGCTGAGCGAGCGTTTCCTCGGGAAATGCAGCAGGTTCGACCTTGTGCATCGCTGCAAACCGCGAGCGGAAATGCTCCACGAGAAGTGGAATGTCCGACGGGCGCTCGCGCAGGGCAGGGACGTGGATAGGGAACACGTGGAGGCGGTAATAGAGATCCTCGCGAAAGCGACCTGCGGCGACCTCAGCAGCCAGGTCGACGTTCGTGGCCGCAATGAGGCGGAAGTCAGTTGTAATGCTTTCGTTTGAGCCTACGCGTTGCAACGTCCGTTCCTGCAAAACCCGCAGGATTTTGACCTGCACCTCAAGCGGGATCGTAGAGGCCTCGTCGAGGAACAGCGTGCCGCCTGCCGCTTCCTCGAGTAGACCCCGACGGTTGGCTATGGCGCCGCTGAAGCTTCCTTTGACGTGACCGAAGAGCTCGGATTCAAGCAGCGTTGATGAGAGCGCTGCACAATGAACCGCGATCAATGGCTGGTCATGTCTCGCCGAGAGCGCGTGAATCGCGCGCGCAACGAGCTCTTTGCCGCTTCCAGTCTCACCAGTGACAAGTACCGTAGCGTCATATGGGGCGACCCGCTCGATCAGCTCGAACATCGAATGAAGTGCGGGACTCTCCCCGATGAATTCCAGCGACGACCGACGCACACGAGTCTGACTATCGGGAGCGATGCGTCGAGGGGGCACCGCGGGCGTTAGCGCGCGCGCCAGCGTGTCGAGCAGTTCGCGCCGATTGAGCGGCTTCGTTAGGTAGTCGAATGCGCCTAACCGGAGCGCTTGGATCGCCGACTCCATGCTCGCGTCACCGGTCATGACGATTGCGCGTGACGCGATCTGACGCGCCCGCAGCCGAGCGAGGGTTTCGAGGCCCGTCATTCCCGGCATATGCAGGTCGAGCAGCACAACGTCCGCCGGCGATGTGGCTAGCGCGTCGAGCGCCGCCTCGCCGGAATCGACGTCAGCGGTATCGTATCCAGAATCGTTCAGGACAGTGGCGAGCAGCGTGCGGGTCTGGCGGTCGTCTTCTACAATCAACACCCGTGGCCGATGCCCGTTCGCGCTGCCCTCAGGGTTGCGGCTGCGTTCGGGTTTAAGGGCCTCGGGAGGGCGGCGGGAGTGCATTCAGGTCCTCAGGGTACGCGGCGCGGGGGGACAAAGACCCGGCATGGTTGTGGCCAATGTACACTCATTTCAAAAAGAGTTGCCAGGTTCCAGTTGGCCGTTGTCGGATTGTGTGATAGCGCACGGTCTTGCGGTGTTCGAACGGTCATTCTAGAGTAGGAGATCAGCGAGCTCCGCTGTCACTTTTTGGCGCTGAAGCCTAACGAGTATGTCGAGCGGTCCAGCAAAACCTTCGAGTGACACCGGTGGGGGCTCGTCGGTCCACCTGGACGATGAGTACAAGGCTCACGCGGCGTTTTTTCATGCGCTACGAAACGCACATAATCGCGTCGTTCTAGGAATAGACGTGCTGATCAACAAGCCGATGGACGATGCGGAGCGCACGCAGCGGATAGAAAAACTCCAGGGCGCCGCGCGGCAGGTTACCGAGCTACTGGACCAGGCGCCGACTCCGCGCGCGCGCTAGGTCGCGCGGCCGTCCTTTTGGCCGCGACGTGCACCAGCACCTCGCGTCCTCTGACCTCGACTTCGTAGACTCGGATTCCTTCTTTGGCAGGGCCCGCTTTGACGGCGCCGGTATGCGAGTCGAATTGGGATCCGTGCCAGGGACACTGAACCACGCCGCACACCATCGCGCCGTCGGCTAACGAGCCACCTCGGTGTGTGCAATGATCGTCGAAGGCTGCGTAGCCGCTGTCCGTTCGCGCCAGCACAATGCGGTGGCCATCGACGCGTAAGAGCTTCATTTGATCGACCTGCAACTCGTCTTCGCGAGCCACCACGAGCGTCGATGCGCCTGACGTCTTGAGGCGCGCCTCGATCCACTTCCCCGCGTTTGCGTAACGATGGTCCACGCCGATCTGATTGCGTGCCACCAGCGTGCCGCCGAGCCACGCGCCGATCATCAGCAGAGCGGCGCCGATCCCCTGAAGCACGAGCACCAGGGTCTGCGCGACTGCATTGCTCCCGTTGCGAAAGGCAAGCGATACGCCAAACAGAACGACGACGGTGAGCATCGCCAGAAGATGTTTCGTCGCTCGCCGTTTGCCCGAGCTGTCTGGAGGCACCGTGTAGAGGTAGTCCAGGAATCCGGGTACGGCCGCCACGAGTGCCGTCGCCACTCCGGCGATTGTGAGGTACCCACCGGTTGTCCAGAACGATGGCTGATTGAAACCGATGCCCACCGCGTGCGCCACAAATGCGCCCGTGAGGAACGCGAATGGAAACGGGATGAGGGCCGGATGGCTCGGATGGCCTCTGAAGCTCGCGAAGCTGCGCATAAGGAGTGACCGAACGAGGCTTACTGTGCTGGTAACTTGGCGCGGAGATCCTGCGCGCCTTTCTGGTGAGCCTGGAACGCAGGTACAGTCTGCTGCAAGAATGTTTTGAGCTCTTGGTTCGTCGCCCTCGGGAGCCAGTCACTATTGAGCGCATTGATGAGCGCCTGGTGATAGTCGACCTCGTGCTGCAGATACGCACGATCGAACTCCACGCCGCTCTTCCCTCTGAGCGTGGTCATGGTTTGGCCGTGCGGCTGCCCGATCGGATCGCCCGCCGGCACTGTGGTTGTAATGGATTGCTTGGTCGCTAGCTCACGCGCGCGCTGAACAAGATCGTCGTGGTCGCGGGCGAAGCCTTTCGCGAGGTCGCGGATCGTTTGAGTGCTTCCCTGCTGAGATCCAAGACGGCTGTGCTCGACTTCATGCTGGTTGGCGGCTATGAAGGCTCCAAGGACCTCGCCGTCGGGCGTCGCGGGCGCCGGTTTAGCGGTATCGCTTGGGCCCTTTTTTGCCGCGGTGGCTGCCGCCATGCCGGTATCGAATGGAACGGTCGACGTATCGACGTCGGAGTCATCGCGTTCGCCGCATGCCCAGATGCCTAACGACAACATCGCAGCCGTCATCAGAACCTGGTATCGCATCGTGTGCTCCCGGTGTGAGAAAGCCGGCGGGATCAATTGGCCGACCCGGCCGGCTCGCGCGCGACTAGCGCGTTGACGCTGCCGTCGCGCGATCGTGCATGTCGACCGGCTCCGTTGCTCGCGCGCAGGACGCGCAGCAATAGAATCGACCGTCCACCTCGTCCCCGTGCCCGATGATGCGACAGCCGCAATGCGTGCACGTCGGTGCGAGCATCGTGATTGCACATTCAAACGAGTCGAAGACGTACGTCTGTTCGCCGTAAGTCACCGCGAACGTCTTGTCATATTCGTTATGACACCACGCGCATTCAGCCATTGTCAGCTCCTGCTGGCGCACTCAGCCACGGAATGCCGCGCGTTCAGAGCGCGGCAATCATAAAGGGGCGCGCAAACGTCGTGCCCGCTCCGCGGGCAGGCTGTGGCTATTTGAAGTTGGGCGTCGTGAGACGATCGTCGCGTACGAATCGGTCGCGCGCGGGCATTTTGATCTTTGGCAGCGAGAGCGAATCGATGACGACGTCGCGAGCGATGATGCCGTTTTCGGCGAGGATCCAGGCAGTCACACCGTAGAGTTCGTTAGGCAAGAGCGACCCCGGCTTGTCCTGTGGCATCGCTCGCCTCACGTAGTCGTACACGGTTGTCGCGTATGGCCAGTAATTCCCGACCGTTTTGACAAGCGCTGGATCGCGGCCAAAAGCGAATCCTTCACGCGGTTCGCGTCCGACGATCGGCGGGTTCGGCGCGACGCCTTCGCCCTTGGCGCCATGACAAGTCGCGCATTTCGCCGCGTATACGACGGCGCCTTCAATGGCGGTGGCACGTCCGGATGGCAATCCAACCCCGTCGGGATTCACGTCCAGATCCCACGCCGCGATCTCCTGCGGCTCGGGAGGTCGTCCTAGCGCGTAGCTCGCCGGTTCGGAGGGAGCGGGCGAGACCGAGCCGCGACGCGCTGAGCTGGAATCCGCCGGACCGCTGCCGCTCCTGCTGCATGCGAGGACGAGGCTCGCGCCTAACGTGAGCAGCACGACGGCGCGGCTCATGGCGCTACCTCGTAGACCACTCGGCCGTCTGCTTCCACGGTCCACGCGCGCAGATGGTTGTAGTGGTAGTTCGTGCCACCGCCGCGTACCTGGCGGTATTCGGCAAGTGTTGGCTGCACATAGCCCGTGGCGTCCACGGCCCGGCTCACGATCGTCGTGCGCTCGCCGTTCCACTGAAAGCTGTGCGTGAAGCGAACGAGCGCCTTGTCGAGCACGGGTTCCTGCAGTTTGGCGGCCGTCCACGTGCGTCCGCCGTCCGTGCTCACGTCCACGGACTCGATGCGGCCGCGGCCGCTCCAGGCGAGCCCGCGGATCTCGACCCAGCCGCGGCGCGTGAGCTGCACGGGGTACGTTGGGTAGGTGATCGTGGACTTGGCGTCCATGACGAAACTGAACTGCCGCGCTGTGTCGTTAGGCAGCGGATCGGTGTACTTGGACGTTTCGTCGCGCGACATGTTCGGCTGCGAGATGAGCTCGAGCCGGCGCAGCCATTTGACGCAAGTGTTTCCCTCCCAGCCTGGGTTGAGCAGGCGCACGGGATAGCCGGCCGCCGGACGTAGCGGCTCGCCGTTCATGGCGTACACGAAGAGTGAATCGTCCATCAGTTTTTCCAGCGGGATGCTGCGCGAGAGCAAGGCAGCATCGCCGCCTTCCGCGAGCGCCCACGTGGCATCGCTCCTCACTCCCACCTCGCGCAACACGGTGCGCACTGGGACGCCGGTCCATTCGGCATTGCCTAACAGGCCGTCGATCAGCTGCGGGGTCAGCTCCGGCTTCGGGGCGGAGTACGCCGCGCGGCCATTACCCGAGCATTCCAGAAAGTACACGCGAGTGACCGAGGGGAATGACTTGAGCTCATCCAGGGTGAAGACGAGCGGCTTATCCACGAGCCCGTGCAGCATCAGCTTGTAGCGCGCCGGATCGATCATCGCGACGCCGGCGTGATGCCGCTCGAAGTGCAGATCGCTCGGCGTCACGGTTCCATTCATCAGGTGGATCGGCGCGAGGGATGAGCCGGCAATCGCTCCGGTGGGCGTGCGCGCCATTTGCACGAAGGGCGAGCGCGCGCTCGCTGCGCTCGTGGGTGGGCCCGGCACTTTCGTTGGATCGGCGGGGATGACGGGTTCCGTTGGCTGCGTGCCTAACGCGGCCTGATCGCCTTCCGCCGGGAGCAGTGTGGCCGCCGAGAGTGCCGTTGCGGTGCTGACGAGCAGCTCACGACGCGTGAGCGAGCGATCGTCCTGTGAGCCGGCCATGAGAGTCTCGTGGTGAGTGCGCGCACAACTTTGTGCGCCGAGACCGCATTGGCTAGTGTCGGCACCAGCCGTCTTGGTTCCGAAACTGCATCACCGCGAACGAACGCGGACTAATGAAAGACGAACGCGGACACTGCTCTTCTTTAACAGGGCGTCCGCGTGTGTCCGCGTTAGTCCGCGGTGGAGCCCTTAGCGGTGTGCTATCTGGCGACGACTACTGATACTGGATGTAGACCGGGCGCGGTATCAAAGCGAGCACTTCCTCTGGAGTCATCAAGCGCCAGCCCGCGAATCGCTTGTCGTTCTTGTAAAAAAGCTTGAACCCGGTGAATTGCACCGGTTCCGAGTATACGTAACGATCGTAGCTGCCGCGCTTGAGCGACGGATTCCCCCAACCGTCCATGTTGATCACCATCTGCACGCGCGGATCGAGCTTAACGCCTTTGTAGTTGCGCAGCATGTTCTGCGTGAAGCGATGGATCACGAGCACCTTCGGCGGGAGCTTGTACTTGTCGACGATCCCCGTGAGAAAATCGATCGCATAATTGATGTCGTCGTCGTTCATGCTCCCGATCACCGTGCCCGGCTTCTTCCCAGTCTTCATGTAGAACTCGGGATCTATCGCCAGATGCACGTTAGGGCGCGCCAGATACTTCTCGAGCCACGGCAGCTCGGCGCGCACGTTGCTCTTGCCCACCTGCACATCGACGAACATGAGGGCATTCTTGCGCTGCGCCCAGCCGTATACTCGCTCGATGAGCGAGCTGTCCATCCGCGCGCGATACATCCCATCCTTTCCAGGATGTCCCTGTGCGACCGTGACGATGAGATGCAGCGCGGGAACGATCGGCGTTGCCGTGTCGGCCTTCGCCCAGCGCGTCACTTCCTTCTGCAACCTATCGAGCATCTCGTCAGGCGGCACTTCGCCAAGGATCCCCATGCGCTTGGACAGCGGATTGCCGTAGTACGCCAGGATGCGTTTGTTCGGCAGGATGGAGCCAGGTAGTGGTGCGGGCCCTTTGACCGGCCACTCCGGTTTCGGGACGCGCCGGCGCGCCGCGCTATCGTTAGGCGTGCGTCGTAGGCAGGGCGAGTCGCAGGTGGCTCGGCTGCTGCCACGCTTGCTGCTATCCCGCGTCTGGGCGTCCGCCGTCGCGGACAAAACGAGCCCGGCCAGGGCCGGTCCAATCAGGTGACGATAGCGCATTTGTGAGGCACGGTAGTCGGTGGGTCAGCGCACGCGCAAGCGGCCTATCTCCATGCCACTTCGCTACATCGGCGATGACGCCTTACTGACGCTTTAGGTCATCTTTTCCGCTTTGACCATCTGGGGGAGTGCTTCGTCTGAATTTGTAATGCGCCGCACATTCGTCCCCCTCGCTGCCCTAGTACTGCTGGCTGGCTGTCAAACGCCGCCACGCGCCGCGAGAGCCGCACTTGGCACGGTTCCGCTACCGGCCGCTGCTCCAATCGAGCGCGACATCTCCGCCGAAATCGCGATAGCGACGTTCGACAGCACGTGGACGCGCATTCGCAGTACCTACTACGACACGACGCTCAAGGGCCTCGACTGGAACGCCGTTAGGCGCGAGCTGCGCCCGCGCGCCGAGCGAGCCGCGACGCGCGCCGAGCTGCGTGCCGTGCTGATGGACATGCTGAACCGCCTCGGCGATTCGCACATGACGGTCATGCCGCGCGAGTTCACCACAGCCCCACCTAACGACTCAGACGAAGACTCCGGCCCTGGCGGCGTCGGCATCGAAGCACGCATCATCGACCGCTCCCTCGTCGTGTGGCGCGTGGAGCCGAATGGCCCTGCCGCCCGCGCGGGCGTGCGCCCGGGGTGGGTCGTCGATGTCATCGACTCGACGGACGTCGACAGTGCAGTCGCCGATCTGCGCGCGATTCGCGACGCACGCCTGCGTCGCACCCTGTTCATTCAGGTAACAGCTCGCTTGCAGCACCGCTTCGACGGCTCGGCGAATTCCGCTGTCAGCGCTGCGTTCAAAGACGAGCGCGGCAAGCTGCGTCAGCTCGTTATGACGCGCGCGCCGGTTTCAGGGACACCGGTAAAAATGGGCCACATGCCGATGATGGTAGTGCACGCGTCTTCGCAGCGCATTGACAGCACGACTGCGTCCAATCGCTGCATCGGTGTGCTTCGCTTCAACTACTGGTTGCCACACGTCATGCCGAAGCTCACGTCGGCGATGAACGACTTTCAATCGTGCCACGGCGTTGTGCTCGATCTGCGCGGCAACGTTGGTGGTCTCGCTGCGATGCTCTCCGGCGTGTCGGGCTTTCTCTCCGATACGGCCGCAACGCTCGCCGTCCAGCAATCGCGCGGGCAGGAACAGCGCTACGACATCTTTCCTCGCGTAGCGAATGCAAAGGGCGAACGCGTGCGGCCGTTTGGCGGCGCGATCGCGATCATCCTCGATCCGCTTTCAGTCAGCACCACTGAGGTATTCGCCGCTGGGATGAGGCACGTGTCGCACGGCCGCACTCGCATCTTCGGTGAGCGTTCAGCCGGACAAGCGTTACCGGCCATGATCTACAAACTGCCCTCCGGCGACGTGCTGTTGCATGCCATTGCCGATTTACGGCTGTCCGATGGCACTCGCATCGAAGGAGAAGGCGTGCGCCCAGACGTCGAAGTTCCGTTGCGGCAATCGGATCTGCTTGCCGGTCGCGACGCCGCGCTCGACGCGGCCATTCGCTGGATCGCTGACTGGAACAAGAGCGGCGGCCGCTAGTACTCCGTTACATTATGCGCGCTGCGCATTCGAGCAGACAGAGCAGCTTTGGCCGCCATCGCGCAGTCCCCTGAAAAGACTCTGGAGATCTTCATGATCAAGGCAACCACGCGAGCGACTCGGTTCGCCGCGGCGTTCGCGCTGCTTGGTATGGCGTTCGCCCCGCTCACCGCGGTGCGGGCGCAGGCGCTTCCGCCCGCGAAGGACCTCATCGCGAAGTACGTGGCCGCGGTGGGAGGAGTAGACGCATTCAAGAAATACAAGACCGTTCGCGTGAAGGCGACGCTGGATATTCCCGCGCAGGGAATGAGCGGCAGCATGGTGATTCTCTCGCGGCTGCCTAACGAAACGATCATGAAAATCGAGATCCCAGGCATCGGCGAGATCAAGCAAGGCTCGACCGGCGAGGTCGCCTGGTACAGCAATCCGATGCAGGGCTCACGCGTGATCACGGGCAAGGAAGCGGAGGCGATGACCGAGGGTCCTGACCCGATGAACTATCTCAGGCTCAACGCCACGATTACGAGCTCCGAGACGATTGAAAAAGCGACGTACGACGGAAAAGAGTGCTACAAGGTCAAGCACACCTACAAGTCTGGCCGCACGACGACCGACTGCTTCTCGCTCACCGACGGTCTGATCATCGCTACGGTGGCCAAAGCGGCTACGCCAATGGGCGAAGTAGAACAGACGACGCTGCTGAGCGCAT
>DASYRX010000030.1:0-9904 GCA_036003845.1 Gemmatimonadaceae bacterium | reverse complement strand
TCAGCATGTCGGACGCGTACACATTTCCAGCGACGAAATGCACGCCCCAAATGAAAACCGGCTTCCCGCGATCCTGCAGCCCGATCCCCCGGACACGGTTCATCTTCTCCAAATCGCAGCGCGAGTCGGTCGCCGAGACTTTCTGCTCCTCTGTGCAAGACCCCAAATCGCCGCGCACGTCGAGCACGCGAACGCCGGCATTGTAGAACGCGGCGTACAACATCCCGTTAGGCTCGTCCATCGAGAGGTTGTGCACGCCGGCGTCATTGACGTGATACATGGCGACTTCCACCGGGTGCGTCATGTCGCTCACATCCACGACGTGAAGGTCGCCTGACGAACGATTGCCGATGCTTGCCGGACCTTCTTCGCCGACGAAAACAAAACGCTTGCTATTGTTCGTCGGATCGTGGAACCAGAACATGTTGTGCACAGATCCGTTCACGGTGCGTACATTGCCGATCTCGATCGGATTCTGCGGCGAGCCGCCACGTCCCCCGCCACCGATGTCCCAGATCGTCATTCCGTCATGCCACAGCGCTGTGAAGAGCAGTCCGTCGCGAACGAATGTGTCGTGGATGAACGGACGTCCCATGTCTCGGCTCAGCACTTCACGCGGATTCGCGGGATCGCCGAGGTCGACGATGACGAGGCGTGAGGGGAACGAGCTGCTGTTGACAGCGAGGAACGCGTACAAGCGACCGTTCACGGGCTGAATCTCGGCCGTGTGCACGCCACGCGTGATGTTAGGCGAAACGAAGCGCGAGATCTGGCGTGGCTTGAGCGGATCGTCCAGGTCGTACACGACGATGCTGCCAGGCGCGAGCTCGGTCGCAACGATGAGGTATTTGCCGTCGGCCGTCGCCTGGACGTCGCCTAACGTGACCGCTTGATCCACGTGCACAGAATCGCGCAGCTGCGGTGTGTTGCCGGACACATCCCACACGAGCAGGGCATCCCCGTTCGCGCCGTTGCGCGTCCCCCAGGTGCTTGTGTAGGCGACGTTGCTATGCACCCATACTTCCGCCGTGAATCGCGAAAGTATTTCGCCTTGCCCGGCGACGGACATAACGACTGGTGCCGGAGGCGGCTTGTTTGTCGTGTCCGGCCCGACGCCTGGATTAGCGTCGTCGCAGCCAACGATCATGACAGCCGCCAGCACAGCGCAGCCGCGAATTCTTCTATTCATGCAATCTCGATCTACTCGTTAGTTAGGCGGCGCCGCATCCACTGAACTTGCAACACCGTAGCGTCCCATCTCCCCACGCATGTCGCCGAGGCCGAGTCTTACACCGAGGGAAAACGAAAGGAGCCGCAATCCGCCGAAGGCAGCTTCTGGCGAGGCGATCACGACTCGCTCCAGAGGCCGGGCACGGTAGTGGGACACTTCGATGAACGGCGTAACCTGAATGCTTCCTGATGCTTGGCGGACGACGCCGCGCGACCAGCCGATGTTCACGCTCTCCCATAGCGTGCGGCCGAGTATGCCAAAATCAAGTAATGGCCGAACCGAGCGAAATGGCGTCTTGTCACGCTGTTCCTCAGGACGCGACGTACGTTCCAGCCGTAGCGCGACATCCCCGATTGGCGTTCGAGCAGACCCCTCGAAGAGTCCCGACGCGAAGGACCAGAGGTCTTTTCGTGGTCCTAACCATTCGGAGGTTCGGGCCCATTCAACCATTGCATAACGCACGCGGTTGTTTGACGTACCCGAATAGCGCAGAGACGCGGCCCACTTGTTTTGGTTTAACCCAAATCCCGCCGGGTCCTCGGGAGATTTGACCCGCGCAGCACTAGCCGATGCCTCGAAGCCTGCGACCGCGGCGATCGTGGCACGGGCAGCCCAAGAGTCGAAATTGCGATCGCTATTGGGCCAGTCGCGTGGGTTCTCGGGTTCGTCACCGTTAAAGCCCCCCGCTTCGAGCGTGATGCGTCCGATCCGAGCCGCGACGACGATCTGCGCGCGCTCCAGGATCTGAGCCAGGTGATGGTTGGCCGGATAGCGCGTGAAGGGCCGCATCATCGGATCTTCGCTGCCGAAGGGGACGATCCCCTTTCCGGCGTATAGCGAAAGCTGGGCGATACCTAACGTGCCGCGTGCTCCTAGCATGAGCTCGTGCAGGTGTGTATGCGGATGCCGCCTGTCGATGTATCCCTCACCGTACGTCCCAGGACTCAGCTCGCCGCGGCGCAGCGTGTACCCCTCGAAGTTGTAGATGCCTAACGCCTGCAGGCGGCTACTCCAGAGGGCGGCGCTGGCCATGACCATCGGCTGCGTGACGTAACCCTCATTGAACGTGCGGCCGCCTTTTGCGGCGATGCGCGTGGCGAGCCCGGTGGCCATCGCGCCGACGCAGAGCGCCGTCTCGCACGTGCTTCCGTGACTGTGCTGCGCTTCCAGACTCTGCGCGACGCAAACTGCGCCGAGAGCGATGCGCCTAACGCTTCTTCGCACTCGAATCGCGCGTGTCCGTCGCTGGCGAGCTGTCGGTTACGAGTCGCGCGCTGCGAATGAAGTCGAGCTTCGGGTAATCGCGCTCGAGGTACGCGTTCCCTTCCGCACGGATGCGCGTCTGGTCCGGACCGTTCCCATTGGGATAGGCGTCCCCGTAATCGGCATACAGGGAATCGATCACCTCCAAGCCCTCGATGACGCGACCGATCGGCGCAAAGCCCATTTCGTCGAGATTCCTGTTATTGACGATGTTGATGAACAATTGATTTGTCCGTGTGTTCGGGTCGCTGCGCATTGCGAATGTGAGATACCCTCGGCGATTGCTCTCGCGAACAGAGTCGTCCTGAATCGGCATTTTTTCCCACGCCGCGTTCACTCGTGGATCGCCGTGCATGCCGAATTGCGCCATGAACGAGCTCACCACACGAAAGAAGCGCACGTTGTCGAAGTACTGACTCTGCACGAGTTGATAGAAGCGGTCCACTCCGCGCGGGGCCCAATCTCTGTGCGATTCCACGACGAACGGCCCCTTGCTCGTCTCGAAGCGCACGCGGAATACGTTAGGTGCCGTCGTGACGCTGTCGATTGGCATGCCGACGGTACGCGGTGCGGCGCTGTCGCCCGCGCTGCGTGGCGCCGATTCGCCGCCGCAGGATGTGATGAGAGCGGCCATGGCCGCGAGCGCGACGATACCGAATCGAGACATGATGTGTCGTTAGGGTCGTTTGATCAGTTTAGGAGCAAAGCGTGCAACTCGACCTCGGCCACCGGACGCCCATCCGGCGCCATCCTTCGCAAAGCGCACGGCGTGATAGTCGACTGTATCCGTCCGGATCCAGTTCCGGCCACCATCGAAGGAAATGTCCGTACCGGTGGTTCCGACGGCGACGACCGTCGGCCCATTCGTACGCGGGACGAACGCAACTCCAGAGCGGAAGCCGTTAGGCATCGTCATCGCGGTGGTCCACGTGAAGCCTCCGTCCGTCGTAACGGCAGCGGTACGATCCCGCTGCGTGGGCGTATCATACGCGCCACCCACGGCAACGCCGCGCGCGCCATCGGCAAAGCTCAAGGCAAAGACGCCGGACGCCGGAGTCGCGTCCGCGAGAGGTGTCGTCGCGGCCGTCCAAGTCTTTCCAGCGTCGACGGTGCGGAAGACTCTCGCGACGTTCACCCCGGTGGCGATCCAGCCATGTCTGGTACCGTGCATAACGAGTGAGCTGCCGCTTGCCGCGAAGGCGCCTTCGCCTTGTCTGGCCAACGGCCGCGACTCGCTAGGCGCCTCGCGCCACGAGCGCCCGCCATCGTCGGATGTGAGAATGAAGAAGCGTCCGCCGATCGGATCGCCCAGAACGAGACCGCGCCGAGTCCCCGCCCAAAACCCGATTGCGTCGAGAAAGACTGCGCTGTCTGCGTTTTCATAGACGAGAGTCCAGCTCTTGCCACCGTTTTCAGTGCGCCAGATGCGGCCGGCGGTAGCGGCCACCACAGCCGTGTTCGCATCAAATGCGGCGATCGCACGCAGATCGAACTTGCTCGCCCCAGGCACGCTGTCGGCGATCCACGTAGCGCCACCGTCGATCGTATGGATCACAGTTCCGCCACTGCCGCTCGCCCAGACGACGCGCGAGCTGACCACGCTCAAGCCGCGCAGCGACGCGGTCGTGTTGCCCTGTTGCGGAATCCATTGGGCGTGTAGCGGGAAAGCGGCGAGCAGGCCTAAGGCCAAAGGCCACAGGTCAAAGGTCAAAGCAGACTGACAGCGTCGGACGGCGGCGCGATGCGGCATCGGCAGTAATTTGCACCCCGTGCAGACCCACCGCGCGCGGTTTCTCGTCATCGGATCGGGGGTCGCCGGGCTACATACCGCGCTGCGCGCGGCGGCGCACGGCGACGTCCTCCTGGTCACCAAGGGCTCACTTTTCGACAGCGGAACCTCCTACGCCCAGGGAGGCATCGCCGCAGCGTTAGGCGCCGGCGATTCCCCTGAGCTGCACCGTCAGGACACGCTCGCCGCAGGCGTCGCGCTGTGCGACCGACGAGCTGTCGAGGTGCTCGTCGAAGAAGGGCCGGCTCGCGTGCGCGAGCTGCAGCTCGCCGGTGCGCACTTCGACCTCACGCCTGGCGGAAAGATTGCGTTAGGCAGGGAAGCAGCACACTCCCGTCGGCGAATCGCGCACGCCGGCGGCGATCGCACAGGCGCAGAGATCGTGCGCAGCCTGATTCAGCGCCTCGCCGCCACACCCAGCGTGCACGTACTCGAGCGTACGCGCGTGCTCGACCTTCTCGTGATCCAGCGAGCCAAGCGCTGTTACGGCGCAAAAGCGACGATCGCGGGCAGCCCCGCCGAGCTCTACGCAGATGCCACCGTCCTCGCGACTGGCGGTTGTGGACAGCTCTTTCGCTACACGACGAATCCGCGGGTCGCGACGGGCGACGGCTACGCCATCGCCTATCGAGCCGGGGCCGTACTGCGCGACATGGAGTTCGTCCAGTTCCATCCCACCGCCCTCGACACACCGGAAAACCCGCTCGCGCTGGTCTCAGAGGCTGTGCGCGGTGAAGGAGCGCGCCTCCTCGATGCAAACGGCAAGCGATTCATGCTCAAGCGCCATCGCTTGGCCGAGCTCGCCCCGCGCGACGTCGTTGCGCGGGAGATCTACCGCGAGAAGCAGCGCACTGGCGAGGTCTGGCTCGACGCTACGGCGTTAGGTGCCGATTTCGCGACCCGCTTTCCGGGCATCTTCGCCCTGTGCCGAGCGCGCGGCATCGACCCGCGGACTGAGCGCATCCCCGTCACACCGGCCGCCCACTATATGATGGGAGGCGTAGCGACAGATCTGGCTGGTCGGTCATCCATCGAGCGTCTCTATGCCTGTGGCGAAGTGGCGTGCACCGGCGTGCACGGCGCAAATCGTCTCGCCTCCAACTCCTTGCTCGAGGGCCTCGTTTTCGCCGAGCGCGTCGCGCGTGACTTGGAGAGGGCTAAACCACTCAAGCCACCGCGTCGTCCGGGCCGCTGGTCTGCCCCGCGGCTGAGCGACCGTGGGGCCGCGCAGGTCGCGGCCGACACCATCCGCCAGATCATGTGGGATCACGTCGGTATCGACCGCGAAGCCACCCAGCTGACCGAAGCCATCACGGCACTTGGCGACATCGGGCGACGGCTGCCGACCGGTGCGACAGAAGAGTCGAACATGGTCCAGGCTGCGATGCTCATCGCCCAAGCTGCCTTACAGCGCGACGAGTCCAGGGGCGGCCATCAGAGGCGTGACTTTCCCAAATTGCGGCGGTCCTGGAATGCGAGGCATGTGGAACAGGTGAGGTCAGAGGTCTGAGGTCAGAGGTCAAAGGGGTGAAACGGGAGGGATCGTAGAGGTAGACCGGGTGAGTGGCCTGAGAGAGATTGCTTCACATGGCCGAACCAGCGCTCAACGCGCATGCGGCACTGCACGCCGAAATCCGCACGCTGGCCGCCGAGAAGCGCGCAGTAATTCTGGCGCACAACTACGAGCGCCCCGAGGTACAGGACGTCGCCGATTTTGTAGGCGACTCGCTAGGCCTGAGCCGCGAAGCCGCCAAGACGCCCGCCGAGGTGATTGTGTTCTGCGGCGTGCACTTCATGGCGGAAACAGCCGCCATGCTGTCACCGCAGAAGACCGTGTTGTTACCGGATCTTGCTGCTGGGTGCTCTCTGGCCGCCACGATCGACGCCGCGCAATTACGATCATGGAAGGCTGAACATCCCGGTGCCGTCGTCGTCTCTTATGTCAACACATCGGCTGAAGTCAAAGCCGAAAGCGACTATTGCTGCACGTCAGGCAACGCCGTCGACATCGTGAACAGCATTCCGAGCGAGCGTGAGATTCTCTTTCTTCCGGATTTGTTCCTCGGCGCACACGTTAGGCGCGTAACCGGGCGCCGCAACATGCACGTCTGGATGGGCGAGTGCCATGTGCACGCGGGGATCACACCCGACAGCCTCGAGCGGCAGCGCGCCGAGCATCCCGGCGCCGAGCTACTCATTCACCCCGAGTGCGGCTGCGCCACGAACGTTGTCGAGGCTGTGTCTGCGGGAGCGATCTCCGGCAACGGCAGCCAGGTTCACATCTTGTCTACCGAAGGGATGATCAAACGGCCCCAGCAATCAGACGCCGACACATTCATCGTGGCGACGGAAACAGGTATCCTTCACCGGCTCCGGCGAGCCAACCCCGACAAGACATTCATCGCCGCGAGCGAGCGCGCGCAGTGCGCGTACATGAAGGTTACGACACTCGAGAAAGTGCGCGATTCGCTTCAGCGCACGCAGCACGTCATCACGGTGAGTCCAGAGATAGCCGCGCGCGCTCGAACGGCGATTGAGCGCATGGTCTCGATAGGCAGCAGCGTGCCAGCGCAGGTCGCGCAAGACCCCGGCGAGTAGAAACGTAGGCATCGAAGCAGGAGGAGGTCGCGTTATGCAGATGCAGCCCGAGCAGCGCCCCAGTCACAATCCCCCGCGTACAATCACGCCGTTCTCCGTCTCGCCGATGACGACCTCCAACCGGCTGCGCTTTCCACTCAGCCAGTACGAGCTGTCGACTCGCGTCAGGCAGGCGCTCGAAGAAGACAGTGCCTTCAACGATGTGACCACCATGGCGACTGTAGTGAGCTCGCGTCATGCGCGAGCCAAACTGGTCGCGCGGCAGGATGGGACGCTGGCGGGTGTGCCGCTCGCCCTGGAATCATTCCGGCAGCTCGATCCCAAGGTTTCCATGCGCATCGACGCCGAGGACGGTCAGTCGGTGACGCGCGGCGCGACAGTCCTGTTTCTCACGGGTCACGCGCGCGGGCTGCTCTCCGCGGAACGCACGGCACTCAACTTCATGCAACGCCTGTCGGGGATTGCGAGCCTAACGGCGCGATACGTGGCGGCGCTGCGCGGCACCCGCGCCAAGATCCTCGACACGCGTAAGACGACGCCCGGCTGGCGTTCGCTGGAGAAGTACGCCGTGCGCGCTGGCGGAGGCTCCAATCACCGAATGGATCTCGCCGATTCGGTGTTGATCAAAGACAATCATTTAAGAGCAGTCGAAGGCGACGTGCGTCTGGCTATCCGTCGCACGCGAGAGCAAGAGCCAAACGCGAAGGTCGAAGTCGAGTGCGACACGATCGCGCAGGTTGAAGCCGCGCTGTCCGCCAACGCCGACATCATCCTCCTGGACAACATGCCGCTGGATGAGATGCGAGCCTGCGTCGCGGCGATCGCCGGTCGTGCGCTCGTGGAGGCGTCAGGCGGAGTGAATCTGGACAACGTGAGGGCGATCGCGGAGACCGGCGTCGACTTCATTTCGGTCGGTGCGCTCACGCACTCGCCGCCCGCGATGAACCTGGCTCTCGATTTTGAGTAGCGAGCCTGACGAGCAACCAGTAGGAGAAGACGAGCCGCCGACGCCGGGGATGCCCGAGGTCTGCGTCGTATGCGGATCGACGGATTTGGAAGAGATACGGTGCAAGGTCGTGTGCAGGAACTGCGGCACGATCTTGATGAGCTGCGAAGACTTATAGAGGACACCGCGCCCTGGCAGAGCCCAGGGCCGCGCCATACACTTGGGCGCCCGCCCTTGTCCTCGCCGCACGCGTCCCCCGGAGAGTTTTGCGTGCCCACGGATTCCGGCTTGGAGTCTGATGTCCCAGCGGTGCTCGCGTCCCGCTACGAGATCCGCCGCGAGATCGGCCGCGGCGGTATGGCGCGCGTGCTACTTGCTCGCGATGGAGTGACCGGAAACCTCGTCGCGATCAAACTGCTGCATCGGGACCTGTATGCGACGACGATGGCCGATCGTTTCCATCGCGAGATCAAGGTGCTCTCACGTCTCCGGCATCCCAACATTGTGCGCATACTCGACTCGCAACAGGATGCCGGCGCGCTCTTCTTCGTTATGGAGTACGAGCAGCGAGAGACGTTGCGACAGCGGCTTACGCGCGATGGCATGCTTTCGGTTGATCGAACGATTGCCCTGACGCGCGATCTCGCGGCCGCGATCGACTATGCACATGGCGAGGGTGTCGTGCATCGCGACATCAAGCCGGAGAACATTCTGCTCGATGACCGGCGTGCGTTGCTGTGCGATTTCGGGATCGTGCGAGTGTTTGGACCGGAATCGTGGGAGCGCTTGTCGTCCAGCGGTCTGATTCCGGGGACGGCGGCGTACATGGCACCGGAGCAGTCGGTGGATCCCGCGCGCGTGGATGGGCGCACCGATATTTACGCGTTAGGCTGTGTTCTGTACGAAGCGCTCACCGGTGAGCCTGCGTTCGCCGGGCGCACGCCGCAGGTTGTCATCTCGCGGCATTTATCGGATACGCCGCGCCCGATGCGTACCGTGCGCCGAGAGATTCCGCTGCACGTCGAGCAGGCGGTACAGAAGGCGCTGGCGAAGTCGCCCGAGGGGCGCCACGCGACAGCCGCGGCCTTCGTCAGCGCGCTCTCACCGGGCGCAGCCTAACGAAGCCATGAGCGAGAGTCGCGACAAGGGTCCGGCTGACGTCGCACTTCGCGAGCGGCTGCAGGTTGCGCTCGCGGAGCGGTACGTGATCGTGGACGAGATCGGTCACGGGGCGAGCGCGATCGTTGTTGCGGCGCGCGATGCGCGTCATTTCAACCGCGACGTGGCGATCAAGGTGATTCGCCCTGAAGTGGCGGAATCGGTTGGTGTGTCGCGATTCCGTCGCGAGATGCAGCTCGTCGCGCAGTTGAATCATCCGCACATCCTGCCGCTGCTCGATTGGGGGGAGGCGGCGGGATTGCTGTACTACGTGATGCCGCTTGTGCAGGGTGAGTCGTTGCGCGCGCGGATCATGCGTGAGCAGCAGCTGCCGCTGGATCAGGCGGTACACATAACGAGAGACGTCGCGTCGGCACTGCAACACGCACATACGCACGGCGTCGTGCATCGCGATGTGAAGCCAGAGAACATCATGCTAGTGGAGGGAGAGGCGAGTCTCACGGATTTTGGTTTGGCGCGCGCGCTGGAGCGTCGGGAGGGCGAATCGGTGACGGCGTCGGGGATCGCGGTCGGAACGGCTGCGTACATGAGTCCCGAGCAGGCGAGTGGCGGGGCCGGCGATGCGCGTTCGGATCAGTACAGTCTGGCGTGTGTGTTGTATGAGATGCTGGCGGGGGATCCGCCGTTTCACGCGTCGACTGTGCAGGCGATGCTGGCTCGGCACCGGGCGGATACTCCGGCGCACCTAACGAGCGTGCGTCCGTCATTACCGGCAGGTGTGGACGATGCCGTGTTGCGCGCGCTGTCCAAGGTTCCCGCCGATCGCTTTCTGGACGTCGCGCACCTGGCGCAGGCGCTGGAGGCTGCGCTGACCTCGGCCACGCTTGCAGCCGTGCGCGCGCTCACACCCCCGCCGACGCTGACCAAGCGGCGAAGGCCGACGAATCGCCTGCTTGCG
>DASYRX010000029.1:0-12114 GCA_036003845.1 Gemmatimonadaceae bacterium | reverse complement strand
CGTCCCAATGAAATTGGGGCCCCCCGAATCGCCGAAGCAGATCCCGCCTGTCGAGTGATTATTCGATAGCAATAAGGAAAAATCGCCAACGATCCCGCCGTTGATCTGGATTAAGTGCGGTGAGGCGAACATGCGCACACGGTCGGCCTGCTGAAAAACTGGGTTGATCTGCTGCAGGCCATAGCCGACCGCCGTGAACGTGACGTTTTGAGTACCACGCTTCGTGGCGAGCTTGTCGAGAACGTCCAGCGCGGGCAGAGCACCGTAGCGACTCATCGTCATGTCTGCGTCGAGCCTAACGACACCAAGGTCAAAGAGAAAGAATGCGTTCGGGTTGTACTGCGGGTGCGTGTACGGCGTGCCTCCTACATCGCCTGTGAAGGGATACCCATTACCCGGTATGCCGGATTCGACGTCGGCGGCAAACCAGATCTCGATGTGCGCAGCCGGCGGCTCTGTGCAATGCCCCGCGGTGAGAAAGATCCGCGCTGTCAAAAGTGTTCCGCTGCATCGCCAGAGCGGAGCCCCTTTATTGTCCTGCGCGACCATGAGACCGACGTAAGGATGGCCCGCACCGTCCAAGGTTCCGTTCCGAATGAGGCTCGGGTCAAGTTCATTGGGAACAGAGACACCTGGACTTGCTGGGTCGCGAGAGCAGGCGAGAAACAGCAGCGGCAGGGCCGCGAGACGATAGGCGCGCATGTAAGCCTCCGGAGGCGTTGTAATACCGAGACTCCGATCATGTCGGTAAGCACGTCGCCGATCAAGGCGACGCTGTCACACTTTCAGTCCGCGCGACGATGGCTGTGGCCGCCAAATTCCCCGTCGTATTGAGCACCGTCGAGAAGATGTCGGGAATCGCGTCGACCGCGATCAAAATGCCGATTCCTTCAGCCGGCAGTCCGATCGCCACGAACAATGGCGCCAGCGAGATGAATGCGCCGCGCGGGATCCCCGGTCCCGCAAACCCAAGAAACACCGACGCAACGGCGATCGTCCCAAGCTCGCGCACGCCTAACGGCACACCGTAAAACCATCCGATGAAAAGCGCGCCAACGGTCCACGATACAGGGCCCGCAATCTTGAACATCGAGACCGCGAGCGGGAGCACGAACCCTGTCACCCGCTCCGGGAGCTCGAGCTCACGCTCGGCGCCCTCAACGAGAGCGGGCAACGCGGCGAGCGATGAGCTCGTGCTCAGCGCGACGAGTTGGGCCGGCAGCGCGGCGCGAGCGAACCGCCGTAGCGGGATGCGCGCGAAGAAAACAACGACGGGGTAGAGCAGTGCCGTAACGACGAGACTGGCCACGGAGTACGCGACCATGTAGAAGCCGATCGCTCCGACAAACGCGGTACCGGCGCGCGCAGCGATCGGCAAGACCAGCGCGAAGACGCCGATCGGCGCGAGAAGGATGATCCAGCGCACGAGAACCAGCATGGCGTCGCCTAACGCCTGGAAGAATCCGACGAGCGAGCCCCGTGCCGCGGGCGGCGTGCGCGTGATCGCGAGCCCGAAGAGCAGCGTGAAGATGATGAGGGGGACGATCTGGCCGTTCGCGGCAGCAGCGATCGGGTTGCTCGGAATCAGGGACGTCAGCCACTGCGCGAACGTCAGGCTCTGCCCGCTGGCAGCGACCTCGCTCGCCGCTTGTGCCGCACCCGCTGGCAGCGGTGGGCGAACGGCGTCGTTAGGAAGCAGCGAGAAGAGCGCCGGCGCGAAAGGCATTACGACGAGTGCCGTGCCGACAAGGAGCAGAATGAAGACGAGCAGGGTCCGTCCCCCGAGTTTCCCGACGGAGGCAACGTCGGTAGCCGATGCCACTCCCGTGATGATGAGCGACACCACCAGCGGGAAGACGGTCATTCGAATCGCGTTTACCCACAGCGTGCCAAGCGGCGCGATGAAATCCGCCGCGCGAAGCAGCGGGGCGCTGTGCGATGCGCCGATTGCGATGCCGATGGCGACCGCACTAACGAGTGATACGACAACGCGAGTCGATTCTTTCATTGCATGAATGGGTGGCCGCACTTCACTGATGCGGCGGACCCATTATGCAACCGCTGTCAACCGGCGCAGAAGCGGAGCGCCGACGTGCGGCGCTCCGCTCCCAAATACATCAGGTTCCCGTCGATCCCGGTTGCACGGTCGAGCCGCTCGTGCTTCCTGGCGTGCGACCTGCCTTGCGAGCCGCTTCATCGCCTTCACGGATCGCGGGCTGCGTGACGTCGCGATCGTCGGCTTTCTCGCCGGTCAACGACGCGAGGAATCCATGCCTGACTTTGAGCTCGTTGCGCACGTCATCTACGCCCCACACGTCTTCTGCAATGTCCTCAGCCAAACGTTTGGCGCGGCGATCCTCCACCACGCCCATCAGGATGACTTGACAGTTTGTAACGCGCACGTCGATGTCAGTGGCGTCGAGATCAGGGTGTCGCGTTAGGCGTTCGTTCAAATCTTCGCGGATTCGCTCATCGGACCGCTTGTAGTTTCGCGGTCCTCGTCCCGCGAAGTTGCGCTGGTGCGACTGGCTCAGCGAGCGCGAGCTCTGCCCCTGGTCGCCGATGTAGCTCTGCGCGGGGCCGTAGCCGTAGCCAGTCGACGGACCGTAATCCGTCGGAGCGACGCCGTAGCCGCCGTACTCGCCATAGTAGCCGCGATTCGACTCGAAGCGGCGTTGACCGGAAGCGCGTGGTCCAACGCCAGGTCCGAAACCGCTCATCCCTTCAACAGTGCCGGGACCAAAACTCGACTCGGACCAATCGCGCTCGCGATACGAGCCGCCACTAGTCCCCCTACTATATGATGTGTCTCGTCCGCCGCGCGGTCCGCCGCCGCCTTCGCTCCAGTCACGTTCATACTGCCGGCCACTGGACATTTCGCCGCGGCCGCCGCCGCTGCCAAAGAAGGCGCCGCGTTCATAGCGGTTTTGATCGCTGCGTCGTGGGCGATCGCGTTCCCATTCCTCGCGACCAGTGTCTTCATGCGGTGCGCGACTCCCGCCGCGGTACATGCGTTCGTTCCAATCGTCTTCTCGGGCTCGGTTGTATTCGCTAGCGCTACCGGATTCGGCACGCTGGCGGCCGCGCTCCCAGCGGTCTTCTCGATACTCGCGATCGAAATTCTCGTCGTCGCGATCGTACTGATCGCGCCCACCTTGCCCGTAATAGCGGTTTGCCATGTGCCCTCCATGGATCAGCGGATCCTGCGTTGCGATGTCGCGTCTGTTCTAGATGCGCCGCAGACTGATGCGCTCGTGTGTGGTGAGAGACGCGATGCGCGTGTGCAACGCGTCAGGGCAAGAACCACACCGCCCGCGAAGATGCAAACAGTTGGCAGTCACAAGCGTTAGGCAAGTAAGCCACTATGAATTCTGTGCGGACACGGTCGAGCACGGCCCATCCATCGGTGAGGTCGTCACGCCTCCCTGCCGGCGTGCGGAGCGTCGCGTTTGATACTGCGGAGCGCGATTGAGGTTGCTAGCGGCGGTTGACGCCGCTGTTGGAGCCTCAGTTCTAGTGCTAGGCCACAGATGGGTCTCTCAGGCGGGGCTAGAGCCTGTCAGTGACAACCAGGCCGCCTACGGCGTCTCCTCTTAAGGGCGCGTCCAGGGCGCCGAGTCTCGCCGTACAGGCGATGTCACCTCGGCAGGCACGCTTGATCGCAGTATCCCAACCTTGCTCATAACGCTCCGTCTCGTGCTAGACACACCTCATGGCAAAGAGAAAAGCACGGCGCAGCGCGCCGTCGCCTAACGAAGCAAGCGACGACCTGCTGCGGGCAGCGATCGAGCATTCCGCGGTCGGAATCGCCTTGCTGGATCACTCGTCAGGCATCGTGCACGCGAATGCTTCGTTCGAACGCATTCTCGGTCACGCCTTGGCGGACATGAGCGGACGGCGCATTACCGACTTTTCATCTGCCGAAGACGCTGAAGCGCTGGCCGCCGTGGTGCGCGAGGTCAGCTCGCGCGCGCGCGCGAACGGCGCGGTGGAAACTCGCTTCGTGCGGCCCGATGGGACGCTCGCCTGGGGCGCCCTATCCATCTGCGCCGCAGGTCGCAAAGCCAATGGCCAACTCATTGCGCTGCTGCAGGACGTCACCGACCGCAAAGTCCTCGAAGCGAAGTTGGTGCACCAAGCGACCCACGATGCACTCACACAGCTTCCCAATCGTACGTTGTTTGGGGAGCGCGTGGAACGCGCGGTCTCGAGCGGTGCGAATGAAGCGGGGCGGATCGCTGTCATATTCCTCGACCTGGACAGCTTCAAGGCAGTCAACGACACGCAGGGACACGGAGCCGGCGATCGCCTACTGCAGGTCGTAGCCCAACGCCTGTTAAGTGCAACGCGAGGTTGCGATGCAGTGGCGCGACTTGGGGGCGACGAGTTTGCGGTGCTGCTGCAGCAAGTCGACGCGCTCGCAGGAGCAGAATCAGCGGTTGCGCGCATAATCAGCTCGCTGAGGCAGCCCGTGGAATTCGACGCCGACCGCACCGTGACAATAGGCGCGAGCTACGGGATCTCGGTCTATTCCGGCGCGGAAGGGACTGAAGAGTTATTGCGCAATGCCGATGTCGCGATGTACGAGGCAAAGCAACGCTGCCCGGGGCGCTGGGTCGTCTTCGACCCGTCCATGCAGACCGCGCTAAGCGAGCGCGTCACGCTCGAATCGGATCTGCGTCGAGCCTTGGAAAAGAGTCAGCTGCTCCACCGTCCCCGTCTCGCGAACACAGGAGTGTTCACGGCATTTGAAGAACGCAAGCAGACCTATCCCGAGTTCGCAGTATCGTACCAGCCAATCGTCGATCTGAAATCCGGTGAGGTGACGGCGCTCGAGGCGCTTGCACGGTGGCTGCATCCAACACGCGGCCCGTTGGCGCCGGACCTCTTCATTCCACTCGCCGAGCGCATCGGTGTGATCGTCGCGTTAGGCAGATGGGTACTGCGTGACGCGTGTCGTCAAGGCGCCGAGTGGAACGCACAACGGAGTGGGGTGCCACTCAAGATCACCGTAAACCTGTCTGGAAAGCAGTTGGAGCATGAAGGCATTGCGGCGGATGTCGATTCAGTCTTGAGAGAAACCGGACTCGATCCTCGACACCTGATCCTTGAGATCACCGAGTCTGTCATTATGCAGAACGCCGAGAGCACACTCGCACGTCTGAAGGAGCTCAAGCGCCTTGGGGTCGGTCTGGCTATCGATGATTTCGGTACGGGCTACTCCTCACTGTCATATCTGCAGCGCTTCCCCGTGGACATCATGAAGATTGACCGCGTGTTTACCGACGGGCTGCGACATGGCGAAGACGGAGCGGCGCTGATCCGCACAATTCTCGCGCTGGCTGAGATGCTGAACTTGCAGACGATTGCAGAGGGTGTTGAAAGCGCAAGCCAGCGCGACCAGCTGAAGCTGCTTGGTTGTCACGCGGGGCAGGGGTACCTGTTCGGCTGGCCGTTAGCCGCGGCGGAAGTCTCCGCCTGGCTTGCAGCTCCGGTGACTGAGCGGAAGGAGCAGAGGCGCCGGGTCGCACTTCGTTAGGCGCTAGTCGTGCGTCTTGAAAGGTGCTGGCTGCGTTACATCATCAAGTCGCCGCCGTTGATGTCGAGCGAGGCACCGGTGATGTAGCCGGCGGCGGGCGATGCGATGAAGCAGATGAGGTCCGCAACTTCACGCGCCGTGCCCAGGCGTGGGACGGGGTAGCCGGCCGCGAGGCGCTCGAGCAGCTCGGGTGATGCGTTCTCGTGCGTCAGCTCGGTGTCAATCATGCCAGGGCAGATGGCATTGACCGTGATCCCGAACTTGCCCAGTTCTTTTGCCGACGCCCTCGTTAGGCCCAAAAGTCCTGTCTTCGATGCTGTGTAGGCCGCGCTGCCGAGCGTCGAGACCATACGACCAGCGGTGGAGGAGATGTTGACGATGCGGCCGTAATTCTGGGCGCTCATCGTTGGTAAAACGGCCTTGGTAAGCAGGAAGGGCACGGTGAGATTGACGTCAACAGTCTGGCGCCATTCTTCTGGCGAGAGGTCAGGGAACCGTGTGCCGCGCGCCACTGCGGCGTTGTTGACGAGAATGTCGATGCGGCCAAAACGGTCGAGCGTCCGCTTCACGATGTCTTCCGGCGCGCCGCTAGCGGAGACATCGCCGGGGACGGCAAGCGCGCGGTCGCCTAACGCAGCAACAACTTCTTCGGCGCGAGCCCGATCGCGAACATTGACGGCGACCGACGCACCCAGCTCATGCAGGCGCTCAGCTGCTGCGCGGCCGAGGCCCCGCGCGGCACCCGTGACGATAGCGACGCGCGAAGAAAAGTCGAAACCAGCAGACGGAGTTGTGATGTGCGTGGACCCGTTGTGAGAGGGTCGTGGAAAGTTTCCCGGGGTGAGCGCTGTCGCCAGCCCCTGTCGTGGTCTGACGGTCCAGTCCTCCAGCTCACTATTGCGCGGTTCGATCCATCAGCCGTAGCGTGGACTATCGCACGACGCCCAAGCGTGGGCGTCCTCGAAACTGGAGCGCCAGAGATGCCGTCGAGAATTACGTTAGGTCGTCGCTGCGTCGGTAGCAGCGTCAGTCTGCTTGCGTTCGTAGCATCGCTACACGCCCAGCCGTCGCAGAATGCTCAGGCGCAGGCTCAATTGCGTGCACGGCGCGATTCGCTCGAGCGCGAGCTGCAGAAGATCGCTATCGTGGATCGCAAGCTCATGATTCCGATGCGCGACGGCGTGCGCATGCAAGCGGACGTCTATCGGCCCAAGAACGCCACAGGGAAGGTGCCGATCATCTTCTCGCGCACCCCATATAACTTCAACTGGTGGGACGTTAGGCTCGGCGCTCCCGCCGACATGACGTCGCAGCTCGAGGCCGTGAAGCGCGGCTATGCTTTTGTCGTGATGAACGAGCGCGGCCATTTCTTCTCGGAAGGGAACTACGACATTCTCGGTCCCCCGCTCACCGACGGCGTCGATGAAATCCAGTGGATGTCGTCGCAGCCGTGGGCGAACGGCAAAGTCGGCTTGATCGGCTGCTCATCCACGGCCGAATGGCAGATGGCCGTTGCTGCGCAGTCCCCCTCCGGTCTCGCGACGATCATTCCGCAGGGATTCGGCGCCGGAGTTGGGCGGGTCGGCGGATTCTACGAGCAGGGGAACTGGTACCGCGGCGGCGCGGTGCAAATGCTTTTCATCGCGTGGCTGTACGGCGAACAGAATCAAAATCGGCCGATGATGCCGGCGAACCTAACGCAGGAAGAATTGATTCGAGCGTCCAAGTCATTCGATCTGGCGCAGCAGCTGCCGCCCGTCGACTGGGACAAGGCGCTCCGCAAGCTGCCGGAGATGGATATCATGCGCGCCGTGGATGGCCCCAAAGGGATCTTCGCCGATTCGATGCCGGGCATCGCGACCGGCGGGGCGATGATTCAGCGCACGCCTAACGATCCAGCGTGGTACAAGGGCGGATTGTTCCACGACGACATGGTCATCAACGTTCCGGGACTCTGGTTTATGACGTGGTACGATGTATCGGTCGGGCCTAACCTCGCGACCTACAATCACGTCAGAAAAACGGCGCGTCCGGAGATCGCCAATCAGCAGTACGCCGTGATCGCGCCGACGCTGCACTGTGCGATGCGACGCGCGACGGAGAGCACCGTTGTCGGTGAGCGCAGCATGGGCGATGCTCGGCTCGACTACGACGCGCTGACGTACGGCTGGTTCGACGTGTTCCTCAAGGGTGAAAAGACGGCGTTGCTGGATACGCTGCCCAAGGTGCGTTACTTCACGATGGGGTTGAATCGCTGGCAAACGTCCGACACATGGCCGCCGAAGGGCGCGGAAAGCCTAACGTATTTCCTGTCCAGCACTGGAAACGCCAATTCGCGTGCGGGCGACGGTGTGTTGACGACGAAGCCGCCCAAGACGGATAAGCCTGACAGCTTCAGCTACGATCCGATGAATCCGGTGCCGTCGTACGGCGGGAACGTGTGCTGCACCGGGAATGCGGTGCAGGGTGGCTCGTTCGATCAGCAGAAGATGGAAGAGCGGAAGGACATTCTCGTGTACACGAGTGAGCCGCTCAAGGAAGGCGTCGAGGTGAGCGGGCCTGTCGAGCTGACGCTGTATGTATCATCGGATGTGAAGGACACCGACTTTACGCTCAAGCTGGTAGATGTCTATCCGGACGGTCGCGCGTTCAACCTGGACGAGTCGATTCAGCGCGTTAGGTATCGCGAGGGGTACGACAAGCAGGTGTTCATGGAGCAGGAGAAGGTGTATAAAGTAGTGGTCGGACCCCTAACGACGAGCAACTTCTTCGATGCTGGGCATCGGATTCGGATCGAAGTATCGAGCTCGAACTTCCCGCGCTTCGATCGCAACATGAATACCGGCGGGAAGAACTACGATGAGGCGACGGGGGTGACGGCGCATAACTCGGTGCACCACTCGGCCAAGCATCCTGCCTCACTCAAGCTCACCGTGGTGAAGCGGAAGGTGGCGTCATAGGAGAGTCGTGTGATATCGGCGAACTATGTGTGGGGCCCAACGGAGGCCGCCGCCGATTTAAAAGCGTGTTTGACGCTTGCTTCTCGCGCACGCTGAATGAACGCGTCATGTTTGCCCGCCGTCCATCACGTAACGGCGAATCATGCGTCGCACCAAGCCTCTGCTTCGAACGCTCGCAATGTTCACGTTAGGCGGCTTCAGTACGAGCGCGACAATCACCCAAGACGCGCTGCTGCCTGTAGCGATACCGGTTTACGCTCGGCAGTCAGCCTATCCGCCAATCAGCAAGCGTGAATTCGTTGGCGGCAGCGTGAAAGTGAAGGTCACGGGGACGTTTACGATTGACGAAGAAGTGCAGATCAACACCAAAGCGAGTATCGGCGGCGGCGACATGACCTGGCTGCAACACGGCGCATCCGGGCGGCTGAGCCTAACGCGCTCATTACATTCACGCAGACCCAGGAAGTCGGTATCATGGTCGGGCGCGGGAAGCTCACATCGACTGCTGGCATCACGCCCGGTGAGAAACCGCAGTGCAGCGGCCAGGTCGACGTAACTGCGAAGGTGATCGCCGGCCATTATCCGTGCAAAGGGGTCAGATCCTACGACCCGGCGACGTTCAAGATGGGGAGAGTCGATATCGACGTGGAGTTCACCGCCAAGTCGTAGGAGCTGGCGGCAAAGAGTTGTCGCGTTGACGCGGGACTGACGCCACAAAGACGACCGGCTGACTGCGCGGGCGTAGCATCGCCCGCATGCAACGCGCAGTCGCTCGCAACTCGCTGCTCCTCCTCCTGCTTACCGGAAGCGGACACTTAGCCTGGCAGCCTGCGCAAGTCTGGCAAGCCGACCTCCAGGTCCGCATCCTCGAGGTAACGAAGAGCAAGACGAGCATTAACGCTCGGGTCGTCATCTACACCGAGAACGACGACGAAGCGCGGCAGGCGCGTCTGCTCTTCCTCCTTCCCCTTGGAGTCGGGATCGAGCGGCTTGGCATCGGCTGCGCTGCGACTCCAGGTCCCTCAAATGTCCCCGCCTTACGAGGGGCTGTTGTCTGTGACTTGGGAGCCATTCCCGACCACGGATACCGCGAAGTCGCAATCACCACGACGATTCCGACCGACGGCGTACCCAAACGCTTCGCCGTCTTCGTGTACAGCGCGACACCCGACCCCGTCCCGGCGAACAACTACGCCGAGAGGATCGTTCCGTGATTCAGCACCTCCGCGCGCTTCTGTGTTCGTCACCTCGAGCACTGGGCCGATCAGCTCTCGGAAGCATTGCGCGAGAGCCAATCTCGGGCGCGCTGGCGTCGCGGTTGAAGCAATGGGTCCGCATTCTCCCACGCTCGGACGACGGCGCGATAATGAACAGCCGCGCTGTCACGTTGCCCGCTGCGGTCGAATGCTTGCGCGAGCAGCTCGTGCAGCTCGGTTCGCGTTATATAGAGATTCGACCCGTCGATATCCCCAAGTAGTGCCGATCGCACCACGCTTACTGTTTCTAAGGGGCGATTGAGTCGCATCAGCGCCTTCCCCAACTCGTAATTCACGCGCGTGAAGCCATGCGTGCGCGAATGCAGCGCCTCGCGCAACTCCGCTGCCGCGTCGATATCGCGACCTTGGGCGACAAGCAGCATGCCGCGTAGATAGTGGTGCGCTCGGCGATCGCGGCCGTAATTGCTCCTTGATCCCCAATATTCCACCGTGTCCGCGAGGCGGCGCACGGCAAGCGTATCTCCGGCTGCTGCGAGCGCCATGCCTAACAACGTATTGTGCCACGTTAGGTGTCGGGCTCGGAGCCCCGGGGCAAATGGGGACTCGTCCCTGCGCACCCTAATGGAAAGGATCGCTGCCGCCTCGCGCGCGTCGCCGGATTCAAGGGTTATCAAGCCGTTGACCAGAGGATCGGGCGATCCGCCCACACGAGCGATCTTCAACGCTTCGTCGATGCGCCCTTGGTTCCGAAGCAGAATCGCCTTGAGCCAGCGTCCTTGCCCCATTTCAGCAAGCCGGGGCGAATCGAGCATTGGCTGTACGCGGATCGAAGCCTCGTCATAACGCTCAGAGAGTACGAGCTGACGCACCATATAATCCGCGGACACCGGAAACGGGCTCAATTGCACAAACAGCCTTAGGGAGCGATTCACGGCTGCGGTGTCACCCCGTGCTGCGGCTGTTCTGATAAGGATGTGCCAGGGTACGTGATCTTTCGGGCGAATCCGGGCATAACGGCGCGCCGTTCGTTCAGCCGCCGGGAGCGAGTCCCACCAGAGGTAGAAATCCGCAAGGTGCGTAAGATCCCGACAGAGACTGCAGTTCTGACGCTCGATTGGCTCAGACGCCGAGTCGATTGCGATAGCCCGTTCGATTACTGGGACGGCAGATTGCCACTCGCCGCGCAACGACAGGCTTTCCGAGAGGAGTTGAAACGCACGCGGATCGTTTGGATACTTCGCCACCAATGTTTCGGCGACTGCAATCGCGGCCGGCTCCTGGTTCAGCGTAAGCATCGTGGCCGTGATCGTGAGGCGTTCACGCTCGGGTGCATGCGCGGCAAGGCGAAGTGCACGCGCCCGGCGGGGCGTTTCGTCGCCGTCTCCTTCGCGGCTCAATTGTGCGTCATAGTACGCAGCCATCGCGAAGGTCGAATCTTCTCGGAGCGCGGCCTGCATCAGGCGCAGGGCAGCGGCATCGTCGTACTGATAGTACGCCCGCAGCCCCTCTTCATATAATTGATAGGCGACGGGCGACTCAGTCGTCGCGTCCGCGATCGACCCGGGCGGCAGGCCGAGGTTCAGGTCGCGAGTGATCGCGGCCGTCACGCTGTCTATCAACTGATAGCGGTCAGCCGCGGCGACGCGATAGGCTCCCTTCACGAGTCCACTCGTTAGGTCCACCCGCTGGATCTCCATCGCGAGGCTCCATTGCGGTCCAGCGAGCAGGCGCCCTTGGAGGATTTCGGTAGCGCCCGCGCGGCGCGCGGCGTCGGTGTATCCCTCGGCGATCGTGTCCTGGCCAGGTCGCATCAATTCGAACAGCCGCGTATTCGCGAGTACCGACAGCCCGGCCACGCGAGCCAGGTTCGTGGCGAGCATGTCCGTCAGCACGCCGCCGATGCGGAGTGTGTCTGGAACTCCCTCCTCGTGGATCATCCCGACGGCGAAGGTGGAGGGCCTAACGGTGGATCCACGCCGCAGCGGCCTCCATTCGCTCGCGGCGACAATCGCTATGATTGCAATCAGCACGAGCGCGGCCGCGGCGCCAAACAGCAATCTCCAAGCTGGCGGCTCGCGCCGATGCACAGCCGCGACGGACGAGAAATCGCGCGGAGCAGTTTCCGCCTCACTCAGTCGCTGTAATTGCGCCGCCGCTAAGGTAGCAGGGTCGTTAGGTGAGGGCGGAGGCGTCAGGCCAGCAGCGACGGACGAGAAATCGCGCGGAGCGGTTTCTGCTTCGCTGATCCGCTGTAACTGTGCGGCAACCAATGCGGCCGAGTCGTTAGGTGCACCCACAACGGTGACGGGTGGTGCCGCTTTGGTCGCAGCGCCGCGTACGACAATCGGCGACGGCATGGCGCGCAGCTCGCCCTCCAGGCGGCGGATCTCCGGATCCG
>DASYRX010000028.1:0-25548 GCA_036003845.1 Gemmatimonadaceae bacterium | reverse complement strand
GCGAGGCCCGGGTAGCGATCTGTGAGTGCCTGTACCGCGGCGCCGACCGTGGGACCGTCCAGGTCAACGACGCGGGCCCCGTCAGCGAGCGGCGCGAGAATCGCCGGAAGATGAATCGAAACAGCCATGAGATGATCCTCGGGAATAGTTGTTAGGCAGCTGCGGCGACGAGCGCTTCTACGGCGCTCAGCCGAGGCGCGATTTCAGGCGCGGTCTCGAGCGCCGAAGCCACCGCGTCCGTTGTCTTGAGACCGTTCCCCGTTATGCAGAGCACCACCTCGTCGCTCGGCCGGAGGCGTCCCTGCTGCGCCAGGGCATACGCCGCCGCGACAGTCACGCCGCCCGCCGTCTCGGTGAACACTCCGCTCGTCTCGGCGAGCCGGCGGATCCCGACGACGAGCTCGTCGTCCGTGACGGCGTGAGCCCATCCGCCGGACTGCAGAATCGCGGCGCGGGCGGTGAGCGCGTCGGCTGGGCTGCCGATCGCGAGCGAGCGGGCGATCGTGTGCGGCCGCTCCGGCGTGAGCGAGCGCGCGTTGGACTGGACGAACCTAACGATTGGCGCACAGCCGTTCGCCTGAGCGCCGTAGATGCGCGGCTGCTCTCCGTCGGCCAGGCCAGCTCGAGCAAATTCGCCGAACGCCTTGTGCAGTTTCGTGACGAGAGAGCCGCCCGCCATCGGCGCGATCACCGCACTCGGGAAGCGCCAACCGAGTTGGTCCACGATTTCGAAGCCGACTGTCTTGGAGCCTTCGCCGTAGTAGGCGCGAAGGTTCACGTTCACGATCCCCCAGTCGAAGCGGTCGGCGATCTGCGAGCAGAGGCGGTTGACGTCATCGTACGTGCCGCGCACGCGAACGAGGTGCGGGCCATACACCGTCGTGCCGACGATCTTGGCAGGCTCGAGGTCGGCCGGCACGAAGATCCACGCCGGCAATCCAGCGGCCGCTGCCGCCGCCGCGACCGCGTTGGCGAGGTTGCCCGTCGACGCGCATCCCACCGTCGTTAGGCCGAATGCGTGCGCGGCGTTCAGCGCCGTGGCGACAACTCGATCCTTGAAGCTGAGCGAGGGATGCGAGACGGAGTCGTTCTTGATCCAGACGCGCGCCACGCCGAGCTCGTGCGCGAGGCGTGGTGCCTCAACGAGCGGAGTGAAGCCGACACTCCGAGCCACGACAGGCGGCTCGGCGAATGGCAGCCATTCGGCGTAGCGCCAGAGCGTTCGCGGACGCTGCTCGAGCTCCTCGCGCGAGGGCTGGCCGTCGTGATCGTAGACCGGCTGCACGGGGCCGAGGCACGTGGAGCAGAGCGCTTGAGGGGCGGCTTCAAAGGTCAGTTGGCAGCGCGGGCAAAAGAGCCCATGCGGAGCAGGGGCCCGCGTGGTCCGCGCAACTGTCTCGTTAGGCGTGGGGCTGAGCGTGGTCGTCATGCGGCCGCCAGTTGCAAGCGTGAGGGAGCGAGCCAGCGCGCGGCGGCTAGCGTGTCCGCCAAGAGCGCTGACGCTGTTGCGGGTCCCCCGGCCCCCGGGCCGGTCCAGCGCAGAGTTCCAGCGAGCGCGGTATCGACTTCCACGACGTTAGCCACGCCCGTTGCCGTGGCGAGCGGGTCGTCAGCGGCGAGGGTGGCGGGGCGTACGGCCGCGGCAACTGTTCCGTCGCGCCGAGTTGCGACGGCGACGAGCCTAACGCGGAAGTTGCGCGCGACGGCACTCCGCACGGAGTCCTCGATGGGAAGGCCGATGCCTTCGACGGACACGCGATCGGCCGGAAGCGGCGTATTCCACGCCAACGTGCAGAGAATCGCGAGTTTGTGCGCGGCGTCTGCGCCGCTCAAGTCGAGTTGCGCGTCGCCTTCACAAATCCCCTGGCGTCGCGCGTCGGCCAGCGCGCCGACGAACGAATGTCCGCGCTCGATCGACGAGAGCACGTGCGTGGTCGTGCCGTTGAGCACACCGCGGATCGCGCGGATCTCTTCGCCTTCCAGCGAATCGCGCAGCGCGCGGACGATCGGCACGGCGGCCGCGACAGACGCCTCGCAATACAATCCGGGCCGCCGCTCGGCGAGCGCCTCCAGCAGCGGAACGCTCGTGGCGAGGGCGCGCTTGTTCGCCGTGACGACGGCTGCACCGCGGTCGAGCGCGGTCTGGATCCAGGAGGCTGCGGACGCGGCGCCGGAGACTTCGACCACGAGGTCGATGTCCGGATTGCTCGCCAGCAGCTCGGCCTCGTTATGCACACGCGCGCCGGCGATTGTGCAGTCGTGGCTGCGCGGCTCGCGCACGGCGATTTCGGCGATCCTCAGGCGCACGTGCGCCGATTGTTCGAGCGCGAGGCGCCGACGTGCCAGAACATCGATGAAGCTGCGTCCGACGGTGCCGAAACCGATGACACCGATGCGTACCTCGGGTGGTGACATGACTCGCTCCTCCCACCCGTCCTCCGCGTTGCTCGTTTGCGGACACGAAAAAGTCCCGCAGACGGCAAAGCCCCGGGACGCGTGGCTTTTTAGCTGTTTATTTACGTGGCCGCAATACGCCGACAAATCGCCACGGTCTTCAGTTGTCTCCGCGCATCGTAACAAAGACCGACGCCGCGCGCAAGAACCCCATCATGCGCCCGCGAGGTCCAGCCCGGTTATACTCAGCCATGCTCGTGCCGCAAAACGTCATCGAGATCGGTACTACCGCCGGATTGCGAGTCGTCGAGGTGAGCGCTGTCATCCTTTCGGCATTGTCTGGGATCATCGTCGCCGCACGCAAACGGATGGACCTCGTCGGCACGTACGCGCTCGCGGTCGTCACGGCGTTCGGTGGCGGCACTGTGCGCGACATCCTGCTCGATCGACGACCGCTCTTCTGGGTTACATACTGGCCGTATCTCGTCGTTGTGCTGGCGTTATGCATCGTCTTCGTGTACAGCCGCAGAGCGTACGAGTCGGCGCGCAACTGGCAGCGCAGATTCGACGTCATCGACGCGATCGGCATGGCGCTCTTCGGCCTGTCCGGTGCAAACCTCGGAGTGCAGCATCGATCGCCGTTATTTGTCAGCGTGCTTTACGGCGTGATCACGGCGTCTGTCGGCGGAGTGCTGCGCGATGTGTTGAGCAGCGAGATCCCAGTGCTATTTCGCGTCGGTGCGTTGCACGCGACCGCTGTATTCGCCGGCTGTGGAGTCTTCGTTGTGATGCTCGCGTTAGGCGCCCCGCTATTCGTGGCGGGGGCTGTCGGCTTCGCGATGATCGTCGTTCTACGGCTTATCTCGGTGTGGCGCGGCATCAGTCTGCCATCACCGCACTGGCTGCGCGAGCTGCAAAAGACCGGTGAATTTCCTGCAAGCCAGTAGTCGTTAGGCGTACCACTGCAACTAAAGCTGTCAGCCGTCAGCTGCCGGCAGACAGCTGACAGCAGCTACTTGGACGTCGTCTTCCTTCGCAAGAAATCCATGAGAATGAATTGGCCGAGCGTCATCGTGTTCGTGAAATACGCCTTGCCGCGACTTATCTCAGCGACGCGCTTCACGAATTCGACGAGCGCCCTGTCGCGCGCGAGCATGAAGGTATTGATCACGATGCCCGAGCGGCGACAGGCCGCGACCTCGCGCAACGTTTCGGCGATCACATACGCGTCGAGGCCTGCGGAGTTCTTGTAGATTTGTCCCGTCCCAAGCGTGAGGGCGCTGGGTTTGCCGTCCGTGATCATGATGATCTGGCGCATGTCCTTGCGCTGCGCCAGCAGGAGCCGCCGCGCGAGCTTGAGCCCTTCGGCTGTATTCGTGTGATATGGTCCGACCTGCGCCTGGGCGAGAGCGCCTAACGGGATCTCCTCGGCGCTGTCGTGGAACAGGAGCACGCGGATCGAATCTCCCGGATACTGCGTCGCGATGAGATGCGTGAGCGCGAGCGCGACCTTCTTCGCGGGGGTGAAGCGATCCTCGCCGTAGAGAATCATCGAGTGCGAGGTGTCCAGCATGAGCACCGTCGCGCAGGACGAGCGATACTCGGTCTGCCGCACCATCAGGTCATCCCACTCGAGATCCAGTCGATCGCTCCCGAGCTCCGAATGCGTGAGCGCCCGCTTCAGCGTCTCGCTGACATCGAGATTCAGCATGTCGCCGAACTCGTACGGCTTGCTCCAGGCGTCAGACTCGACGCCCGTCGCCAGATGCGGCGTGTCGTGACTGCCGACGCTGGACCTGCCTAACGTCCCGAGCAGCTGCCGCAGCGTGCGATAGGCGAGAAAGTCGAGACCCTTTTCCGTGAGCTTGAACTCCACGTCACGCGACGCGGCGCGCGCCAGCGAGCCCGGCCCGATGACGGGCTGATGGCTGTCATCCACGCGCGGCGGCGCATCGATATTCAGATAGCCGCGCTCGGCGAGGCGACTAACGAGATCATCCAGCAACTGCGAGAGCTTCGCCTTCGCTTCCGGGTCATTCGCGCCGCGTAAGGCAGCGAGCATCTCCGGCGTAAACTCCCCGCTCTCGAGCAGAGCGCGCAGGATCGCCTCTTTCAACGCTTCGAGGGTGCGATCGCTCTCGCCGCCGAAGTCGCCCCAGTACGGATGCGAATACGGTCCGCCCGCGAATCCCGACTGCAACAGAAAGTCGGCCAGCTTCTCGAGCAGCGACTCGAGGTCGACCGCGTCGGCGGCCTGCGGACTGTGCTTCGTGTAAGTATGAAAACGCATACGGCGCCTCACTCAGGCTGACGACGGACGCACGCATTTGCAAGGGTGCTATGCGCGCACGGTACGCTAAAGGCGTGCAACCTGCTTAATTGCACTCGTACCTGCCGAAGAATGGGAATCTCGCTCACCGCATCCAATCCGTTTCGCGTGCTCGGCACGCACCGGAACTTTCGTTTGTTCTGGATTGGGCAGACGATCTCGCTCGTGGGATCGTGGATGCAGGCGATGGCGTTGGGCTGGCTCGCGCTGGAATTGACGAACAGCGCCTTTCTCGTCGGCCTCGTGGCGGTGGCCAACTCCGCGCCGATTCTTCTCTTCTCGCTGCACGCCGGCGCCTTCGTCGATCGCAGCAACAAACTCGTGTTGCTGCGCACCATGCAGACGCTTTTTCTGATCGAAGCGACGCTGCTCTGGCTGCTCACCTGGAGCGGTCACGTCACCATCGGTTGGATTCTGGGCCTCGCTGTCTTCGGCGGAACCGTTGCAGCGATCGAGATTCCCACACGACAGTCGATGGTCATCGACTTTGTGGGCCGCGAACATCTGCGCGAAGCCATTGCGCTCAACTCGAGCGGCTTCAACTTGGCGCGCGTCATCGGACCGGCGCTGGCTGCGTTGGTGATCGCGCACTTTGGCACGGCGTGGTGCTTCGCGATCAACGCGGTGAGCTTTCTCACCGTGCTCGCGGGGCTGGCGCGCGTTTCACTTCCGCCGAGCGAACGCGTTAGGCGCGATGCCACGCTGCACGAAGGCGTGCGAGAAGTGCTCGCCTACATCCGAGAACATCGCACAATTCGCGCACTCGTGGCGGTCATCACGGTGTTCTCCGTGCTGGCTATACCCGTCGTGTCGCTCATGCCGGTAGTGGCGCGCGACCTCTTTCGCACGGGCTCGAGTGGCTACGGCGTGCTGTTGTCAGCGATCGGCGTGGGCGGGATGCTCGCGGCGCTCGTGATCGCGGGGCCCGGTTCGCACTGGCGCCATGGACGGCTCCTTGTGCGCGCGTCGCACACGGCCGCCGTTCTCCTGCTCGTGCTTCCTTTCGTGCATGCGTGGTTGCTCGGTTGGCTGGTGCTTTTCGGAGTGGGCTTCTGCTTCATCGCCAATAACGCCGCTTCCAACACGCTGCTGCAGGTGCTCGTGCCTGACGAGCTGCGCGGCCGCGTGATGTCCGTGTACGGGCTCATTGTGGTGGGACTCGCCCAGGTCGTCGGCGCATCGCTCGGCGGGGCGATCGCGCAATTGTTCGGCGTGGGCTGGGCAATCGGCGGCGCTGCAGCGGTGCTTCTCGTGTACCTAACGATCGCTTTTCGCCGTTATCCCGAGTTGCGCGACCTCTAGGACTGCAAAGCTTTACCACAGAGAACACAGAGAAAGCAGAGGGGTGCGCTTCCTCTTGTTCGCTTTCCTCCGTGTTCTCTGTGGTTCAAGCCCTTGTCGTTTTCTTAGACAGGACACTCCGCCTGTCCGGAATTCGCCGAACGCGCAGGACTTCGGCGGCCTCGAAGCCCAGCGCCTTCCACGCGGCGTTTCCCACGCGATTTTCGACGCCGCAGTGCAGGCGCATCTCCACGACGCCTTGCTGCACGCACCATGCGTCAGCGTGACGCATGAGCGCTGAAAGCACACCGCTGCGTCGGTGAGCCGGCTCGACATAGACCGACAGCACGTAGCCGTGGCGCGGCGGATCGTGCAGCGGATTCGCGGCGGAGAGCATGCAGCGCAGCATGCCGATGGCGCGTTCGCCGTCCAAAGCGAGAAGCGTTAGGCAGCGCGGATCCTCGAGCTGCGACGCGAAGAGCGGCCGCGCCAGATCCTTGAACTCGCGCCGCAACCGTCTGTTGATCGGGTTGCTGCGCGACGACTCGATCAGTGCGCTCCGCATGGCGACCACCGCGTCGACGTCGCCGGCCCGTGCCCGGCGCACCGCGACCTGGGTGGCCCGCGTCTTCACGCCGAGAGGCCGCCGCCGAAGAGATCCTGGTTCGGGCGCCGCCGCTGCTGCTCGTTAGGTCCACGCCCGTAACGGCCGCCGTCGGTGCGCGACACCTTGCGCCGCGCGACGAGCGACTCGAGCACCAGCTCGCACGCGGCCGCGGCGAACGGCGGATCCTTGGCATCCGCCAGCCCACTCGCCGCGACAGCTTCGTGCAGTCCCGGCACGGTACCGAACGCGCGGTACATCGTTGCCGTCTCGACTTCGTCGGAGACCTGGAGCGCACCGCCCGTGTCGAACCATACCACGATCTCGTCGGTGTCCATCGCCGAGGCCCGTTCACGCAACGTTGCGTCGGCCGCGCGACGGATCAACTCCTTCGCGATCGATGGAGCTCCCACGAGCTCACCTTCGTATTCCAGCTCCAGTTTCCCTGTGATCGAGGGAAGCGCGGCGTACACATCCGAGAGCCGCGGCACGATCTCGCGCTCGCCTAACCGCAGCGAGCGGCGTTCCGCATTCGACACGACGCTCTCCAACACGCTGATCGGCATCCGCTGCGACACACCGGAGCGCCGATCGACGCGTTTATCCGTGCGCGCTTCAAAGGCAACGCGCTCGATCACTTCCGCGACGAACGGCGGCACACGAAGGGGCAAGGTCCCGCGCGACGTCCACGCCTCTTGCGTCGTGATCGCCATGCCTAACTCCACCGTGTCGGGATAATGCGTGCCGATCTCGCTCCCGATACGGTCCTTGAGCGGCGTGATGATCTTCCCGCGCGCGGTGTAATCCTCCGGGTTCGCCGTGAAGCAGAGCAACACGTCCAGACGCAGCCTAACGGGATAGCCCTTCACCTGCACGTCGCCTTCCTGCATGATGTTGAAGAGGCCCACCTGCACTTTCCCGGCGAGATCGGGCAATTCGTTCAACGCGAAGATCCCGCGGTTGGCGCGCGGCAACATGCCGAAGTGCATCGTCAGTTCATCGGCGAGGATGTGACCGCCTTTCGCTGCCTTGATCGGATCGACGTCGCCGATGACATCGGCGATGGTGACATCGGGCGTCGCGAGCTTTTCGACGTAGCGCTGATCGGGACCGACCCATGCGACCGGTGTGTCGTCTCCAGCCTCCTCGATCAATCTCTTGGCGAACTTCGAGATGGGCGCGTACGGGTTGTCGTTGACCTCGCTGCCGGCGACGATCGGAATCGCGGGATCCAGCAGCGTGCCAAGCGAGCGCAGGATGCGGCTCTTCGCCTGTCCGCGCAGGCCTAACAGGATGAAGTTGTGCCGCGCGAGAATCGCATTGACGAGCTGCGGCACCACGGTGTCTTCATAGCCGATGAGGCCAGCGAACAGCGGCTCGTCCTTGCCGAGTCGCGCGAGCAGATTCGCGCGCATCTCGTCTTTGACGGATCGGAGGACACGTGCTCGTGCCCCGCGCTGCTCATCGCACTTGAGGGCACCGAGGGTGGTCGGGAAAGTAGAGAGAGACGACACCATCACTCCGGCGCCTCAGTCGGCGGCGCCAACCTCAACGAGACAGTCGTAGAAAACCGGTCCGCGGCCGAGATCGGTCTCGCCCTGGCCGGTGACGGCATTTGCGTTCTGACGGTCGTCCGCGTACTTCGCCCACCAGATGGACGGTGCCCACACGACGCCCTCGCGCACGCCGTCGGCGACGCGCAGTCGCGCCGCGAAGTGACCGCGCTCGTTATGCACCACGACGCGCTCCCCGCTGCCTAACGCACGACGTTCCGCGTCGGCCGGATGCATGACGAGCTCCGGCTCCGCGTTCTTGCGCAACGAGGCGATGTTCACGAACGTCGTGTTCAGGAAGTAGTGTCGCGGGGACGAGATGAGATTCAGCGGATACTTGCGCGCCAGCTCCGGCGCGGTCTCCGGAAGCTCTCGCGGGGGGATGTACGTCGGAAGGGGGTCGAAACCCATGTCCGCCATGCGTTGCGAGTAGAACTCGCACTTGCCGCTCGGCGTCGGGAAACCGCCTTCTGCGTAGGGCAGGAACGGCGTGGGAAGGTTGAGACGCGCCCAGCCATCCTTGAGCAAGCGATCGAACGTCACGCCGCGCATGCTGGGCGCCTGTGTATCGAGCGATTGCTTGATGAGCGTCACGTCGTCGTCGGCAAATAGCGCCGACGGCAGTCCCATGCGTTTGCCAAGCTCGCGAAAGACCTCGGAGTTCGGCTTACACTCGCCTAACGGTTCAATGGCGGGTCGATTGAGGGTCGCGTAGTGATGCCCATAGGAAAAGTGCACGTCCCAATGCTCGAGCTGCGTCGTGGCCGGCAACACGATGTCGGCCCAGTCCACCGTGTCGGTCGGGAACTGCTCCAGCACGACGGTGAAGAGGTCCTCGCGCGCGAGACCGCGCAGCACGGCGTTGCGATCGGGCGCGACCGCGGCCGGGTTCGTGTTGTACACGACGAGCGCCAGCACGGGCGGTCCACCGATACCCGCGTTAGGCGTCGTCAAGGCCTCGCCCAGCTTGATCATGTTAATCGTGCGGACAGGCGGGGAAAGATCGGCACGCTCCAGCGCGGCCTTGTTGAACTTGAAGTTGTGGCTTGTCGAGAGCTGCACGCCGCCGCCTGGCCGCCGCCAATGTCCGGCCACGGCTGGCAAACACGCGATTGTACGAACCGCCATGCCTCCGCCGGCATGACGCTGCAACCCGTAATTGACGCGGATGAAGCACGCCCGCGAACGTCCGAACTCCGAGCCTAACGCGCGAATTCGCTCGGCCGAGAGGCCCGTAATCGGTGCCGCGCGCTCCGGGGTCCATTCGCTCGCGCGCTCGCGCAGCGCCTCCCAGCCTAACGTGTAGCGTGCGAGATAATCCTGATCCTGGCGCCCTTCGTCGAAGACGACATGCATCATCGCCAGCGCCAGCGCCGCGTCTGTCCCCGGTCGGATCGCCAGCCACTCGTCACACTGCTCGGCCGTACGCGTACGCACCGGGTCGATCGCCAGGACGCGCGCGCCACGCTCGCGCGCCTTCACGATGAATGGCCAGAGGTGCGGATTCGACGTGAGCGTGTTGGTGCCCCAGAGCAGCACGAGATCACTCTCTGGAATGCCCTCGCCGTCCGCGCCGACGTTCGCGCCGACGGTCATCTTCATCCCCTCGCCGCCGCACGTGGAGCAGATCGTGCGATCCAGCAACGACGCGCCTAACGAATGGAAGAAGCGGCGGTCCACCGACTGGCCCTGCACGTACCCCATCGTGCCGGCGTACGAGTAAGGGAGTATCGCTTGCGGGCCGTTGGGAGACTTCACGATGGCTGTAAGGCGCTCTGCGATTTCATCCAGCGCGTCGTCCCACGAAATCACGTCAAATTGACCGCTTCCCTTGGGTCCCGAACGTCGCATCGGGTGCAGCAGACGCTCAGGATGATACGTGCGCTCGATGTAACGATTCACCTTCGCGCAGAGGAATCCCTGCGTGAAGGGATGCTCGCCGTCCCCGGCGATTCGTACCGCGCGCCCGTTTTCTACGGTGACAAGAGTCGCGCACGCGTCGGGGCAGTCGTGCGGGCACGCGCCGCGAACGACATGTCTCTCAACTTCCGGCGCGGTGGCAGCGGCCATAGGGCACGTAATGTAATGCTGATTTGCTTGACAGTTCAGCCTGCAATTCTAGATTCCGCGACCAGGACGACGTGTACTACTCATTCCCTGGAGATCGTTGAACATGAAGCGTCTGGCTCTTGCCGCAGCAGTGTTGTTCCTCGCCGCATGCGGTTCCTCACCTAAGGATGCACCGGCGGCCGACAGCGCAGCGCCAGCTGTGGCGCCGGCGATGGATAGCACCGCCCCGAAGGCTGATTCGGCGGCGGCTACCGACAGCACCAAGAAGCCGTAGTTCAAACGTTAGGCAGCTGTCGACGGGTGCGATCTTCGGGTCGCACCCGTTGTTTCTTTAGATCAAGTGTTTTCACCGCGGACCCACGCGGACTAACACCGTAGACAAACGCGCGCCTCTCCTACTGCTGTTTCACTAGTCCGCATTTATCCGCGTTCATCTGCGGTTAAGCAGTTGACCTTTAGGCCAGTCACAGCGGAAAAGGAAGCTCGTTGACGACGACGGGAATGCTTCCCGCGTCCCATGTCGCCGTGAGCGACGCGCCGAGCTCGGCTTCATTGCGAACCATGCCTAACGCCACGCCGCCGAGTCTTGGTGAGCGGGCCGAGCTACGCACATCGCCCACATCCTTCCCCGTAGCGTCGATCAAGCGCGTACCGGTGGGTGGCAGCATATCCACGTCGAATCCGAGTCCGCGCAAACAACGATTGACGTGCCCGCGAAAGTGCACGCGCGCGACTGTCTCCTGTCCCGTGTAGCACCCCTTGGTGAACGAGATCGCGTTGAGCGTTTCGAGATTGGCTTCCTGGGCGAGGGTCGAGTCGTCCATGTCGACACCCCATTCCGGCCGCCCCGCCTCGATGCGCGCGATGGTCCACGTCGCATCGGAGCCGAGGACGGCACCTAACGAGCGTAGTCGCTCGAGCCATCCGGGCATGGCGCTCTTTGGCAGGACGAGGTCGTACCCTTCGAGGCCAAGCTCTGGCACGCGGGCGACGAAGCCATCGGCGACGTTCTGTCCAAGCGCGGCATGCGCATACATGTCGAGCGCCGCAAGACTGGATGCGTCGCGGCCGCTCGCAGCCGCTGTCAGCTCGCGCGCCCTCACGCCATAAACGCCTAACGTGCCGAACGAAGCGGACACGTCGGCGTAGCGTGTTACCCGCGGGTTGACGTACTTGCGCACCATCGCCCACCAGCCTTGGGCCGCGCGCGGTGGGACGTCGATGAACAGATCATCGGCGCGAGCGAAGATGCGCACGTCAGCCGTGATCTTGCCTTTCGGCGTGAGAGCGGCCGCGTATTGCCCGGAGCCTGGCACCAGCGACAAGACGTCGTTCGTGACCAGCCCAGTGAGCGTCTCGCGCGCCTGTGCCCCGCCAAACTCGCCGCGTGACCTGTCGCTGCGATCGAACACGACCGCACTGCGCCGAAGGGCACCGTACTCTCGCGCCAGCGCGGCGAGATCGCCGGCGACGCTGGTAACAGCGCCTAACGAGATCACTGGATGCGTTCCCCGTCGCGCGCTACGAGCCGCCGGAGAACGTCAAGCGACAGCCCCGCGATCTTGGGGATGAGACCATGCGCCTCCATCGCGACATGCGCCGGCAATGCGCCGACGGCGACCGCACGCATTCCCGCGGTGCGCGCGCTGCGAATGCCAGCGAGGGTGTCTTCCAGTGCAACGCAAGCGCTCGGCTGTGTCGGACGCAGTTTCGACAAGCGCTCCAGCGCCACGCGATACGGCGCAGGCGAGGGCTTGCCAGTCGTGAAGTCTTCACCTGTCACCAGACAGGTGAACGCGTGATCCAATCCCGCGAGGCCGAGCACGAACTCGACGTCGCGGCGCGAAGCGCGCGTCACGATGCCTAACCGCACCGACGCCGCCAATCGCTCCACAACTTGCGGAACACCGTCGGCGAGAGTCACGCCTTTGCCGACTGCCGCGCCGTATGCGCGGTCGGTGCGCAGAACGAGTAAGTCCATTCCCGTCTCATCCAGATGCACGCCGCGCAACTCCAGCGCCGCGCGCACAGCTTCGGCGAAGGAACGACCTGCGCAATGCTCGCGATATTCATCTGCGCTCAGCGCGATGCCATCCTCGCGCAGCGTCGAGCGGAGTGCCTCACCTCGTGCACTCGTGGTATCCGCGAGCACGCCGTCGAATTCGAACAGCACGGCGTCGATCATGTGTCGAAGTCTTAGCGCCGTGTCTGCGCGCGCGCTACTGCCGGCTGTTCACGCTCGGCTTCCGCTGCGTATGCTGAATCGAGCAAATCGATCAGGTGCTCGACACGCACACGTGAACCACGCCGCACGAGTCCCGCTCCGATCTGCATAAGGCAGCCCGGGTTCCCGGTCGCGACGATCGCCACGCCGGCCTGATCGATGCGGTCGAGCTTGGCGTCGAGCACTGCCTGCGAAACGTCGGGATGCTGCAGGTTGTAAATGCCCGCGCCACCGCAGCATTGATCGGCGTCGACAAGCGTTACGAGCTCGATGCCCGTCGCGGCGCCTAACGTCTCGAGCGGCGGGCTGATCACACGTTGAGCGTGCAGCAGATGACACGGCGCGTCATACGCAACGCGTACTTTCGCTGCGCCGTCCTTCACGGCCGCCGCCCGCGGACCCGCAGCGGCGAGAAGCTCGCTCGCATCGCGCGCGCGCTGCGCCACACGTTCGGCGCGCTCGCGCCAGCCGGGATCATCGCTCAGAAGATGCCCATAGTCCTTGAGCATTGCGCCGCACCCGGCCGCGTTTACGACGATGAAGTCGGCCGGCTTCGACTCGAATGCGGCGATGTTTGCGCGAGCGAGGCGCTTGGCGCCTTCCAGATCGCCGGCGTGCGCATGCAGCGCGCCGCAACAGCGCTGTCCGCCGATGTGCACGATGCGATAGCCGTTCGTAGCGAGCACACGCGCCGTCGCGCGATTCGTCTCGGCGAAGAGTCCTTGCATCACGCAGCCGGTCAGCAAGGCAACGCTTCCGCGTGTCCCGTCATCCGGCACGACGTACTCCGTGGATCGGCGACGATACGCGGTGCTGGACAGCATCGCCGACGCGAAGCCCAGCCGACCAGGCACGCGCGAGAGCAGCGAAGGGATGCCTAACGCGCGCACGATGCGCGCCAGGAACATGGCCACAGCCATGAGGCGTGGTCGTTCGAAGACACCGAGGATAAGGCGTCCAACGCGGGAGATGCCGCTTCCACCACTCGTATTGAGAGTCGCGCGCGTCGCTTCCAGCAGTGCGCCGTAAGGGACGCCGGACGGACAAGCTGCCTCGCAAGCACGGCAACCGAGACATTGATCGATGTGTGTGCCGAGGGCCGGATCGCTCGCGGGGACGTCTCCCTCGAGCAGCGAGCGCATGAGGACGAGACGTCCGCGTGGCGAGTCGTTCTCGTCCCCCAGCGCCAGGTAGGTGGGACAAGCCTGCATGCAAAAGCCGCAGTGCACGCAAGCGTCGAGACCGGGGGCGGCAGCTGCGAGTGGCGTATCTGGAATCGCGCAGCGCGGCGCGGCAGCGGTTGCCATCGTTAGGCTTCGCCCAGGATGCCAGGATTGAGCCGTCGCTCGGGGTCGAACGCGGCGCGCACACGTTGACTCAACGGATCCGAGACGGCGCTGGGTGCGACTTCACGCCACAGGACAGCAGGGAGCACTTCGAAGACGCGTGTGCACGCAGTTGCGGCGTGCAACCGAGCCACGAGGTCTGCATCAGCGATGCGCGGAAGCACAACGCGCGTGATGCCCCGGTCCAGCGTCGCGTGCACGACGGCGTCCGGAACGTCGCGAGCGATCGCGGTGGCCAACTCCCAGACGTCCGCGATGCGCGCCGGGCGATGTGAGAGGCGCAGTGCGGCTGTCGGACGCGAGGCATCGTGCCCGGCGAGCGCCGCCCAAGCTTCACCGGAAACAGCGCGCAGGGCGCCCAGCTCAGCCAACGCCTTCTCCTGGGCGGCGACCGCTTCGTCGTTGCCGCTCACTCGAACGAGCGCTGTCATATCACTGCCCAGGCCCAACGTAGATGCTGTCGCCGCGTGCAGAAGCTCGGTCGCGAGCGGGGAAACACTCGCGGCGCGGTACGCCGCGATCCATTCTCCGAGCGGCGCGCTGATGCTGACGGCGTACGTGGCGTCGACCGGCGCACGCGCGCGCAAACGAAGCGTCAGCATCGTGAGCACGCCTAACGTACCCCACGCGCCCGTCATCAGGCGCACGAGGTCGTAGCCGGCGACATGCTTGACCACCCGCGCGCCGCCGTTGACGATCTCCCCGTCGCCGGTGACGCACTGCAGCCCGAGCACGACGTCACGCGGCGTTCCGAACGATGCGGCGAGCGGCCCGAATGAGCTGGTGGCGACGGTGGCGCCTAACGTGCCATCGCGCGACCCAAACGGATCCAGCGCGAGCCACTGCCCGTGCTCGGCCGTCACGCGGTCCAACTCGGCGAGCGTCGTTCCAGCCCAGGCGGTAATCGTCAGATCGCCAGGGACGTATTCGACGACGCCGGCGAGTGATCGCACGCAGAGGGAGGAATCCGCACGGACGGGACGACCTGCGTGGAGCCAGCTCCCGGCGCCGACAATCCGCAGCGCCTCGCTACGCGCGGATGCGTCGCGCACAGCTTCTTGCACCTGTGACGTGCTGGAGGCGTCAATGACCGCTCCGGCAGTGCTGACTGGACCGGCGACCTGTGTCATGACGCCGCGGCAGCGCGTAACGGCGCCTCTCTGCCGACGAATCCGTGCCACTCTCGGCAGGAACGAACTGGTACGACCTTGCCCGGATTTGCCAGTCGCTGCGGATCGAAGGCGTCGCGCAAGCGGCACATACGATTGAGCGAATCCTCCGAAAAGATGAGCGGCATGTAGCCGAGCTTGTCGAGCCCGATGCCGTGCTCTCCAGTGACCGTGCCGCCGACGGCGATACACGCCTGCATGATCTCGCGCATCGCGGCGTGCACGCGCTCGCGTTCAGCGGGATCGTTGCCGTTGTACGGGATGTTGGGGTGCAGGTTGCCGTCGCCGGCGTGAAAGACGTTGCAGACGCGAACGCCATGCTGCTCAGCGATCGTCGCGATGCTGGCCATTACGTTAGGCAGCTGTGTACGTGGAACGACCGCGTCCTGCACGAAGAGGTGCCGCGCGATACGACCCATGGCGCCGAATGCCTTCTTGCGGCCTTGCCACAGCTTGACGCGCTGCACTTCGCTCTGCGCCACACGCACGCCTCTCGCGCCAGTTTCCTCGCACAGCGCCACGACGCGCTCGACGTCGCGGTCCAATCCGGCGGCGAGTCCGTCCAGCTCGATCAACAGCACGGCGGCCGCGTCGATCGGATATCCGGCGGCATAGATGGATGACTCGACGGCGTGGATCGTCCCCGCGTCCATCATCTCGAGCGCCGCTGGAACGATGCCCGCGGCAATGATCGCTGTCGTGGCTCGCGCAGCCGCATCGATCGACATGAAGTCGGCGAGCAGGGTGCGAACGGCTGGCGGGTTCGGCGTTAGGCGCACGGTAATATCGAGTGCGACGCCGAAGCACCCCTCGGATCCCACGAATGCGCCGAGGAGGTCGTAGCCTTCGCGCTCGCCGTCGGCGGAGCCGAAGGAAGTCACGCTGCCGTCGGGAAGTACGGCGTTCACGGCCATGATGTGATTGAGGGTGACTCCGTACTTGAGGCAGTGCGGCCCGCCCGCGTTCTCGGCGACGTTGCCGCCGATCGTGCAGGCCGCCTGGCTCGAGGGGTCGGGTGCGTAGTGCAGCCCGTGCGCATGCGCGGCGCGCGACAGGCTCGCGTTAACGACGCCAGGTTCGACTACGGCGAGACGGCTCGCGGGATCCAGGTCGATGATGCGCGTTAGGCGGTTCAGTCCGATCAGCACCACGCCATCAGCCAGAGCGCCACCCGAGAGTCCGGTCCCGGCGCCGCGCGGGACGAAGGGCACGCGCTCGCGCGCCAGCAGCTGCACGACGGCCACGACCTCGTCGCGCGTACCCGGGAAGACAGCCAGCGAGGGACGCTTGCGGTACCCCGGCAGGCCATCGGATTCGTACACCAGAAGCTCCGCGGCACGCGAGCGCACGTAGCGAGCGCCGACGATGGATCCGAGCTGCCCTTCCAGCGCCGCTGTGGTCATGCGGCGTTAGGCACTGGCTCCGTGGCCATGCCCGTTGCTGCGCGCACGCAGATGGACTGTCGCGCGGTCTTCGATCGTCTCGACGATTGGAGAGAGCACACCGTCCACCTGTCGCAATCGATCGACTGGAGATCTCGACGCCAGAACGCGGTACTTGCTCGCCAGGTCGAGATCGAGGTACTGCGCGACAACAAAAGCGAGGCTCTTGTCGTCGTTGGGCAAGTCAGGAACTGGTGCGCGGTCGTCTGCGATCGTGCGCGCAGCGGTTGCTACGCGGCCGAATAAGTCACGCACGCGACTCGCCAAATCGCGCGTGGCGAAGGCAGGGACTTCCTCATCTGGAATCTCCTCCACGATTCCCTTGAAGTACGGCGCGCCGGTCGTGACGAACCGCACGAGCTCGAAGCGCTCTCCTCCGCGCAGGAGCACGTTCGAGCGGCCATCGGGAAGCGATTGCGTGTGTTCGATGCGAGCCACACAGCCAACCGTGCCGGGCGCGATGTCGCGCTCGGGCGTGTCATCCAGTTTGGGCAGGATGCCGAACTCTTGATCGCCGGCGAGGCAGTCTTCCATCAAGCGGCGATAGCGCGGCTCGAAGACGTGCAACGGCATCGGGGCCTGTGGAAAGAGGACCGTTGCCAGCGGGAAGAGTGCGAGTTCGCGACTGCTCACGAGACTGAACCTATCCTAAGGGCTAGGTGATAGGGGATAGGGGATAGCACAGGCTCTGTCATCGGAATGCCGGCTACTCCACAGCGCCTATCCACTATCCCCTATCCACCTATCCCTAGTCGTCGTTAGGGTGCCTCGCGGGCCATGCGCTCGGCGAGCTCTTTGAGCAGCGAGAAGTGGAACGGCTTCTGGATGACCGGCACGCCTATATCACGCACGAATTCGATTGTCTCTGTCGAGGCGATGTCTCCAGTCGAAAAGACAAGATGCGGCAGGATGTCGGGACGCTCCGCTTTCAATCGCTCGTGCAGCTGAATGCCGTTGAGGCCAGGCATGCGCACGTCAGAGAGAACCATATCGTACGCTTCAGCCGATGCCGGATCTCGTTTAGCGGATTCCGCATGCGAGGGCGCTGACTTGAGCAGTAGATCTAGCGCCTGCTTTCCGTCTGGCGCTTCCGCGACGTCCCATCCCATGCGTCCAAAGAATCGACGGAGTGCTAGCCGGATTGTGGATTCATCGTCGATGACCAGCACACGCGGTGGCGTATTGCGATGCCGGCCGCTCGCGGACTCCGGATCCGCAGCAGGAGGGTCGCCCTTCGCAAGGAAAGAATCTTTATCCTCCGGCTCGAGCATCATCCCCACCTCCGCGCTACCGAGGCCTGTGACCTCCCTCACCAACTCGTACGTGCACCACGTGGGAACTGTTGCGCGAAGCAAAACGCCCCCGCAGTGTCGCGAGGGCGTTGGGATTGTGAATTCGATTTTGCTACGCCGCGGACCAGAAGCCCATCAGCGCACGACCATCAGGCGACTCGCGCAGCTTCTCGAACGCCCGCTCACGTATCTGGCGGATGCGTTCGCGCGTAACACCCATGAGCGCGCCGATGCGCTCGAGGGTCATCGCCTCGGATCCCTCCTCGAGACCGTAGTACAGGTACAGGATCTTCCGTTCGCGCGGCGTGAGGTACTTCCGGAAGACGCGATCGATAAACTCGCGCATCAGCTTGTAATCAGTCGTGTCCTCGATTTCGCCTGCGTCCGCGCCGGAGAAGCGTTCGCCCAGCGTCGCGGCTTCGCGATCGGAGCGGTCGACCGGAGCGTCGAGCGAGATCTCCGTCGTCGACATCTGCTTCGATGCACGAACTGTCGCGGGTGTCTCGTCTAGAAGGCGAGCGAGCTCGTCGTCCGACGGATCGCGCTTGAGCACCTGCGACAACACGGTCTCGGCGCGAGCGAGTCTAATGAGCTGCGAATTCTGATTGAGGGGGATACGAACGGAGCGCGTCTGCTCGGCGAGTGCCTTGAGGACTGCTTGCCGGACCCACCAGACGGCATAGGAGATGAACTTCACGCCTTGGTCGGGATCGAACTTTCGGACTGCTTTGAGCAGGCCTTCGTTGCCGATGGCGACGAGCTCGGAGAGATCGAGCCCGTGGCCCTGGTACTTCTTTACGTATGAGATGACAAACCGGAGGTTCGCAGTGACGAGCCGTTCGGCGGCTGTCTCATCGCCTTTCTGCGCGCGACGCGCGAGGCGGCGTTCTTCTTCTGGATCGGTTATCAGCGGAAGCCGCTGAATGTCCTGCAGATACTGATCAAACGCGGTAGCCGGAAAAGCGCGGCCGAGGGTTCGAGGGGGTGGAGTGGAGGTGGTAGTGGTGGTGCCTTCGGGTCGAGCGGCCTTCGCCCTGCCTTCGGTCACTTGCTGCATACACTCCCTCAGGTTCGTGAGTAAACAGCACAAAATGCCGACTGTTTTTCCGGACAAGCGGCCGCCACGATAACGTCACGTTTGTGGTCGGTCAACAGCCATTTTTTGTGCCACCCAGGCGCCACTCAGCGCCGTTCTGGCATAACCAAATATTGCAACAACTTGGACTTATGGCGGCCCGAGCCCGGGCCGCGAATGCTAGGGCTTGGTGGCTTGATCGTGCGCGGTTTCTGCTAATGGCTGAGTTTGGCTGGCTTTCGTCGCGCGGAAGCCAATTCCGACCAGAGCCAACGCCTCACCGATGCCGATCCAGAGAAGCGGCACGTTCACAAAATAAGCGGCGACACCGAGTCCCAGGGCGATGATCACCGAAAGCGCGAGAATCGCTCGCATCGGCCGCTTCGGCTTTGGTGCGTTCACGCTTAGGTACCAGCATCGGAGCCAGCACGCGATCTCTCTAACACTCGGCTCACCTCTTCATCAGACGCGGGCCGGCTGTAGCGCCCGTCTGCAGTGTCCACGGCGCCAATACGAGACAAGAACGCGTATTGTGCCTGGCCATTGCGCGATTTCTTGTCGGAGCGAGTCGCCGACAAGACATCTGTCGGCGCCAACGAGCTTGGACAGCTCACGGGCAGGCCGACTGCATTCAAGGCGCGGCGCAATTCGTCGGCTGTACCAGGGGCGGTGATGCCGAGTTGCTCGCCGACCTCCGTTTCGAGCACCAGGCCGATCGCGACGGCTTCGCCGTGCGTGACAGAGAAGCCGCTCGCTTGTTCGATGGCGTGCGCGATTGTGTGGCCGGCGTTCAGGGCGCGACGCGCACCGCCTTCCCGCTCGTCACCGGCCACGATGCCCGCTTTGATGCGAACTGAATCGGCGATGAGCTTCTCGAGCAGCGGCGCAGCAACGTTAGGCAGCGTGCTTGCTGCAGATGCTGCCTGACGGAAGTGCTCCGCGTCGGCGATAGCGCCGTGCTTGAGAACCTCGGCGAAGCCCGCGCGCCACTCTGATACTGGCAGTGTCGCCAGTACCTGTGGATCGATCACCACAAGCGACGGCCAGTGGAAGGCGCCGACGAGGTTCTTTCCTGCTGGCGTGTCGACGCCTGTCTTGCCCCCGACGGACGAATCGACCATCGCGAGCAGGGAAGTGGGGACCTGCACGACGGGAATTCCGCGCGCGAACGTCGCGGCGACGAAACCAGCGAGATCGCCGACAACGCCGCCGCCTAACGCGATCACCAGCGTGTCGCGTCCGAGGCCACGGGCGAGCATCGCGTCGGTTGTGAGCGACCATTCGAGGCGTGACTTCGACTGCTCGCCTGCTGGAATGACAAACAGCTCGGCGCGCCGTGCGCTGTCTGAAAGTGCGGCGCGCACGCGCTCGCCGTAGAGCGAAGCGACGTTGCTGTCGCTGATGATCGCATGAGCGCTCACGCCTTGCGCGGCGCCGCTTTCGGAGACAAGCGCGCCGAGGCGGTCGATGGATCCCGCGTCTACAAGTATCTGGTAGCGCCCTGCGTCGATGCGCTGCACCGTGAATCTCGGTTCGCGTCGCTTACCAGGTGACTTCGCCGCGGCCGGATTGCTTGTTCGCCACGCGCGCGAGCATGAATAGGAGATCGGAGAGCCGGTTCAAGTAGCGGACGACGATCTCCGGGATCTCGACTTCGCGTTGAAGATGCACAACGCGGCGTTCGGCGCGGCGGCAGACCGTTCGCGCGACGTGCAGCGCCGCGGCTTTCTGAGTTCCGCCTGGAACGATGAAGCTGCGCAAGGGCTCCAGCTCTCGCTCACAGGCATCGATGGCACCTTCCAACTCCGTGATGCGTGCTTCGTCGATGCGCGCTTTTTCCAGCTGCTCGCGCATCTTTTCCAGCTTTGGCGTGGCGAGAATGGCTCCAACGCTGAACAAGTCTCGCTGAATTGGCACGAGGACTTCATCGATGCGCGTGAGCGGCTCCGCACTGCGGGCCATCCCGATCACGGCATTGAGCTCATCGACGTCGCCGTACGCTTCGACGCGCGGATGATCTTTGGCAACGCGCCCGCCGCCAAAGAGACCCGTTTCACCGGCGTCGCCGGTCTTGGTATAAATCTTCATCTAGTCCTCAACCTAAAGGGGTTAGGGGTTAGGGGTTAGCCTAACGCGGAGATCTTTTTCCGAGCTAACCCATAACCCCTATCCCCTAACCCCTTGTTAGTTTTCGCGGCATGCGAGCGCACGAGCTGGCTGACATCACCATCATCGGCGGCGGACCGACCGGCCTTTTCGGTCTGTTCTACGCCGGTATGCGAGCAGTTCGCGCGCAGATTGTTGACGCACTGCCGCAGCTCGGCGGACAGCTCACGGCGCTGTATCCAGAGAAGTACATCTTCGACGTGGCGGGCTTTCATAAGGTCCTCGCCAAAGACCTCGTGAAGGCGATGGTGGATCAAGCCATGCAATTCCGCGCGCCGGCGCATCTGCTGCAAAACATCACGGGGCTGGAGCGGGAGAACGGCGTATTTGTCCTAACGACAGAGACAGATCGCTTTCCGACGAAGGCGATCGTCATCGCGGCGGGCATCGGCGCGTTCTCGCCGCGCCGTTTGCATCAGCCAACAGCGCAAGCGTGGTACGGCCGCGGGATTTTCGACGTCGTGACCGATCCAGAGCGTTTTCGGGGGGAGCGCGTCGTAATCATCGGCGGTGGCGACTCGGCGTTCGATTGGGCGCAGCAGCTTCTGGATCGCGCGAAGACTGTGACGCTGATGCATCGCAGTGATCGATTCCGCGCTCACGCCGCGACCATCGCGGACGTGCAGCGTGCAACGGCGACCGGGCGCGCGACGGTGCTCACGTTCCACGAGTTGCACGAGGTCAAGGGCGACGGCGATCGCCTAACGGGGATCTCGATCCGAGACACCAAGACCAAGGCCGTGCGCGAGCTGGAGTGCGATGTGGTGCTTCCGATGCTGGGTTTCGTGAGTGATCTCGGGCCCATGGCGCAGTGGGGCCTAACGCTGGAGAAGGAAGAGATCGTAGTGAACAGCCGCATGGAGACCGGGCTCCCGGGTATCTATGCGGCAGGTGACGTGACGACTTATCCGGGCAAGCTCAAGTTGATCGCGACTGGTTTCGGCGAAGTCGCGACGGCAGTCAACGAAGCCGTGCACTGGATTTATCCCGAGAAGAAGGTCAATCCCGGACACTCGTCGCACATGGCCATTTTCGGCCAAGAGCCCGAGTGAGTTAAGATCAAAAACATTCACCGCGGACACTCGCGGACGAACACGGACGAACGCGGGACGTTCTCCGACAACATGGTTTCCCATGCCGTTAACACAGTGTCTGCGTTAGTCCGCGGTGGAAGCTTTATCGTTGCACGTCGCTTTCGATCCTGCGCGGGCAATTCGACCGCGAGAATTGGTGTAGTCAGTCCGTTGACAGTGCGCCTGGTAGCGCGAGAACTTACGGCGCTTCCCCCAGCCCGCCAAAGCCGAGCTAAGTTGTGATCGCTTCGTGAGTTTCCTTCTTTTTGCCGACGACAATGAAGACATGCGCCTCATGCTGCGCGACCTGTTCCGATCGGTCGGCCATGAGGTGGCGCTTGCGGCTGACGGTGCTGCAGCGCTGCTAGCGATCGAACAGCGCGAGCCCGACCTCGTAATCCTCGACCATTCGATGCCGACGCTCACCGGCATCGACGTCTGCAAGCGCATGAAAGCCAATCCGTTCACCGCGCGCATTCCCATTCTGATGCTGACCGCGCAGGGTGGCATGGAGAGCAAGATCGAGGGCTTCGCTGCCGGAGCCGACGACTATCTGGCAAAGCCGTTCGACCCGCGAGAACTGCGCGCGCGCGTGAACGCGTTGTTGCGACTCGTGCAACGCGAAGGCGATCGAAATCCGACGAGCGGGCTGCCAGGCGGCCGCGGCATCGATCGCGAGATCGGGCGCCGCATCGAGCGGCACGAGTCGTTCGCCGTCTGCTATTTCGATCTCGACAACTTCAAGCCGTTCGCGGACACGTACGGCTTCGCGATTGCCGACGAGATCATTCGCGGAGTCGGCGCGGCGCTGCGCAATGTTTTGGCGTTAGGCAACGGCAGTGGGACGGACGGCGGCGCGGAAGCGAGCGGCGCCAGCGCAGAATTCGTGGGCCACATCGGCGGCGACGACTTCATAGTGATCTGTCCGCCGGAGCGCGCCGAAGCGATTGCGACGATGAGCGCAGAACGTTGCCGCGATGCGTTCTCCGCCGTCGTCGGCCCGGAGGCGATGCAGCGCGGCTCGTTCCGAGGCGTCGATCGGGAGGGTCAGGTGCGCGAGTTCCCGCTCGCCTCGATCTCGGCGGCGATCGTCATCGTGCGGCCCGACGCTTGGGTGAACCTTGCCCACCTCGGCATGCGCGCCGCGGACGCAAAGCGGCGAGCAAAACAGCGTGGGCCCGGCGGCACCTACGTGGATAACGCGTAGCGCGCGGCACGCGCGCGGCGCGGCCACGAGCTGCCTCTTGTTGGCGGCGGTTTACGCTACCCCGTTAGGCGCCCAGCAATTCGAGCTGTTCTGTGACCCCGGCGACAAGGAAATCTGGGGGCTGCACTTTGCCGGAAACCGCACGTTCGACGATGCGACGCTCGCGGCCAGCATCAATACCGAGCCGAGCGGCGTGCTTCGACGCTGGTTCCGCGTCCTTGGCGACAGACGCTGCCTCGATCGACTCGAGCTCAGTCGTGACTCTGTCCGGCTCATCGTTTTGTATCACCGGCGCGGTTTTCCACGAGTAGCTGTGGGCACGCGACTCGCCGAGACGCCGGAACGAGTCGACATCACGTTCACAATCGACGAAGGTGAGCCGTTGCTCGTCGACTCGCTCGCGATCGTCGGTGTCGATTCGCTCCCGCCGCCATTGCCGCTGCGACTCGTTCGCAACCTCCCATTGCGGCGCGGCGGCCGCTTCGACCTTCCAGTGATCGAAGCGACACGCGACACACTCGAACAACGTTTGCGCAACGAGGGCTACGCGCTCGCTGAAGTTCTGCGAAGCTTCGAATCAGACACCGTGGCCAAACGCAGCGAGGTCACGTACAGCGTGATCAGCGGGCCACGACTACGCATCGGCGAAGTGCAGGTCGGCGTCGAAGCGCAAGGGCCGGGCGCGCGCCAGCACGTCAATCCAAACAAGCTCGGCCGACTGATCGGCATTAGTCGCGGCGATCTCTATCGACAACGTGATCTCGATGCTGCCACGCGCAGCCTGTACCTGACGGATGCGTTTCGGCACGTGGGCATAACGATCGATACGAGCTCGATTCCCCAGCTCGGCGACACCGCAGTGCGCTTGCAGGTGAATCTCGTCGAGAATCCCATGTCTCTGTCGCGCGTCTCCGGCGGATGGGCAACGCTCGATTGTTTTCGGGCGCAAGCGTCCTATACGAATCTGAACTTTCTCGGACGGCTCACACGGCTCGAGCTCAACGGCCGCATGTCCAAGATTGGCAACGGGGCGCCGCTTTCCTTCGCGCGCTCGTTATGCCCGCAACTGGCCAACGACGAGTTCAGCGACACCCTCAACTACTACGCGTCGGCGACATTCTCCCAAGGCGCGCTGTTCGGTCTGCGCACGATTCCGGCGCTCACGATCTTCAGCGAACGGAGGTCCGAGTACCAGACGTATCTACGGACAGTGCCGATCGGCGTCGCTGCAACGATGCAGGTGGTTCCGCGGTTTGGGTATCCGTTGGCGCTCGGCTATCAGGTGGAACGCGGTCGAACCGAAGCGCAGCCGGCGCTCTTTTGCGCGCTGTTCAGCATCTGCGAGGACGAGGCGCGACGTACGCTTCTCGAGTTGCGCTGGCAGGCTGTCGTCAGCGCCGTCATTACGCGAACTCGCATTGACAACCTCGCCAATCCCGCACGAGGCTCGCTGGCGCGTCTCGAACTGCGACACGCGTCGGCGACGATCGGGTCGGATCCGAGGATCCAATTCAATCGCGCCGTTCTCGACGCGGCGTTGTACACACGAGTGAACTCTGGAATTATCGCGGCTGCGCGCGTTAGGGTGGGGAGCGTGATCGGTTCGAATATCGAAGTGGATGGTGAGACGCGCCGCGCATTCATTCCACCGCAGGAGCGTCTCTACGCCGGTGGAGCGAACACTGTGCGGGGCTTCCAGCAGAATGAGCTGGGCCCGGTCGTGTACCGCATCGCGCCCGAAAGCAAGGACTCCGTTCTGCGCGGCGATACGTTGTTCTTCGAAGTCGACAACGCAGCGCGGGTGGAGCGGGTGGAGCCGTTAGGCGGTGACAATGTCGTCATGGGGTCGCTCGAGTTTCGGCTCGCCTCCCCGATCCTCAAGGACTACCTGCAGTACGCGCTGTTCGTCGATGCCGGTGCCGTTTGGAATGAGCGCCGCGCCGGCCTGCGGGAGAAATTTCCGCCGCTCAGGGTGACGCCAGGCGCGGGCGTCCGCGTCTACACGCCGGTTGGCCCCGTTCGACTCGATGTCGGGTACAACCCGTACGACCGTCCGGCTGGTGCGGCGTTCGTGTTGGGAGGAACGCCCGGAGGTGAGCAGCCACTATACTGCGTAAGCCCAGGTAACAACTTGCCCGTGACTGTGCGAGATGCGCTCCCACCGCTGCAAGCCGAGGGGTCCTGTCCCGCATCGTTCGCTCCACCGCGCGGTCGCTCGTTCATTCGTCGCCTAACGTTTCAATTAGCTATCGGCCAAGCGTTCTAGATTGGGTCCAGCTCTGAGTTCCCCGCTACCCCGCCACTTCCCCCATGCCGCGTCGTC
>DASYRX010000027.1:0-8025 GCA_036003845.1 Gemmatimonadaceae bacterium | reverse complement strand
CGGCGGCGCGGCGGCGTACGTTAGGCAGCGCTCGCCGCTGCAGGGCGTCGAGAATCCAGCGGGTTCAGGCAAATACCCGGAGCCCAAATGGCTCGGCATGATCCAGCACGACATGATGCTGTGGGATCACGGCATGCCCGGACCCGATGGAAAGGTCTCACCGGAGCAGCGACGCGAAGCCGACGTCAACATCGAGTTCGCCGGCTCGTCCAAGTATGCTGCCGAAGCCGCGCAGCTCGCCTGGTTCTTCCGACAATCGAATGACAAGTACGCCACTGACTATCCAGCGGCAGTTGGTGATCGCATGAGCAACACCGACTCGGGTTCGTTCCAGGATGTCTGTCCGGCGATCAGTCTGCGCGAGAATGAGCGACTTGCGCACACGGGCACTGGCTGGAATCCCACGTGGCATCAGCCGATCGACGTTTTCTCCATGTTCAGCGATAAGGATTTCAGACTCGGTTTGAACGCCGCGCAGACGACATTGAGCGCGGTCACGCAGCTAGCGGTAGCAACTCTCGGCAAATAGCTGTCGCGCTCGCGCTGGCAGCGATCACAGTTTACGCCGGAACGGGGACCGGCGGCTTCACGGCTTGGCTATTCGCGAACAAGACACAGTCATCGAGCGCCGAGCCCGCAAGCCTGACTTCATCGTGACTGCGTCCGCCTAACACAACGGCCACGTACGCGAGTTTTAGATCTTTTGGACCCTTGCGTCGGAGGATTGCGCAATCGCAGAACGTTCCGCCTTCATAGCCGACTTTGCCTTGCATCTGCACGAACGCTTTTTCCGCGTCGGGAAGCCGGTCGCGAACCCCCTGGTCGAGGTCACCGCTCGCCCATTGACCTTCACCAGCCATCAGCCCTCGCAGCTCTCCTGCGAGCCCAGGCCTAACGAGGCGATCCTGCGCCACCAATGTGAGTAGCACAGCGAGCGATCGTGCAGTCGCCGCTTGCCCTGAGCCAGAAAAACTCGGATCCCAGTTTTGCCCGCCGTAGTCGAGGCTAACCCAGAGCCCTCTTTTGTCGAAGAATCCAGCGGACTTGTTCACGCCGAAGATGTAGGGAAAGCCGAGATCGCGAATGCAGCGCGCGGACGAGGAGTTCACGGAGCTTTTGAGCGACCATTTCATATCCTCCAGAAATCCATCTGCTCCACCCTGCCGTTGCGTGAAATCAATTGTGAAGGGGTCGCTCTCCTTCGCGCGCTTGGCTGTAAAGATCCGATTCAATGCCGGCTCACTGTTTCGCACATCCTTCCCGCCGCGATTGAAGCGGCGAAACTCACCCTTCCATGCTTTGCTCAATTCCTTGAAGAACGCAGCGTCGTCTTTTGCCTCGATCGCGTCCGCCGCACCGCGGACTGCTTCTCGCAGGGCGAGCGCCGGCGTCAAAATGGCGAGCTTCGCCGCGCTTGCGATGTACATCTGCTGATCGTCGCCGTACCCCGCGTATACGGGGCGCTTCGGATCAGCGGTTAAGTCTACGAGCGCGAGTTTCAGATGCGAGTACGCCTTCTGTCGACTAACAACACCCACGGCGATGCGCAGCCGCTGATCCGAAGCTGGCACGAAAAAGCCGGGATCCACGAGTGTTGGGTACGGCGACGGAATTTTGGCGACAACGCCGCCACCGCCGCCACCGCTGGGATCTTCCCAGTCCGTGTAGCGGTCTTCGAGCACGCGCGCGGGGGGCCCGTCCACCGCCCGCTGAGCGTCGCTGACGGCACGATGATCGTCGGGATCCGACATGCCTAACTAGTGCGGGGGCGGTGTTGGCGTGGGCGCTGGCGGTGGAGCGGGCGGTGGCGGCCCGCACGGACACAGCAGGTCCACCAGGATCTTCGCCGCGTCTGCATCGCCAGACTCCGCAATCGATACGATGAGCTCTGCCTTACGAGCCTCCGCCTCCAGCTTCTCTACGTCAGCCTGGCGTCGCCGTACTTCGATTTCTTGCAGCCGCTTCGCATAGTCGTCGAGCGCGTCCGCCTGACCTAAAAGCGCCTCGACGATGACACCCTCGGTTCGCATTGTGTACTTCTCGACGGCGAGCGGCACACCGGTGAAATCGATCTTCTGGTCGGTGACAGGCTCCGTATAGGAGAAGAGTAGATCGCGCCTAACGCGAAGGTACTTGTCGTTGCCCCCTAGGTCGACTTCGTCGATGAATGGCCGATCGATGCCTTCGTGATCGCGCACGCTGCGCACCTGCGTGAGTATCGCTTCGCGAACTTCGGCGTGGCGTTCGGGCTTCACGTACTTCCCGAGCAGCCGATCGATCTCGGGCAGCGTTACTTCGTGCGCCATCGCCGGATAGCCGTTGAAGAACGAAAGCCGTACGTCGACGAGGTGCAAAATCGTCACAAACTGCTGATTCATCTGCCTGAATACAAAGTTCAGCGTGCGGCTCAAGTTCACGTTTTCAATCGTGCGCTCGATCGAGGTCTCTTCGCCCGTTTCCTCTTTCACTTCGTAACTCGTATTCACTTGCACATCACGCTTCGCTGAAGCCTTTGCCGTATGCTTCTGTGTCGCGTTCGAAACGTTCTTGGCGAACTCCTCGCGTGAGGCCGACGTCCCGCCTTTCACACCTCCGCTGACTTTTGCGCTGCCAAAGCCCCACGAGGCGGACGCTTCAGCTTCAGCGTGGTACTCGAAGTTCTCAGATTCCGTTGTCTTGTCAGATTGCTCCTGGCTCATCGAGGTCTCGAAATCGTCGGCGCTCTCTTTTGTGAACGAATCGAGTATGCTCGAAGCTTGCTTCGCGTCGGTGGTGCGCTTGGTATAGGTCTTCACGCTGATTTTGGTCTTTTCGCCGGGCAGTAGCGTGAATGTCTTCAAGACGCGACCGGCTCCGTACGCGCCGAGGTACGACGAGAGCCGGTAGATCTCTACGAGGAGAAGGCGCGGCCGCGGCTCTGGAGGTATAGGGGGCAAGACCCGCGCGGCTGGCTCACCAGCCAAGTCGACATAGCGAACAAAGCGAAAGCCCGCTCGCGCTCTCAAGCTCGCCTCCTCAGCGTCCGCAAACTTCAGTACCGGTGGCCGAGTCTCGGCGATAATCGTGCGCGCCAACGCTCCCGGCGCGGGTGCGGCCATTGCGGCAGCTGGAGCCGGCGCCGCCAAAATGCGTTCAGTCGCGCGCGTTGGATCGATGGGCAGCACGACGATCGGCGGGAGTATTGGACCCGTGGGCTGTGGAGTCGGTGGTGGTGGTGGTGGCGGGACTTCCAACGCCGCAGCAGTAAACCACTCGGGCGGGAATTCGAGCTCGAGTATGTGGCGCCCCGTGTACGACGTGGGTTCGGGGACATTGTAGCTCAGAATCGGCGCAGTTCCGCCGGGCTCGAGCTTGATCATCGGTTCTTGCGCCATACATCCACCTGTTCGTGACCGGTGCGCGCATTCGCCTGTGCGTTAGGCGCTCGTGTCGAAGGCGCGAGAATATTCGCCCGCGCCGTGCACAGAGCAAGGAGTACGACAGGTTCCGATTGACAGACGCGGCGTTGGTGCCATGATTGCGGGGCCGAAATCACCGGCACAGTAGCCAGGAGAAGAATTGGCCGATCGGACCCCAATTACGGATCGCGGTGCTGAAGGCCGCGTCACGGGCTACGGCGATCGCGTCGTAGCTCAGGGGGATACCGCTGCTGCGCCACCGCCGGGTGTGGTAGGCTCGCCTAACGCGACGCCGGGAGTGCCCGCTAAGGCGCCTGCGCCGCTCGTGATCGCCACGATAACAATCTTCGACCCAAAGGGGTGGCTCAAAGGAAGCGTAAGAACGGCTGTCCTTGCTCGAGTCGAGCGCGACATCAACGCGGTAAGGCCCCCTGGCAAACCGGCCGACCACCTTCTGAAGGCGCTCAACATCCGATTCGAGGTGCGACACGTGGCTCGCACGAGCTCGCGCGATGAGCGATTTGCCGCGGGGCGATTGGATTTCCCCGTCTATATCCTCAATGCGCACTCAAGCGACAAAACGTCGGCTAAAGACATTCGCGAACTGATGCTGGATCATGGCGTCCGCGATTCAGGCGCAGCATCCGGTCAGTTCAAGGACGCAGATGCAGGTTGGAAGGATGCGAACATCGAAGGACTCGGGATTCAACCGTTGGAGGGTTACCACAAAGTCGCTTTCATCAAGGGCGACAATGTCTCTAAGGTCGCAAAAGATCCCGAAGCAGGCTTCGCTAACGTGATCAAGCACGAGCTTGGACACATGTGCAACATCAAGGCACACTCCGCCACAGGCGTAATGCGCAGCGGTATCCGTCTCGTCGCTGGGCACCTCGACTATTCAGATACGAACAGCCAAACGATTGTTGGAACACTCGCGCAACTGAGTACGATCTCGACTCAGGCGCTGCAACAGCGCTACGAGCGCGCGAATCCCTAATAAAAACGATACGTTGCGGCATCTCTCACTGGCGCTGGCAGGCGCGGTTCTTCTTTCGGCCGTTGCTTGCAAGCAAACCGACGACGCGCCGCGAGTCTTGCCTAACGAGAACCGCACCCCAGCGGGGCACCTCGCCAACGGTGTATTGATGCTGGCCCTCGAAGCGCGCGAGGGACGCTGGTACCCTGACGGTGACGAGGGCCCCAGCCTCGTTATGCAAGTGTTTGCCGAAGCAGGTCGGCCGCCACAGAACCCAGGTCCGCTGATCCGCGTACCGGCCGGCACCACGATCAACGTCACTGTGCACAGCGCGCTACGCGATTCAGTGCTCGTGCTGTATGGATTGCACACGCGACCAGGAACAACGGGCGACAGGATTCAGATCGCCCCCGGCGCGACGCGTGAGGTGTCGTTCCTCGCCGGTGAGCCGGGAACCTACTTCTACTGGGGTTCGACGACCGGCGAGCCAGTCGAAGACCGAAGCGGAATCGACAGCCAGTTGCAGGGCGCAATCATTATAGATGCAGCAGACGCACCGCCTCGTCCCGATCGCGTCTTCGTGCTGGGCTCATGGACTGGCCCCGAGGACAGCAACGGCATCGCGGCTGACCTGAGGGTGATCAACGGCCTGTCCTGGCCTAACACGGAGCATCTCACCTATACCGTCGGCGACACAATTCTCTGGCGCTGGGTGAATCCGACGGACAGTCCGCACCCGATGCACCTGCACGGTTTCTACTTCGATGTCGTGAGCCGTGGAAACTGGGCAGCCGACACGATGTATGCGCCGCGCGATGCCCGGCGCGTTGTGACTGAGATGCCTCGCTCGGGCCAAACATTCCTCATGCGTTGGGTGCCTGACGAGCCGGGGAACTGGCTGCTGCACTGCCACGTCGCGTACCACACGTCGGTCTTCCTTTCGCCGCGCGTCGTTCCCGATCCTCCCGATCCCGTAACGATCGACCCGATGCACGGAATGCGCGGCATGGTAATGGCTGTCTCGGTCAAGCCGGGCGTTTCGCCTGCGCGGCGTCCCGAGACTGCGGCTCACGTACGCAACGTCCGTTTGGTTGCGAAGGCAGCGCCGCGCCGCTTTAAAGGCGAGCTGGATGAGATGGCTTTCGTTAGGCAGGATGCCGATTCCGTCTCCGCTGGGGACTCGGTTCCCATCCCGAGCTCGCTGCTCGTGCTCAAGCGCAACGAGCCCGTGCGCGTCACGATCGTCAATCACCTGAGAGCGACGACCGCCGTGCACTGGCATGGCATCGAAGTCCCCGCGTATAGCGACGGAGTACCGGACTGGAGCGGGAGTGGCTCACGCATCGCGCCGGCCATCGTCCCGGGTGATTCGTTCGTCGCCGCGTTCACACCGCCGCGAAGCGGCACGTTCATCTATCACGCGCATTCGAACGAGGCCTTCCAGATCAACCTGGGTCTTTACGGCGGACTTCTCGTTGTCGACTCAACGTATAACGTTGAACGGGACCGGCTGATTATCCTCGGGAGCGGCGGCCCGAACACGAGAACGGCACGCATCAACGGTAGCCTAACGCCTGACACGTTGCGGCTCAAAGTCGGCAAGACATATCGCTTGCGACTGATTCACATCATTCCCGATTGGACGACGTGGATCGCGCTGTTGCGCGGCGATACAGCTGAGCAGTGGACGCCGATTGCGAAGGACGGCGCCGAGTTGCCGCGCGCGGCGCAGGTGATGCGGCAAGCCACTCTACTCGCCGGCCCGGGCGAAACCATGGACTTCGAGTACGCGCCGAAAACTCCGGGATTGCTGCGACTCGAGGTCGAGCAACGCACCGGTGTTTGGAAGACCGCGCTGCCTATCCGCGTGGAGAGATAAGCAGCAGCGGCCCCAGCCCCACGCCTAACGTTTGCAGCAGCTTAAAGCGTCGACGTGCCTTTCGGTGCCGTAAACCGGCGGTAGATCCAGAGGAGCAGAATTGCGCCGAGGATTGATGCAATGAGGCCGGCCCCCTGCCCAGGCGCGTACCAGCCGACGAGACGTCCCAGAAAGCCCGCAACGAAAGATCCGACGATGCCGATCAGCATCGTGACGATGATTCCCCCTGGATCGCGTCCAGGCATGAGAAACTTCGCAATCGCGCCCACGATGAGACCGATCAGAGCGGTCCAGATGATTCCCATCTTTCACCCTCCATCTGACTGGTGAACCAACGCGAGGCACACTACGGGCTCAGGCGGCCCTTTGTTGCTTCGTCGGCTTTGAGCGCTCCGCTGTCCGTAAGCGCCTGTTGGCCTAACGCGGCCGCGCCAAGGAGTCCGCCCAATCCCATCGACTCCACCGCGGTGCTCGGCACGAGCATCAGCGCGCCTTTTTCCTTGAGCCCTTCATATAGGATGTTCATCGCGCGAAGGTGCAGCGCGGTGGGGTTCTGCTGATACGCGCGCGAGGCAGTCTGAAATAGGTCCGCGATCTCCACTTCGGCTTCCCCGAGGATGATCCGCGCGCGCTTTTCTCTTGTCGCTTGAGCTTCACGCGACATAGCGTCCTGCAAACTTGTCGGAATCACCACGTCGCGCATCTCGACGGACTGCACGGAGACGCCCCACGGCATGCTGCGCTGGTCGATCAGCTCCTGAAGCTCGGCCTCGATGCGCTCGCGGCCACGCAGCAGGTCGGAGAGCGAGGTGCGGCCGATGATGTCGCGCAGCGCTGTCTGCGCCGCCCAACTCACCGCTTGAGGGTAGCTCTGCACTTCGAGCGCCGCGCGTTCCGGATCGTGCACACTCCAGAAAAGGACGGCGTCGACGGCCACCGGCACTGTGTCGGACGTCAATGTCTCTTCGGCCCCGAATGGCGTCGTGATGATGCGTTGGTCTATCCAGGCCGAGACGTGATCCACGAAGGGGATCATCCAGAAGACACCAGGGCCGCGTAGCCCGCGATAGCGTCCAAGTCGGAGCACAGCGGCGCGCTCCCACTGCTTCGCAACTTGGGGAGCTGTGCTAGCAAGGATTCCGAGTCCGATACCAACGACCAGGCCCGCAATGCTCCCCAGACTGAGGAAGCTCAGCGCGCCGAGGCCGAAAAGCCCGAGTAGCAGAAGTACCGAGATGACGTTCGCGCGCGTTCCGCTCGGCGTCGACTCGACAGTTACGGGGGAGATCTGGGCCATTCTTGACCTTTGCTGTTGCCTCGAGCGGTGGGTGCCGGGCCGACAGCTACATCGATACAATGCGCGGCGCCCAGTTCCAGTCAAGCCTCATGCGCGTCGCTAGTGCCTTGACTAGTGCAGCGTTATTACCTGCTCACGCCAGCGAGAAGGAATTCTTGGGCCTCGATGGCCCTTAACGCTCGCACCACTGCGAGGTCGGGGATTTGTGGCAAGCTCGACCTCATGATCCTTCGTCGTTCAAACTCGTTCCACGTCACGTTTCCCGACGAGCCAAACCTGGCCGTCGCGTCCGTGGAATTCGATGCCGATACGCTCCGGGTGCGTGGCACCGCCTCTTCGGGGACTAGTTGCCGTCTCGATGACGTTGATCTGTCATCTCAAATAGCAGGTCCCGTTAGGCCGGTCCGGATCACGGCGTTTCGTCCACGCTATGCCTGAAACGCTGGCGCGGCTACTTGGCCGCTGTAGGAGTCGT
>DASYRX010000026.1:0-28114 GCA_036003845.1 Gemmatimonadaceae bacterium | reverse complement strand
GCGATACGTGCCGCTGTCGGGTGATACTGGCTGTTGACCTTTGTTCGTGAGGATGTCCCGCGTTTTGATCCAGGTGCCGCTTGGCCTCAGCGTGAGCGCGTCCTTCACGTAGAAGCCATCACCGCGGGACTCTGACACATATTCGCCGGCGACTTTCTCGCGCGTCTTGTCTTCCTCGCTCTTGCAGGACAGCAGGAACGCGACGAGCAACGCAGGCACCCAAGCCGTTCCTCTGAGCATCCGCAGAGCTCGTTAGCTCAGAAGAGGCGGTCGAGCACGTGAACTGCATCGACGGCGCCGTTAGGCGCGACCGGAACGCTGATCGCTCGCGTCGCGAATCCCCAGTCGTACTTTTCCACGGTAGCGAGTGAGATGATCCTCTCGGAGCGCGCCGTGATGATCAGCGTCCCTGCCTTTGCGGACGAGGTCTCGTCTGCAATCTGCTCGAAGCCAAGCGGAGCGCGGCTGCGCAGGCGCGGCGGATCGCCCGCAATCACGCCTTCCCAGTCCATTGAGCCCATCCAGCGGAACGTCCCATGTGTCGTCGAATAACGAATGCGGATGTGCGCCGGATCGCCTGCCGCGTTTTTCGCGACAATTTCTATCCGCGAAATATGGCTCGCCACCGCCTCTTCAGCGATCGGGATGCGATGGACGTGGCCAAGCGTGCCGTTAGGCAGCGACTGGACGATGAGCAGCTCGGCTGTTGCCCGACAGAATGCTTCAGGGCGGCCGCCTCGGAGCCTAAGCGCGGCGGTGCCCTGGCGACCGGGGTACTGCACTGCGAGAGCCACAATACCGGCCGACTCCTCGCTCTCGATTGGTCCAAATCGAACGCGCTCTGCTCCGCTCGAATCGACGAGCCAAGCCGACTCGCCCAAGACGAGTCGCGAGCCGCGATAGGCTTTCGCCAAGGCGCCCTCGAGTAATCTGATTTTGGCCGGCTCGAACAGTGAGTCGGTCGCTCTGCCGGCTTCGGTGCCTAACCGCAAGTGAACGCGCTCGCACGTAGGTAGCAGGACAGCTGACGTGGGAACCGGCGTCTCGTACGACACATCCATGGCGCGGCCGGACTGAATGCTCTCGAGCGCGTAACTCACATCGTCCAGTACCGGCATCACATCGGTGGACTCGGCCACGGTGTTGAGGACGAGGATAGTGGGCGCGATCGCCGAATTCTTTGCGATATTCGCCAGCCGGTCACGATCCATCAGTTGAATGTCGAATGGAGTCTTCTCGGGGCGGGCGTAACGCATCACCGCGCCCCAGCGGTTGTCCGGACTACTCCAGCGGGTTGTGGTAATAGGGTCACGTGGACCTCGCTCGTCTGCGACTCCCTCACGCACCTTATTCCACGTAGCTGCGAGGCGACGCCCTTCCTCGCGCATCAGTGGAGACTCGCCGTATGGATGGAACTGAAGTCGGACGACGCGGCCAGAGCCATCGACAAAAACCCTGATCACACCTGGTATGCCAGTAGTACGCAGTTCGCAGAGCCGAGTGCGTTCCATTGGCTCTTGGCAGACGAAGCGCCGCCGCGTTTGGTGAAACGCAATATCGTCCAGGGCTTTGAAACGCATGCCCGCGCGAAAGTCCCACAGTACGAACGGGGACTTTGTTAGGTCTGGACCGTAGCGAGCGGCAATGCGGGCCGCGGCGAACACCAGGACGGCAGCTACGACAAGGTGTCTCAGCTGCAGCGAACCAAACAGTCGTCGCATACTCGGCTTGGACGACTGGCCGCTACATCGCCGTCACAACGTCAGTTCACCCGCGTGAACGTCATTCCTTGTAGCTCGATGGACCTCGCCGCTCCACTACTGGGGAACGTGAAGGTCACGACGTTCCCGCTTCCGGCGATTTCAATGCGCAGCTGCGACTTCGCCGCATCGTAGATCTCCGCCGGGCCATAGACGGCGCCCCAACGATACTCGAGGCGGCCGTTCTTCACGCTGAACGAGACGGTGCCGAATGACGGCTCGGCGTACGAACCGGCGAAGTCGCTCAGAGATCTGCCTAACGGCTGCCGCTGGCGCGACGCACGCACCGAGTCGTCGGCCGCGATGCGCGTGAGCCCAGCCGCGAGCTGCGCTCGCAGATCTGCCAGGCGTTTTTCTACCCGCTCGCGAGCGTTGGGGCGACCGGCTTCGAGGTCATAGACGAGCGCCGCGATGATGTCGACAAGATTCGATCCTGCGCCGCCCGTCGACATCGCGACCACTCCAATGCGCCGCCGCGGGAGAAACGAGAGATGCGATCGCGTCGTGAAGTAGCCGCCGAAGCGGCTCACCATTCGCTCGCCTTCGTACGTACCCAAGTCCCAGCCCGCGCCCCATCCTTCACGATCAAAAAAGGCGAATCGCTTCGCTTGATCGCGTGTTTGCCTAGCGATGAGCCGATGACTCAGGTCGACGGCTTCTGTCGGAAAGACTTGCTTCCCTTCGATTCTTCCGCTGTCCATCTGAACGATCGTCCATCGAGCCAGGTCGCCAAGCGTCGCGATGTGTCCGCCCGCGGAGTTCATCGTCGCGTCTGTCTTGTAGAACGGTTCGGTCTTGTAGCTGCCATCGGCGCGAAGCGAATGCGGTTTTGCAATTCGCCTAGCATCGAGGCCGGACACGCGAGCGTAGGTCTCACGTAGGCCGGCCGGCTCGTACACGCGCTCTTCCAAATACTTGCGCCAACCTTCGGGTCGCACGCGATCGATCACCATCGCCGCCACGTTGTAGCCGAAGTTGCTGTAGACCAGGTCGTTATTTCCCGTTGGTGTCGCGAGCGCCACGAGCGAGGGCCAGCGAGCCTCCGGTATCTCTCCGGTGAACGCAGCGCTGGAGACGACGGCGTTGTCGTTCAGGTGATGCGTGTGCGACAGAAAGTGCGCCAGCGTCAGCTCCTGCGCTCGCGCGCCCTCGTGCCAACGCACGTTAGGTAGCAACGTGGTGATCGGCGCGTCGAAGCGGATGACTCCCTCGTTTGCAAGCAAGGACACGCCGAATCCGGTGAAGGACTTGCTTGTCGATGCGACGTACCAGAGCGTGCGGTCGTCCGCGGGAATCTTCGCGCTGACATCCACATACCCATGCGACTTCGCATAGATAGTGCGGCCATCCATCGTCACGGCGACGCCGATCGCCGGCGTTAAGCCCGCGGTCACGCCAAGCGCGGCAATTGAATCCACAGCGCGCGAGATTTCGGTGGCGCTGGCCCGGGCACCCTGTGCGGCAGCGACGTGCAGTGTCGCAAGCAACATTACGAAAATACCAGCCATTCGTGGAATGAATCGAAGCATGACCAACTCGCTGGGATTACGAACACGCTCACAATGCACGCGTGCACGCAGCTCGACTTGAATCCGCGAAACTTCCTAACGAGAGTCTCGCGCCCAACTCAGCCCGTAACCGCGACGACGACGCGTGTATAGTGCGTGAGCGCCGGCGTGCCATTGTCTGTCGCCTCGAGAATCAGGTGAATCGTCTGCCCCGCTACAGCGTCGGCCGGCACCTGCACGCTCGTGCTGAGCGATGTGGGATTCGAGAACGAGACGTGCCCTTGATAGGTGTCCACATCATTCCACTGCCACCACTTCACCGCCAGCGCGTTTCCGTCGGGATCTGACGCGATTCCCTGGAGACGAACCGTCTCGCCGGGACGCGCGGAACGTCGCGAGCTCCCGCGGATCGACACCACGGGCTCGTGGTTGGCATTGGCATACGCTGGCGTCACAGACCACTTCATGCGAGCGGCGAACGCGTTCTGCGCGGCTGGCGTAAAATTCGGATCGGGCGACGGCGGGCGCGGGGCGGCAGCCACTCGCTCCATGATTCTGAGCAAGTCGTCGTACGATCGTATGGCATTGCCCTGGCCAGCTGGCGCTGGGTTCAGCGGTGCCACGTTAGGCAGCCCGTATCCCGCCCAGCCACCTGGCGTGCCGGCCGCGTATCCGAGCAGTCCATTGTCGAGCAGATTCAGGTAAGTGAACGTGTCACCCTCGCCGAGGAACTCGCCCTTTGGACGTGGCGGCGTCCAGACGATGTATCCCATCTCCTGCAGCTGGGCGGCGCTGTAACCCGAAAGACCGAAGTAATCGAAGATGTCATTCTTCACCATCTGCTTCCCGTCGCCCCACACTCGGTACAAGGCGCCTAACGCGCCCTGGCTCGAGACGTTCGCCTTCGTCCAGTCCACGCTGTAGAACAGAGCGTTTTCGGCGCTCGCCGTGGCACCTGCACCGTAGCCCAGCGGGACTGCGGTAGGCCCGCCGCTCGGAAGGGATTTGATGTTAGGCCAGTTGGGCCGGATGTAGTTCGCGTATGTGTCGTCCTGGTCGCCCGACGTGGAGAGGAGCGCTTTGCGCGACACCTTCTCATAGACAGCGGGCCACTCGGGCGTTTGCTGGTACTGCTCCTGGATCGACTTGAGCCCGCGCGCGATGGTGCTCTGACCACCCCATGCGAGTAGGTAGATCGGGCCTGGTTTGTCGTCCAGCAGCAGCGCTTTGATCAGGTCCGAGCCGGGAGTGTCCTTCGAGATGTCCCCGTCGAACTCCACGTTCCCCCACCGGATTTTCGATTTCAGCTCAGCGGGCGTGGGATAGTTCGTATTATGGACCCGGAGATTCGGGTACACTCGCTCGTACGTTTCTACTGCGACGTCGATGAACCGCTCGTTCGGGTCCCAGCGCCATGACTCGCACGGGCACAGGTTGAGGCCGAACCGAGAATACTCGCGGTTCGGGACTGACCATTTCTTCCCTGTCCCGTCTCCCTTCCAGTGGAAGCCGCTGCTGGCATAGATGAGTCCTTCGGTCCGATAGTCAGTGCTATAGAGCAGATAGCGAATGAGGGAGTTCGAGTCGTCGAGCTCGGGATCGGCTGTGACGACGACCCGAGGCTTCGGTACAGCAGGAGCGTCACTGCTCACGGAGGGAGAGCCCAGGGCGCAGCCCCCCAAGGTCAGCCCCAGGAGCCCAATGACGCGCCGAGCGACTGTCATCGCGCGCTTCGCTTTGGCAGCATGGCTACGTGCGTCCTCGCCAGGTGTAAGCGACGCGGTTTATCAAGTTGCGATATCGCGCGGGAGTTGTTCCCGAGGCCCGGCGAAACTCGCGGCAGAGATGCGCTTCGTCAGCGAATCCGTGAAAGTGCGCGACGCTGGAAACAGTCTCGCATGAAGCGGCGAGAGCTGCCGCCGCTGACTGTACCCGCAGGCGGCGCAACTCCTCGGCGACGCCGGTGCCGTACCAGCGGCGCACGCAGCGAGCGAGATAAACCGGATGCACGCCTGCGCGCCGCGCGACGTCGCCCACCGACAATCGTGGATGCCAGTCGTTTCTGAGCGCATCCATGGTTTGCGCAAGCCAAGCCGGCGGAGATCCATGTGCTTCCGGCAGACGCCTCGCGGTGACACCCGCGAGCAGATCGACAAGGTCAGGGTCGTCACCGGCGAACGTGTGACCAGTACCAGCCGAGCGCCTAACGAGGTTTAGATAGGGTCGAGCGACTGCCGCGGAGCCGGTCCAGCGCCACGCCGCGGCGCGACTAGGATCCTCGACGAGGGCCGCGATCGTCCCTGCCTTCAGCGTTAGGCGCGCCATCCTGGCGCCGCCTGGCCCAAAGTCGTTGGCGTGCCTTACGCCAGCATCTTTCGCCACGACGCTCAATGGTTGCGCCCACTCAGTCACGCGGCCCACAGTCTCCGACACTCGCCCGCTCAGCACGAGACTCAGGTGCAGCTCGTCGTGCTGATGCGGCAGATGCCGCGTGCCCGGACGATAGCCGTCCGCGTGGAAAGTCAGAATCGCCACCATGCTCATTGACAGCTTATGCCTGTCAACTCGTATCTGACAGCTTTGGTTCAAACGAACTAAAGACCTCAGACATCAGATAACAGAGCTTAGCTCTCAGTTGTTTTGGCTGTCGACGCTCGCTGCAGTCGTTCGAGCGCGGCTGTACCGGCTCCCGCCGCGAGCGCGCCTCGCGACAGCTCTACGCACTCCGCGAACGTTCCCGCGCGTTCGGCGACATACAGCGCAGCCGCCGCATTGAGCAGAACCGCAGCTGTCGCGGTTGGATTTCCTCGTCCAGCGAGCACGTCGCTCACGATCACCGCGTTCTCCGCCGGCGTCCCTCCGGCGAGATCCTCAGGCTTGCCGCCACGAATACCTAACGCAGTCGGATCGAGCGTCCACTCGCGCACCTTTCCGTCGCGCACTTCGCGCACGTGCGTCTCGCCGAGCGGCGACACCTCGTCCAGCCCTGGCTCCCCATACACGACGAGGGCATGACGGCTGCCTAACGCAACAAGGGCGTTGGCGAGCAGGTCCAGGCGACGCTGCTCGGCAACGCCAACGACCTGGCGTCCAGCTTGCGCAGGATTGGCGAGTGGACCGACGATGTTCATCACGGTCGGCACGGCGAGCTCGCGTCGCACGGGGCCGACATGGCGCATTGCCGGGTGCATCGCCGGTGCGAACATAAACACGATTCCCGCCTGCTCCAGCACTTGAGCCAGCTTCTCGACGCTGAGATCCAGCGGAACGCCTAACGCCTCGAGGACGTCGGCGCTGCCGCTGCGCGAAGTGAAGGACCGGTTGCCGTGCTTGGCGACGCGCAATCCGGCGCCGGCGGCCAGCAACGCCGCCGCCGTCGAAATATTGAACGTGAGGACGCTGCCGCCGCCTGTCCCGCAGGTGTCCACGAGGCGCTCACGATCGTTCGCTGGGAGTACGAACATCGCCTCGCGTAAGGCGCGAGCGACACCGGCCACCTCGTCGGGCGTCTCGCCGCCCTGCTTCACGCGCAGCGCCATCAAGAGCGCTGCTACCTGAGCGGGGGTTGCCTCGCCGCGCATGATTATGCCGAACGCCGCCGCGGCCTCTTCCTGCGTCAGCGCCTTGCTCTGCGCGAGTTCCTTGATGGCGTGCGCGAGCGCGCTATCGGCGCCCACTCAACGCTCCCGCGAGACGTTCTGGTAGCCCCGCATTCGTCGCGATCAGCGCGATGATGAGCGCGAGAAGCTGCACGCGCTCCATATCTTCTTCGATGAAGACGCCACGTTTGGCGCGATTCGTTAGGTTCACGACGCCGACAAGCTCATTCCGATAGATCAGCGGGAAGGAGATAAAGGAGCCCGTCGTCAGGTACTGATCGCGCAACAACGGATGCTCGCGCACCTCCTCGGCGTCCATAACGAGCAGCGGCTCGCGCGATTCTGCCACGACACCCGCGACGCCCTTCCCGAACGGCACTCGCGAGCCGACGGCGATATGCGGTGCGAGACCGCGCAGCGCGGCGATATAAAGCGAGTCCGTCTCCGGCGCCGGCGAGCGCAACATGAGCGAGCAACGTTGCGCCTGCATGTCATCCCCCACCAACGCGAGCAGACCGTCGACCAACTTGAACGCATCGGCTTCCGCATTGTCGACAGCGAGCGCCCGTTCGACCAAGTACAGCGTGCGCGTCTTTTGGCGCAGCGATTCTTGCCGGCGATGCAATTCGACGTGCGCCTGCTCCAGTTGGGAGATGGCCGCGGCGAGCTGCTGTTCGGCTTCCGCCGTCCGGCGCGACGCACGTCGCGCGTCCTCAGAGTGACGCTCGGACTCACGCTCGAGCTGCACAGCCCGAGCGCTTCCGGCCTCTGTTTCGGGCGGCTTTGCCGCCTCCCCGCGCGCTTTTCCGAGATCGGTCTCCAGCGTCTGCAGCTTGCGCATGTACTCGCTGTGCAAGCGCTGTGTGACGTCCTCGAGGGTGCGCACGGCCTCTTCGCGCGCCTCGCGCTCTTGAAAGCGAGCATACGCCAGCTCGAACAGCGCGACGCACGGAGCGAAACGCTCGCTCGTGCGCGTGCCGAACATGCGGCGCTGTTCATATAGGCCGAGCACGGCCGAGAGATGGCCGTCGCTCGTTAGGCCGCGCAGCGATAAAAGACCGCCGTCGGCGAAGGGCGTGATGCCGAGAAGCCGCGCCATCTCCGTCGACTTGTCACCGAGGTCGACGAACTGGCCTCCCGTCGAAATCATGGCGCGGACGGCCGGCGGCAGATGATCGATGGTTGTGTCGACGTTCGCCCGCGTGACCTTGTCGCCGACAGGCGTTAGGCGGTCCTTCAGCAGCTGGCGGCGGCCATCATACCTGAACAGGCACAGTATCGCCGAGCGATCACCGTCCATGAGCGCCTCGCCGAGCCCGACAAGCGCCGAGTCGAGATCGGGGGCGACACCGAGCGCATGCGCGAGCGAGGGGAGGGCGCGTGTTGACATGAAGTCGAGTCTAACTTAGGCGGTCGAAACGCTCGCGCGCCGGTTCAAAAGCAATCGCGTAGCTCCTGCTGTGTCAATCGTTTGCCGCACCGAGGCGTTTGCTTGCCTGACGTTTCTCGCGCCACTAAGTTGCGCGAACATGACGGTTCGCTGTGTGCAGCTCGTGCTGCACTACGACGGAACCAAGTTCGCGGGTTGGCAGCGCCAACCGGACCAGCGCACAATCCAGGGAGAGCTCGAGCGCGTGTTGACCTCGCTCTGCGATCAGCCCATCGCCGCGCTTGGCGCCGGTCGCACTGACGCGGGAGTTCACGCACGCGGCCAGGCTGTCGGCGTGCGAGTTCCGGTCAAATGGACCGCAAGCGCGTTGCGGCGCTCACTCAACGCGCTGCTTCCGCCCGATTTGTGGGTCGCGGCTTCTCACGAAATGCGCGAAGACTTCCACGCACGCTACAGCGCCCTGTCGCGCGGCTACTCCTACTTCGTCGGCACGGACGACGAGGCGCACTCACCCTTTCGGCGCCGGACAGAGTGGCCTGTGTCACGAAATCTCGATCGCGCAGCGCTCGTTAGCGCCGCAGCGACCATCGAGGGTGAGCATTCTTTTCGCGGCTTCGCCGTGCGTGGCACGGCTCCCGAGGACGACAATCACCGCTGTCAGGTCCTGCGCGCGTCGTGGCGTGAACGTCCCGGGGATGCCGGCCTCCAGTTCGAGATCGAAGCGAATCGATTCCTGCACCACATGGTGCGCTTTCTGGTCGGCACGATGGTCGCCATTGCGACGCGCGAGCGTGATCCGGGCGACGTCGCGCGCTTGCTCGAGGCAGAGAGCAACGATGAAGTCTCCCCCCCTGCCCCGGCGCACGGACTCTTCCTTGACCGCGTGGCGTATCCGGAGGCGTTGTATGTTCATTAGTGCCGTTCCAACGTGGAGCGGCAGAGCACCGTCGCCGTTCGCCAGAAATGGTTGGGACGGTTTTAGCCGCCTCCCTTGTTCGTTAGGCGTCGCTATCTGGAGGAAGGCGTGATGGCGCGCGTGGTCGGCGGCGCAGTCGTGCTCCTGGCGCTCGCGTGCCAAGGCGCCGCGCCAGAACACAGTGGCGCGCAGTCAACGGGAACCGCAGCCCCGAAAACGCAGGCCAACGCGTCGCTCAGCACAACGCGCCGCACGGCAATTACAGAAGCGGTCGCGCGCGTGGCACCGGCCGTTGTCACCGTGCAAACAGAGACCGTCGAGCGCGCGCAGCCTGACGTCTTCGACTGGTTTTTCGGGCAACAACCAGAGCGTCGCGGCGCCGGCATCGGCTCCGGATTCATCGTGCGCAACGACGGCGTGATCGTGACGAATCAACACGTCGTCGCTGGCGCTTCGTCGATCTCCGTCATGCTGCGCGACGGGACGACGTATCCGGCACGGAAACTGGGAGAGGACGAGCTGAACGATCTCGCCGTGCTCAAGATCAGCGCGCGCGACCTGCCCGTGGCGCCGTTAGGCAATTCTGACGACGTCGTGATCGGAGAGTGGGCGATCGCGATCGGCAATCCCTACGGCTTCGTGCTCGGCAACACGGAGCCAAGTGTCACGGCCGGCGTGATCAGCGCGACGGGGCGCAACCTGACCGCGCGCTCCGAGGGCGGCGGCGTTTATCTGGACATGATTCAGACGGACGCAGCGATCAATCCAGGGAACTCCGGTGGCCCGCTGGCCAATGCAAGCGGCGACGTGATCGCCGTCAACAGCTCCATCTATTCGCCGAGCGGCGGATCGGTGGGACTCGGCTTCGCAATCCCGATCAACCGCGCGCGGCGCGTCGTGGAGGATCTCGTCGAGCACGGGAGAGTGCGGCGCCCCTACATCGGCGAGAAGCTGCGCCAGGTCAATTCGCCCAATCCACGCGATGCCCTGAACGCCGGCGTAATAGTGAGCGAGGTCGTGCCAGCCTCACCGGCCGAAAAGGCCGGTCTCCAGCCTAACGATCGCATCGTCTCGGTCAATGGCCGTGCGGTGCGCAATGTGTTCCAATGGGAGGCGGAGCGTCTGAACCAGCGCGTCGGCGATCGCGTACCGCTCGTCGTCGAGCGCGGCGGTCGACAGGTCACACTGAATGTTCTCATCGGCGACCTCCCCGAAGTGAGCGCGACCCGAGTCACAGTCTTGAGTCAGATCGAGCTCGTGACGCTGACACCGGCAATTCGAGGCGACAGAGCGATTCGCGCGGCGCGCGGTGCACTCGTAGTGAACGTGACCGACCGCGTGCGCGCCGAAATCGGACTGGAAGCGGGGGACGTCATCGTTCAGGTGAACAATACGCCCGTGTCGACGGCCGCTGAGGTAGAGCGCGCCGTGTCGTACTACAGCGGCCGCAACATGCAAATGCGGCTCTTCATCGAGCGCCAAGGCTTCGTGTACACAACCGATTTCTTCACGGTGTCACGATGACCTCGCACTCGACGTACTCGTCGCCGCTCAGCGAACGGTACGCATCGCGCGCGATGCTCGAGCTCTGGTCTCCGCAGCGAAAGTTCGGTCTCTGGCGTCGCCTGTGGCTCGCGCTAGCGGAAGCCGAGCGTGAGCTGGGCGTTGCGATTCCAGATGAGGCGATCGCGCAGATGCGCGAGCACCTGGACGACATCGACTTCGCCGCGGTCGCGTCGTACGAGAAGCGCTTTCGACACGACGTCATGGCGCATGTGCACGCCTTCGGCGACGTAGCGCCCGCGGCCAAGCCCTTCATCCACTACGGCGCGACGTCTGCGTTCGTCACCGACAATACCGATCTCCTGCTCAAGCGCGATGGGCTCAGCCTGTTGCGCCGCAAGGCGATGACGACGCTCTCCGCGCTCGCCGACTTCGCGCGGCAGTGGCGCGCCGAGCCCACGTTAGGCTACACGCACCTGCAGCCCGCGCAGCTTACGACGGTTGGCAAGCGCGCGACCCTGTGGATGCTCGATCTCGTTCTCGATCTACAGGACCTCGACTATCGCGTGCGGACGCTTCCTTTCCGTGGCCTGCGGGGAACGACGGGCACGCAAGCCAGCTTCCTGGAGATTTTCGACGGTGACCATGCAAAGGTGCGCGCGCTGGACGAGCGCGTGACGCGCGAAATGGGTTTCGCGGCATCGATTCCTGTCACTGGGCAAACGTATACTCGCAAGATCGACGCGCAGGTGCTGGGCGTCGTCGCGGGACTCGCGGCGAGCGCGGCCAAGTTCGCGGGCGATTTGAGACTGCTGCAGGCCTTCGGCGAAATCGAGGAGCCGTTCGAGAAGGAACAAATCGGCTCATCGGCCATGGCCTACAAGCGCAATCCGATGCGCGCCGAGCGGATCAGCGGGCTCGCGCGCTTCGTTGCCTCGCTGGAACCTAACGCGAATCAGACGCACGCCGTCCAGTATTTCGAGCGCACTCTGGACGACAGCGCAAATCGTCGCCTCGTGGTTCCTGAGTCTTTCCTCGCCACCGACGCTATTCTCGTGCTATACAGTACGATCGCGGCTGGAATGGAAGTGCACCCGGCTCGCATCGCGCTGCGCGTGCGCGACGAGCTCCCCTTCATGGCGACGGAGGAGCTGATCGTGCGCGCTGTACGTGCCGGCATGAGCCGGCAGGACGCGCACGAAGTGATTCGGCGTCACAGCATCGCCGCCGCGCGCGCGGTCAAAGACGAAGGCAAGCCTAACGATCTTTTACAGCGCCTCGCCGCTGACCGGGACTTCCCTGTCCCGCTCGACGAGATCGGCGCCGTACTCAAACCTGACCGCTTCGTGGGGCGGGCCCCGGAGCAAGTCGACGAGTTCCTTACGGAGGTTGTGATGCCAATACTCGCCGGGGCGCCGACGAGCGATGTCCGAGAGGAGGTGCGTGTATGACCGCGATTGCCACGACGACACTTCCCCTCCCCTTGGCGTGGCGCGGCAAGGTGCGCGACGTCTATTCCGTCGACGACGAGCGCGTGCTGCTCGTGACGACGGATCGGATCTCCGCATTCGACGTCGTGATGCGCGAGGCCGTCCCGTACAAAGGCGCCGTGCTCACGCAACTCACGGCCTGGTGGCTCACGCAACTCGAGTCGCAGGTGCCGCACCACATGATCACGGCCGACGCCGACGACATCGCGCGCGAAGTCCCCGCGTTGGACAGCTCGCGCGATGCGCTGCGACTCCGGGCGATGCTCTGCCGCCGTGTGCGCATCGTGCCTATCGAGTGCGTCATCCGTGGCTACATAACCGGCTCGGCGTGGAAGGAATACAAAGATCGCGGCACGCTGGCCGGCGAACACCTCCCGCCGGGTTTGAAGGAGAGCGAGCGCCTAACGCCGCCGCTCTTCAGCCCGGCGACGAAAGCCGAGCATGGCCACGACGAGAACATCACGCCCGGCGCGGTGAGTGAGCTGGTTGGACCGGCCGTCGCGGCCGATTTGGAACGCCTCTCACGTTTCGTCTATGACTTCGGCTGTCGCATCGCCGAACCGCGCGGGATTATCCTCGCGGACACGAAGTTCGAGTTCGGGTCATTGGACGGAAAGCTGGTTCTGGCAGATGAAGTGCTCACGCCGGACAGCTCGCGCTTCTGGCCTGCCGATCGCTACGAACCCGGACGTTCGCAGCCGAGCTTCGACAAGCAGCCACTGCGTGACTATCTCGACGGCGAACGTCGCGCCGGTCGCTGGAACGGCGACGCACCACCGCCGCCGCTCCCGCCCGACGTTGTCGAGGCGACGAGCGAACGCTACCTCGATGCCTATCGTCGCCTAACCGGGCGCCCGCTGGACGTGACGCCGCTCGCATGATTTTCGCGCGGGAAGGTCGCCCATTCATCGCGGCAGCGCTGATCCTCGCCCTGCTGGGCTGGGGACTTGTCGCCGCACGCGGTGGTGTAATGTGGACGACAATTGCCGCGATCGCTTCGATCCTCGCACTCTGGGTCGCGTACTTCTTTCGCGACCCGGAGCGCAACGGTCAGCGTGGTGAGACTCTCGTGATCGCACCGGCGGACGGGCGCGTTGTCAGCGTCGTCGACGTCGATGAGCCGGCATTCCTGCACAGTCCGGCGAAGCGAGTCTCGATCTTCATGAACGTCTTCAACGTGCACGTGAACCGCTATCCCGTCTCCGGGACAGTGCGCTACGTGCATTACAATCCCGGCAAGTTCCTGCACGCCGCGGCCGAAAAGGCGAGTCTCGAGAACGAACAGATGTCCGTCGGTCTGGAGTCGCGCGGGAAGCGCCATCGCGTGCTAGTTAGGCAGATCGCCGGCTTGATCGCGCGCCGCATCGCGAACTACTCGCGCGAAGGCGAGCAGGTCGAGCAGGGCGAACGCATGGGCATCATCCGATTCGGCTCACGCGTCGACGTCCTTCTTCCCTCACGGTCGGAGGTTCTTGTGCGGCCTGGCGATCACACGCAAGCCGGAACCACCGTCGTAGCCAAGCTCCCGCAATGATGGCCGAGCGGCGTCCGCGCCTGATCCTGCTCCCCAACGGGTTCACGCTCGCGAATCTGTTCTTCGGTGTCTTCGCTATCGTCGAAGCATCGCGCGGCGATTACAACCGCGCGGCGCTCTACATCGTGTTAGGCGGCGTCTCCGATGCCCTCGACGGTCGCATCGCACGCGCGACGCGCACCGGCAGCCGCTTCGGGTCCGAGCTCGACTCACTCGTCGACGCAATTTCCTTTGGACTGGCGCCCGCACTCGTCGTGTACTTCGCGGTGCTCAATCGTGCGGGGTGGGACTGGCTCTTCAGCTTTCTTTTCGCCGCTTGCGCCGTGATTCGACTCGCGCGATTCAACATCGAGCAGGCAGGACGGGCAAAGACACACTTTCACGGACTTCCCAGCCCGATGGCCGGGATGACACTTGCGACATATCTCTGGTTCAGCAACACACCGCTGTACACGCAAACGATCATCGCCGATCTGCCGTGGCACGTCCTGCTGCGCTACATCATGCTGGGCCTGAGCTTCCTGATGATCAGCAACGTCTCGTACGCAGCCGTCCCAGTGATCGGTTACCGTACGCTGCGCGAGATCTTAGGATCGCTTGTCGTGCTGGGCACAGTCGTGGGCGTGATCTTCCTCCCGCGACAATTCTTCTTCCCGGCCCTGATGGCGTACGTGATTTATGGACTGGGCCGCACAGTGCTCGTCGGCTTGCTCGCGAGGGTCCCGCCGGAAGGCTTGGACGAGGACGAGGAACCGCTCCCGGGCGCTGCGCCTAACGAAGGCCTCTCTTTGCGCAGGCGCCGCCGCCGCCGGCGTCGTATGGGGCAGATGCTCAGACGCCGAGGCACGCAAACAATTCCACCAGGCTCCACATCTCCACCAGCTCCGAAACCGGAGGATTCGCCCGAATGACGCAGTATCGAGTCGCCATTCACATCGTTCCACGGCGCGGCGTCCTGGACCCGCAGGGTCAGGCCGTCTGCGACGCGCTGCACGCGTTAGGCTTCGCCGCCGTCGCCGATGTGCGCGTGGGGCGCCATATCGTCGTCGGCATGAACGCCGACGGGCCAGAGGCAGCCGAGCTCGCCGCGCGCGATATGTGTGATAAGCTCCTCGCCAACCCAGTCACCGAGGACTACGAGATCGCCGGCATCGCACCCGTTTACGCGGAGGCGCGCGCATGAGATTCGGCGTCGTCACCTTCCCAGGCTCCAATTGCGACGACGATGCGGTCCACGCAGTCGTCGATGCGTTAGGCGCCGAATGCGTGCGGCTCTGGCATAAGGATCATGATCTCAAACGCGCCGAGGTCATCATCCTGCCGGGTGGCTTCAGCTACGGCGATCATCTGCGCCCCGGCGCCATCGCGCGCTTCAGCCCCATCATGCGCGAAGTCGTCGAGCACGCGAAACGTGGCTACCCGGTGCTCGGCATCTGCAACGGCTTTCAGATCCTCTGCGAGGCCGGCGTGCTTCCTGGCGCGTTGTTGCGCAATGCACGGCTCAAGTTCGTCTGCCGCGAAGTCACTCTGCGCGTAGAGAACGACGCCACGCTCTTCACGAGCCAGTACGAGCGCGGCCAGCTCCTCCGCATTCCGATCGCGCACGGTGACGGACGCTACACAATCGACGCGGACGGGCTCGAGCGGCTCCGCGATCGCGATCAAATCGTGTTTCGCTACGTCAATCCTGACAGCAGCATAAGCGACGACGCGAACCCGAACGGCGCCCAGGATAGCATCGCGGGCATCGTGAACGAGGCTGGCAACGTGCTGGGCCTGATGCCACATCCGGAGCGCGCGGTCGACTTATTGTTAGGCTCGGCGGACGGGCTACCGGTATTTCAAAGCCTTCTGGCCAGAGTGGGAGCCTAACCACAACACTCAGACCTCAGACCTCCGACCTGCACTCAATGGACAAGACAAGCAGAAACGAAGACGAATACTTCGCGAAGCACGACGCCGATCTGATCAAGTCACAGCGTGCACGCCTGGATCGCGAGCGCGCCTCGGCCGAACGCAAGTCGCACTACATGCGCTGCCCAAAGTGTGGCGGCCAACTCGTCGAAACCGAGTTCCATCACATCAAGATCGACAAGTGCCCGGACTGCAAGGGCATCTGGTTCGACAACGGCGAAGTCGAAATGCTCGAGCACGTCGATCAAAGCAACGTGCGCCAATTCATGCGCTCAATGTTTGGCCTCAAATGGTAAGCGTATGAGCGCGGTCCCTCGCCCCGGTGATCCGGTCATCACACCGGCGCTCGTCGCCGAGCACGGCCTCACGAGCGACGAGTACGATCGCCTAACGAAGATGCTCGGGCGCACTCCCACGTTCACCGAGCTTGGAATCGTGAGCGCGCTGTGGAGCGAGCACTGCTCGTACAAGCACTCCAAGCCCGTGTTGCGCACGCTTCCCACCCAGGCGCCGTACGTTTTGCAGGGTCCTGGCGAGAATGCCGGCGTTATCAGCGTTGGCGAGGGACTCGCCGTCGCGTTCAAGATCGAATCGCACAACCACCCGTCAGCCGTCGAGCCGTACCAAGGGGCGGCAACCGGCGTAGGCGGCATTCTGCGCGACGTCTTCACAATGGGTGCACGCCCAATCGCGCTGCTCAATTCCCTGCGCTTCGGCTCTCCGGATTCGGCGCGCGTACGCTGGCTCTTTGCCGGTGTCGTGAAAGGCATCGGCGACTACGGCAACTGCGTCGGCGTTCCTACCGTCGCGGGCGAAGTTGTCTTCGATCCAGCCTACGAGGGAAATCCGCTCGTCAACGCGATGTGCGTCGGTCTCCTACGCGAGGAAGAACTGATTCGCGCCAAGGCCGAGGGCGTTGGCAATCCGATAATTGCAGTCGGTGCGCGCACGGGCCGCGACGGCATTCACGGCGCGTCCTTCGCGTCCGAAGACCTAACGCACGAGAGCGACGCCAAACGTCCGCGAGTTCAGGTCGGCGATCCCTTCACAGAAAAACTCCTGCTCGAGGCATCGCTCGAGCTGATCCACAGCGGGCATATCGTCGCTATCCAGGACATGGGTGCCGCTGGCCTAACGAGCTCCTCGGCGGAAATGGCAGCGCGCGGCGATGTCGGTGTCACGATCGACGTGACCAAGGTCCCTGTGCGCGAAACAGGGATGACGCCGTACGAGATTCTGCTCTCCGAATCGCAGGAGCGCATGTTGGTCGTGGCCAAGCGCGGCCGCGAGCGCGCCGTCGCCGAGATCCTGGCGAAGTGGGATCTCAACGCCGCTGTTATTGGCGAGGTCATCGCGGAGCCTGTTTATCGAGTTACGGAAGGAACGCGCGTCGTCGCCGAGTTCCCCGGCTCGCGTCTCGTTACCGACTGCCCCGTCTACCACCCTGACGCGCGCGAGAGCGATTCGATCCGGGCGCTGCGTGCGCGCGATCCGTTGAGCGTCCCCGAGCGCCCGGAAGAGCGCGATCCGATGTGGACGCTGGAGCGCTTGCTCTCCTCGCCCACGATCGCGAGCAAGGAATGGGTATACGAGCAATATGATTCGACTGTTCGAACTAATACCGTGAGCGGACCCAGGCCAGCGAGTGATGCTGCCGTTGTTCGGCTACGGGGTACGCGCAAAGCGATCGCCCTCAAAACCGACTGCAACGGCCGCTACGTCTACCTCGAGCCGAGAACGGGTGGGCGAATCGCAGTCGCCGAATGCGCGCGCAATGTCGCCTGTACCGGGGCTCGGCCGATGGCGATCACCAACTGCCTCAACTTCGGCAACCCAAAACGGCCCGAGGTCTTCTTCCAGTTCCGTGAAGCCGTCGCCGGAATGGCGGATGCATGTGCTGCGTTAGGCACTCCCGTCACGGGTGGCAACGTCTCGTTCTATAATGAGAGTCCGGCCGGAGCCGTCTTCCCGACACCAACCATCGGCATGGTCGGCCTCATCGAAGACGTCGACACGGTCACGCCCTCGGGTTTCGCATCAGCAGGCCACGCAATTGTTCTACTCGGCGACTGCACGGCGGAGTTAGGCGCGAGCGAGTACCTCAGTCGTATTCATGGCGTGACGGCGGGGCGACCGCCCGCGTGCGATCTCCAGGCAGAACGCCGGCTCATCGACGCACTGCTGGAAGTCATTCGGGCTGGCCTGGCTCAGTCAGCGCACGATGTAAGCGATGGTGGCCTGGCCGTTGCTTTGGCCGAATGCTGCATCGGGGATCGCAAGGCGCTTTTGAGTGCGACGATCGATCTCAGCGGGTGGGATGGATTGCCACTGCGCGCCCTGCTCTTCGGCGAGGCGCAGGGTCGTGTGATCGTGTCTAGTAATCGTCCCGCAGAAGTGGAACGAATCGCAAACGGTCATGGCGTGCCGGCACGCGTTATCGGCAAGGTCGTGGCGGCCGAAGCGCCGTTCACGATTCGCGTCGGCGCGCGGGAGTTCGTCGGCGACACTCGGCGGCTCTCGGCTGCGTTCCATGAAGCAATTCCGCGATTGATGACTCGTGTGGCGACCGCCGCCGAGACACCGGAGGGAGCGACGGCTCCCGCCCCTACCTAACGCGGAGCGGCGCGCCGTGTGCGGCATCTTCGGTATTCATGACCACGCAGGGGCAGCGGCATTAACGCGGCTCGGCCTCTATTCCTTGCAGCATCGCGGCCAGGAATCCGCCGGCATCGTTTCAGTCGACCAGGAAGGTCGGGCGAATGCGATCCGCGCCATGGGACTCGTCTCCGAAAGCTTCGATGAGCGCGAGTTGGACGCGCTTGCCGGCAAGACAGCCATAGGCCACACCCGCTATTCCACGTCGGGGTCGACGACGCTCGATAACGCACAGCCGATTCTCGCGCGTGTGCGCGGCGGACACATCTCCCTCGCGCATAACGGGAACCTCGTCAACGCGAGCGAGCTGCGGAACGAATTGGAAGATCAGGGCGCCATTTTCGCCTCCACGTCCGACTCGGAGGTAATGGTGCATCGCCTCGCTCGGGCGGCCGGTGACACGCCCGAGGCACGACTTGCAGCCGCGCTGGTTGGTGTCGAGGGGGCTTACTCGCTCATCGCCCTGATCGACGACACGTTGCTCGCCGCTCGCGATCCACGTGGCTGGCGCCCGCTCGTCATGGGTAGGCTCAACGGTTCACTGTGCTTCGCATCAGAAACGTGTGCGTTCGATTTGGTTGGCGCACAGCTCGATCGCGAGGTCGCGCCTGGTGAGATCGTCGCAGTGAACGGCACCGGGATGCGCACGCTGCAGGCCGCGCCTCAAAAGGAGCTGCGACGTTGCGTCTTCGAGCACATCTACTTCGCGCGACCGGACTCGTACGTCTTCGGCGGCTCGGTGGACCGTGCGCGACGCGCGCTTGGGCGTCAGTTGGCGCGCGAGCATCCGGCGCCTGGCGCCGATCTCGTCTTCGCCGTTCCCGATTCCTCCAATGCTGCCGCGTTAGGCTATTCCGAGCAGTCCGGCGTGCCGCTGGAGCACGCGCTCATCCGCAACCACTACGTCGGACGCACATTCATCCAACCGGACCAGGCAGGCCGCGACCACAAGGTCAAGGTCAAGTACAACGCAGTTCGTGAAGTCCTCGCGGGGAAGAGCGTCGTTATGGTCGATGACTCCATCGTTCGGGGCACGACCACGCGAGGGCTCGTCGCGATGATCCGCGCGGCAGGGGCGCGGGAAGTTCACATGCGGGTGTCGTCGTCACCCATCACTGGACCCTGCTACTACGGCATCGACACACCGAGCCGCGAGGAGCTGATTGCCGCAAATCACCCCGTGGACGAGATCGGACGCCTCATTGGCGTCGATTCACTGGGCTATCTCTCGCTTGACGGGATGCTCAATGCCGTACCGGACGGTCCGCACGGATTTTGCCATGCCTGCTTCTCCGGCGAATACCCCACGCCACCACCAAGCGACCCAAACAAGCTGCGATTTGGCTGTGGATGTTAGGCATGACGCAGAGCGTCTACTTCTTCGGCAATGGTCACGCCGACGGAACGAAGGACATGCGGGACACGCTCGGCGGCAAGGGAGCCAACCTTGCCGAGATGACGCATTTGGGCGTGCCGGTGCCGCCTGGCTTCACGATCGCGTGCTCCGTCAGCGTGGAGTACCTGCGTAGCGGCAGCTTTCCAGAAGGTCTGCGGCAGCACGTCAAGGAAGGCCTAACGAGGATCGAGGCGGCCTGCGGACGCCGGTTCGGCGACGCGGGCAATCCGCTGCTGGTATCGGTTCGCAGCGGTGCCCCGGTCTCGATGCCGGGGATGATGGAGACGATCCTCAATCTCGGCCTCAACGACCTCACTGTCGAAGGGCTCGCACGGCAGAGCGGTAACGTGCGCTTCGCCTACGATTCGTACCGCCGCTTCATCCAGATGTACGGCGACGTCGTGCTAGGCGTCCCGCAGCAGCAGTTCGAGCACCTGCTCGCCGCCAAGCGCATCGTATCCAACGTGGCGAGCGATTCCGAGCTCGATGCCGAAACGCTGCGCAACCTGGTCGAAGAGTATAAAGCGCTGGTCCGCAACACGACGGGTATCGTCTTCCCTACGGATCCCGAAGCGCAGCTCTGGGGTGCGATCGAGGCAGTCTGGAAGTCGTGGACGCTCAAGAAGGCGGTTGACTACCGCCGCGTGCACAACATCCCCGACACGTTAGGCACCGCCGTAAGCGTGATGGCGATGGTGTTCGGCAACATGGGCGACGACTCCGGCACCGGCGTCGCCTTCACGCGCGATCCATCCACGGGCGAGCGCACGTTCTACGGCGAGTTCCTCGTGAATGCGCAGGGCGAAGATGTCGTGGCGGGCATCCGCACGCCGCTCGGCATCGCCGAGATGGCGACGCGACTCCCCGACGCCTATCGCCACCTCGTGCAGGTCCAGGAACGTCTCGAGCAGCACTATCGCGATATGCAGGACCTCGAGTTCACCGTCGAGCGCGGAACCCTGTACCTGCTGCAAACTCGCGTCGGCAAGCGCTCCGCTGCCGCCGCAGTGCGCATCGCGCATGCGATGGTAGACGAAGGACTTGTCTCACCCAAAGAGGCGTTAGGTCGCGTCAGCCCGCAGCAGCTCGACCAGCTGCTGCATCCCGTCATCGATCCTGCCGTTCGCTCCACGCCGATCGCCACAGGCCTTCCTGCGAGCCCTGGCGCCGCCAGCGGCATCGCTGTCTTCGACCCAGACGTCGCCGTGCAGCTCGCCGCGACAGGCGAGGGCGTCATACTCGTTAGGGAGGAGACGACCCCCGACGACTTTCATGGGATTGTCGCCGCCCGCGCCGTGCTCACTGCCCGCGGCGGCATGACGAGCCACGCCGCCGTCGTCGCCCGTGGAATGGGCAAATGCGCCGTCGTCGGTTGCCGCGACATCATTGTCGATCCGAACAAGCGCCAGTTTGCTGTCAACGGCAAAGTCGTCGACGAAGGCCAATGGATCACGCTCGACGGTGCGAGCGGGCGCGTTTTCGACGGTCAGCTGCCAACTGTGCCTAGTGAAGTCGTACGCGTCACGAACGGTGCACTGCGTCCCGAGGAGGCGCCCGTCTATCGCTCGTTCGCGCGCGTGTTAGGCTGGGCCGACGAAACGCGCCGTCTACGCGTCCGCGCCAATGCAGACACACCCAAGGACGCACGCGTCGCTCGCGCATTCGGCGCCGAAGGGATCGGCCTGTGTCGCACCGAGCACATGTTCTTCGAAGGAGACCGCATCACGTCCATGCGCGAGATGATCGTCGCGCGTGACGAAGCCGGACGCCGCCGCGCCCTCGCCAAGCTGCTGCCGATGCAGCGCGGCGACTTCGAGGGGATCTTCGATGCGATGAGCGGCTATCCCGTGACGATCCGCCTGCTGGATCCACCGCTGCACGAGTTTCTCCCGCATGGCGGCGAAGAGAGCAAGCTGCTCGCGCGAACGTTAGGCCTGACTCGTCCCGAGCTGATGCATATCGTCGAGTCGCTGCGTGAAACGAACCCGATGCTCGGTCATCGGGGTTGCCGGCTCGGCATCACGTATCCGGAAATCACGGAGATGCAGGGCCGGGCGATCTTCGAAGCCGCCGTGCGCGCCGCTCGGCGAGGCGTGGAGGTCTACCCGGAAATCATGGTGCCTCTCGTGGCCACCGCGAAAGAGTTCCAGCACCAGCGCGCCATTCTCGAACACGTCGCCGAGCAAGTGCTCGGCGTGATGGGCGAGAAGATCGAGTACACGATCGGCACGATGATCGAGCTGCCGCGAGCCGCGCTCACGGCGGACGAGATCGCGGCGCACGCGGAGTTCTTTTCATTTGGGACCAACGATCTGACTCAGACGACGTTAGGCATGAGCCGAGACGACGCCGGACGCTTTTTGCCCGGTTACGTCGATCGGGGGCTCGTCCCGGACGATCCGTTCCAGACCCTGGACATCGCGGGCGTCGGAAAGCTCGTGCGCTTTGCAGTGGATCAAGGCCGCGCGACCCGTCCGGAGCTCAAAACAGGCATCTGTGGCGAGCATGGCGGCGATCCTCGTTCCATCGCCTTCTGCCACGAGATCGGGCTCGACTACGTGTCCTGCTCGCCGTATCGCGTGCCGGTGGCTCGGCTCGCCGCTGCCCATGCCGCGCTGAAAATCGCCGCGCCGTTAGGTACGTCCCTTGGCAAACGGCGCCGGCTCGATGACATGCCCTTTGTTTCATAGCGCCGCGGCTGCCGAGTCGTGTCGCCGGTATCGCGGGTTGCGCAACGGTTCGTCCTCGTCGAGTGCCTGACGCTCTGATCGCCCGGCCGGCGGTTTAGCTTTCCCGCCGTGCCGGCTTCCCCGCGCGACCCCGCTGCCGTAGGACGACACTGACTTCGCTCCGTTCGCGCTGGTCGCGCCCGTTTCGCCGCACTACCGCGAGTGCGGACGATCTCCTCGCGGGTCCGCTTCGGGGAGAGTTGCTCGGTGCCGAGCACCTGGCCGAACGCGCGCGGGAGGTCGCACGCGCCCAGCGCATCGCGAGACGTAGACGCCGGCGCCAACCGGCGCGTTTGCTGCTGCGCCTCCACTCAACGCGGCGCATTCTCGACAGCGCACACACACGTCTCGCCGCTGCCGCTACGCGCGGCACTGACGTGGGCCCCGCGGCCGATTGGTTGCTCGACAACTATCACGTCGTGCAAGAACACGTACGCGAGGTGCATGAGAGCCTGCCACGACAGTACTACCGCGAGCTCCCGGCGCTGACGAACGGCTCTCTCGCCGGCTATCCCCGTGTGTACGAGCTTGCGATCACGCTCATCTCGCACAGCGAAGGCCGGATCGATCTCGAGAACGTCGACCTGTTTGTCGCCGCGTTTCAGGAAATATCCGCGCTCTCGATAGGCGAGTTGTGGGCAGTGCCGGCCATGCTCCGGTTGGGCCTCATTGAAAGCGTGCGCCGAATGGCGTTACGAACTGTTCAGCGGCTCGACGAAGTGGAAGAGGCGGATCGTTGGGTCGACCGCATCCTCCGGGCGAACGAGGAGGGCTCTGCGGCGTTAGGCGTTGCGCTGACCGAATTCGTTGACGCCCCCCACGCGCTCACACCGGTCTTCGTGTCCCGCTTCCTGCATCAACTGCGTCTCGGCGCGGGAGCCTTCCCGCCACTCGTGTGGTTGGAGCAATGGATATCGGAGGAGGGGCTGAGCCCAGATACGGCGACCGCGGTTGCCACGCAACGCCTGGCGCTCACCAAGCTCATGATGGCGAACAGCATCACGAGTTTGCGCGGCATCGCACAGCGTGACTGGCGCACCTTCGTGGAGCGCCAAAGCATCATGGAGCGCGTGCTTCGCGGCGATCCGTCGGGCTTCTACCCGCAAATGACCTTCGCCACGCGCGACGTCTACCGCCACGTGGTCGAGCGGATCGCGAAGCGGACGCGCAGCCGCGAGGAGGCGGTGGCTCAGCGCGCCATCGATCTCGCGCGCGCGAGCAGCGCGGCTATGCCGGATGGCTCGAGTGATTTGCGTCAAGCGCACGTGGGCTTCTACCTCGTCGATCGTGGGGTGCTCGATCTCGAGGCCAGCATCGGTTATCGACCCTCGTTAGGTGAAATGCGCCATCGCTGGGTGTTGCGGCATCCAAACGTCGTCTTCGTCGGTGGAATCGTCCTGGGAACGCTGGCGACGCTGGCTGCCGTGATCGCGCTAGGCGGTGCCGAGGCCCGTGCCGCGTGGCTCGCCGTGATGCTCATCGCGTTCATTCCGGCGAGCGACATGGCGGTGCACGTCGTCAACCAACTCATCACAGCGTTTCTGGCTCCGCGCGTGCTGCCCAAGCTCGATCTGCGCGATCATGGAGTGCCGGCCGAGTACAGGACCGCGGTCGTTATCCCCACGCTCTTCGATAGTGTGGAAGCTGTCCACGACGCGCTTGCCAATCTCGAAGTGCAGTTCCTCGCGAACCGCGAGGCGCATCTGCACTTCGCGGTGCTCAGCGACTTCACCGATTCCGCGACTGAGACGCGCGACGGCGACGCAGCGATCGTAGCCGCAGCGGCGGAGGGCGTACGCGCGCTGAACCTGCGGTATGCGCCTAACGAGCAAGACGCGTTTTATCTCTTCCACCGGCCGCGGCGCTGGAACCCGCGCCAGGGCGTTTGGATGGGCTGGGAGCGAAAACGCGGCAAGCTGGCCGATTTCAACCGCTTCGTGCGCGGCGGCGCAAAGGACGCCTTTTCAGTCATCATCGGCGATGTCGCGTCGATCCGGCACGTGCGTTATGTCATCACCCTCGACGCGGACACCGTGCTGCCGCCTGACGCGGCGCCGGCGCTCGTCGGCGCGTTGGCGCATCCGCTCAATCGCGCTGTCTACGATGTGCAGCAGGCGCGCGTTGTCGAAGGGTATGGCATCCTCCAGCCGCGCGTCGGTATCTCGCTTGCCAGCGCGCATCGCTCGCGCTTTGCGACGCTGCACTCGGGCCATCCGGGCGTCGACCCGTACACCGCCGCCGTATCCGACGTTTATCAGGACCTGTACGGCGAGGGGAGCTTCACAGGCAAAGGCATCTATGATGTCGACACCTTCGAGCAGGCCACGCACGGACGATTCCCAGAGAACACGCTCCTCTCGCACGATCTGATCGAGGGGAATTACGCGCGCGCAGGTCTCGCGACCGACATCAGCGTCTACGACGACTATCCGGCGACATACCTGTCGTATTCGCGGCGCAAGCATCGTTGGATTCGCGGCGACTGGCAGCTGCTCCGCTGGCTGACGGCTACAGTACCCGGACCCGACGGCCCCGAGCAGAACCGGCTGTCGCTCCTCTCGCGCTGGAAGATCCTCGACAACCTGCGGCGCAGCGTCGTCGAGATCGCGCAGCTCGCTCTTCTCGTCGCCGGGTGGACCGTGCTCCCGGGGTCGCCGCTTCGGTGGACCGCGTTAGGCATCGCCGCGATCGCAGCCCCCTGGGTCATGTCACTGCTCCTCGCGGTCGTCCGTCCGCCGCGCGATAAATCCTGGCGCGCGTACTACGCCGTCGTCGGCCAGGACGCGGTGACGAGTGCGCAACAGCTCGCCCTCGCGGTCACCTTCCTACCGCATCAGGCGTGGATCTCGGCAGATGCCATCGTGCGCACGCTGTGGCGCCTGTTCGTCACGAAGCGAAAGCTGCTGGAGTGGCGGGCAGCCTCGGTCGTGGAACGGGCGACGCCCGGCACGCTGCGCCATGTCGGGCAGGTCATGTGGCCCGCGGTCGCCATGACCGTCGCCATCGTCGCCCTCGCGCTGCTGAAACGTTCCGCGCTGGGAGGCGGCATATTCACGTTAGGCAGCGGGCCGCCGAGCGTCGTGCCCCTCTGGCGCCTCGCCGTCGCCCTGATCCCTCTGGCCGCCGTCTGGGCCGCGTCGCCGGTGATCGCGTATGCACTCAGCCGCCCGACTGCGCGCGAGCAGCAAGCCCTCAGCGCGGGCACTCGAAAGGCAGCGCTCCGCTACGCGCAACTGCACTGGAAGTACTTCGATACCTTCGTCACTGCCGAGAGCAGTTGGCTTGCACCCGACAATTTTCAGGAAGATCCGTCGCCAGTGACTGCGTTGCGCACGTCACCGACGAACATCGGGCTGCAACTCCTGTCGATTGTCACCGCGTGCGATCTCGGCTTCATCTCGCTCGAGGAGATGACAACGCGAATCGAACGTGTGTTCGCGTCGCTCGATCGCATGCAGCGATATCGCGGACACTTCCACAATTGGTATGACCTGCGCGATCTGAGCGTGCTCGCACCGGCGTACGTCTCCACCGTGGACAGCGGTAACCTCGCCGGCCACCTGATCGCGCTGCGGCAGGCGTGCCTCGATTCTCAGCGCAACGCCTCCGCGGATCTTGCCTTACGGCTCGAGCGACTCGCCGAGCAGGCGCAGCGCTACGCGATGGAGATGGACTTCCGCCTGCTCTTCGATGAGTCTCGCAAGCTGTTCGCGATCGGCTATCACACGAGCAGTCACACACTCGACGCCTCGTACTACGACCTCCTGGCGTCCGAGGCTCGTTTGGCGAGCTTCGTTGCTGTCGCCAAGAACGACGTGCCGTTCGAGCATTGGTTTCGCCTGGGGCGAACTCTCACATACGCCGCGGGTGAGATCGCGCTGCTGTCATGGAGCGGCAGCATGTTCGAGTACCTCATGCCGGTACTCGTTATGCACTCCTTTCCGTTCACGCTCTTGGCGGAAACGTATCCAGCCGCGGTCCGCCGCCACATCGCCTATGGCGAGGAGCGCGGCGTGCCGTGGGGCATCTCCGAAAGCGCGTACAACGTGCGCGATCACCATTTCACATACCAGTATCGCGCCTTCGGCGTCCCCGATCTCGGACTCAAACGGGGACTTGCTCGCGAGCTGGTCGTCGCACCATACGCAAGCGCCTTGGCAGCAATGATCGAACCCGACCGTGCTTTGCAGAACCTGCAGACGCTGGAGCAGAAAGGCGCTCTCGGCCCATACGGGTTTCACGATGCGCTCGATTATTCGCGCCCTGAGCCGGGCCGGCGCTACGCCATCGTGCGCAACTACATGGCCCACCACATCGGCATGAGCCTCGTCGCGTTAGGCAATGCGCTCCAGGGTGCACGCTGGCATGGCCGCTTCCACGGCGACGCCATGGTGCGCGCAGCGGCTTTGCTCATGGATGAACGCGTGCCGCGCCGCCTTGCCCTGCAGGAGCCGCAACCAGTCGCGCCTGACGATGGGCTCCCGATTCTCGACGAGGTGCGACCCGTCGTTCGCGAATTCGACACCGCCGATACCAAGCAGCCGCACGTCGCCTTTCTCGGTCACGCGCCACTCACTGTCATGGTGAGTAACGCTGGCGCCGGCTACAGCCGCTACGAAGAGTTGGCAGTAACGCGTTGGCGAGCGGACGGCACGCGCGACAATACAGGCCAGTTCTGTTATGTGAGGGACGTCAGTCGCGGACGCACGTGGTCGGCGGCACACCAACCGGTTTGTGCGCCCGCGGACTGGTACCGCGCGCTCCTCGCCACAGACGGGGTGACGCTGCATCGCTTCGATGGCGACATCGAAACGCGGACAGAGATCGTCGTTGTTCCGGAGGACTCGGCCGAAGTTAGGCGCGTGACGGTGACCAACGAGAGTGATGAAACCCGCGATGTCGAGCTGACGAGTTACGGCGAGATCGTGCTCGCTCCGCCTGACGCGGACCGCGTGCATCCCGCGTTCGGCAACCTCTTTATCGAGACAGCGTGGCACGAGTGGTGTACAGCGATCACAGCGACACGCCGGCCTCGCTCTGCATCTGAACGGCCTTTGTGGTGCGTCCACGTTGTAGATACAGGTGCGGAGCGCGTCGGCCAGACGACGTATGAAACAGATCGCGCACGCTTTGTCGGTCGCGGCCGCACGACGCGCGATCCGATCGCGTTGGAGAAGGACGGCCCACTGTCAGGTTCTACTGGTGCCGTGCTCGATCCGATCTTTGCTCTGCGCGTGCGCGTTAGGCTCGATCCCGGACGCTCCGCCTCCGTCGCGTTCACGACGCTGGTTGCGACGACAGCCGAGCGAGCCTTTGAGCTCGCGGATCGCTATCACCATCCAAACGCCGCGCAGCGCGCACTGGATCTGGCTTGGACGTCGGCGCACATCGAGCTCCGAGAGCTGGGCATAACGCCGGCCGACGCCGCCGTGTTCCAGGACCTCGCCGGCTACCTTCTGTACGCGCTGCCCGCGTTGCGTCCATCGACAGCAGAGTTGCTGAGCAACACTGGCTCGCAGGATCTGCTGTGGGCCAACGGGATTTCGGGAGACTGGCCCATCCTCCTTGCGACCATCGATTCAGTCGAGGGCCTGCCGACGCTGCAGCAACTAATCTCGGCGCATCGCTACTGGCGGCGGAGAGGGATGACTGTCGATCTCGTTGTCATCAACACGGAGGAGTACAGCTATCAGCAGCAGCTGAGCGACAGGATCACCGAG
>DASYRX010000025.1:0-17752 GCA_036003845.1 Gemmatimonadaceae bacterium | reverse complement strand
AGCGTCTACGAGTACACGCGGCAGACGGCGACGGAGACTGTGCGCGGTCGCGGCGTCAATTTCTTCACGCTGGTCCACGACGCCGGAGAGTGGCGCGTGATGAGCATCGTCTGGGACAACGAGCGTCCAGGCTTGTCGCTGCCGCCGGAAGTCTATTCGCCGCGCGCGGCGTCGTAGATATCGCCAGGCTCGAGCACAACCGACGCCGCGCCGCGACGCGCGACGGCCAGCATCGCCAAGCCAATGCACTCGGTCGTCAGGATCTTGCGCGGAAACAACGCGCGCAGCAGCGGTAACAACCAGCCGCCGAGCGTGTACGCGACCGCAGATGCGCGCGCCTTCGGGCGCTCGCCATGCATGGACTGGATTGCGCTGGGCCGGAACATGTAAGCCGCCTTGAACGGCAGACGCCGCAGCGCGTTCTCGGTTCGGCCCTTCACGCGCGCCCACATCATCGAGCCGCGCTCGGTGCTGTCGGTGCCGACGCCAGACACATAGACGAACGTCATCTGCGGATTCAGTCGTGCGAGCACTTCGGCAGCCGCCAGCGTGAGGTCGTAGGTGATGCGCGTGTACTGCGCTTCGCTCATGCCGGCCGACGAAACGCCGAGACAGAAGAAACACGCGTCGAAGCCGCTCAGGTCGGCCTCGACCGCGCGGTAGTCCATCAGATCGGGCACTACCAGGTCGCGTAGCTTCGGATGCGTGGCGCCGGAAGCTGTGCGGCCGACGGCCACGACGCGCTCGACGTCTGTCGCCAGCAGGCACTCGCGCAGCACGCCTTTGCCGACCATGCCGGTCGCGCCAAAAATCATTATGTTCAGAGGCTTCACGGCGGGCACACTATATATGAGTGAGCTGCACCCGTGTCTGACGCCATTAGCTTCCACGCCCTTCCGCTCGCCGGCATCGATGCGATGTCGGCGTCGACCGCGCGCGCATTTCCCCGACACACGCACGATCAGTACGGCATTGGCGTCGTCGATGCCGGCGGACATGCATCATGGAGCGGCCGCGGCCAGGTCGAAGCCGCGCCGGGCAACTTCATCAGCGTGAATGCCGGCGAAGTCCACGACGGGCGCGCGATCGGCGGCCGCCCGCGCACGTGGCGCATCCTCTACTTCGATCCGGCCGTGCTGGCGGACTTGCGCGCCGATGTGCTCGAGGGAGGGCCGCGCTCGTTCACGTTCGTCGCGCCGGTGTTCGCGGATCGCGGTCTGCATCAGCTGTTCGACGCTGCGTTTCGACATCAGGCGGGCCAGCGCGAGACCATGTCGTGCGAGACAGCGCTGCTGCGACTGGTCGCGCGGCTCGGAGCTCACTCGACCGAGCGGTTCCACAGGGAAGAGGGCGCAACCGCATGCATCCGTCGCGCGCGAGAGAGGATCGACGCGGATCCTGCGACACCCGTGACACTGATCGAGCTGGCGCAAGAGGCTGGCCTGAGCCGCTATCAGCTCATCCGCGCGTTCGCTCGCGAGCTCGGTCTCACGCCGCACGCTTACATCCTGCAGCGGCGGATCGCATTGGCGCAGCGCTTGATCCGGTCGGGGTGCGATCTCGCAGAAGTAGCGACGGAGGCCGGCTTCTGCGATCAGAGCCATCTCACCCGATGGTTCGTGCGGCAATTCGGTGTCACACCGGGCCGCTACGCTCTCGTCGCGCGCTGAGGGCGCTTACTCGCGTTGCCTGAGTCGAAACGCCGCGACTTTCGCGCGATTGCCGCAGGCCGAGGCGCTGCAGAACATGCGTCGGTGCGCTTTGGTCCGATCGAGGAACCAGAGCGTGCAGTCCGCGCCGGCGCAGGCCTTGACGAGTGAAGGGTCTTCCTCGGTGACGAGGCGCGCAATTTCCACCGCGATCGGCGCAAGCAGCGCGCTCGCGTCCGCGAAGCGCGAACGATCGACCAATGAGAGGCGGCGCTTCGCGACGACCAGCTCGCGCTCCCGGTCTTCCCGCGCCAATAGCTCGTTCAGTTCGGCGATCTCATCGCTGTAGTCGCGCGCGGGGTTCGCGCGCCAGGCTGCAAGCCACGCTCGCGCCCATTCCCGCACCGCCCGCGCTTCCTGCGCGGCGCCGTCGAGTGCTTTGCGAGTGAAGCGTCGTTGCAGGGCGGCGGCTTCCTCTTCGCTCACCAGCTTCGCGCCGACCATCCAGTCCAGCAGGGCGCGTCCGTCGACAAGGGTTTCGATCTGCTGCCCACCGGGAGCGTAGGCGCTGTTGAGGAAGTCGATCGCCGGTTGACCGGCGAGGAACAGGGTGGGCGGGGCAGGGTCGCTCATGCGTGGCCGCTATTGTAACCATTTAAAAATGAATTTACAGGTGACACCGCAGTAACCTATAAAGTCATCGTAGACAGGTTACCACAGAAGGAGTCCTCTCATGAAATACCTTGCTTTGCTCGCCCTGCTGTTCCTCTGGACGCTGCCGGCCGCCGCAGCGCCCACCGTCCGGTATCACACTACGGCCATCGACGGTGTGAACGTCTTCTATCGCGAAGCGGGTCCGGCCGACGCGCCGACGATCGTGCTGCTGCACGGCTTCCCGACCTCTTCCAACATGTTCCGCAATCTGCTTCCGGCGCTCGCGGATCGCTATCACGTCATCGCGCCGGACTATCCCGGCTTCGGTCACAGCGACATGCCCGACCGCACGAAGTTCGAATACAGCTTCGCCCATTTCGCCAATATCACCGACCAGCTGCTGACGCGCCTCGCAGTCCAGCACTACGCGCTCTATGTGATGGACTACGGTGCGCCCGTCGGTTATCGCCTCGCGATCAAGCATCCCGAGCGGGTCACGGCGCTGGTGATTCAGAACGGCAACGCGTATGAGGAGGGCCTGAAGGATTTCTGGAAGCCGATCAAAGCCTATTGGACGAGCGGTCAGCCGGCGCAGCGCAACGCTCTGCGCGAGGGCACGACGCTCGCAGCGACGCGGTCGCAGTACCTCGACGGCGTCGCAGATCCCTCGCGCGTCGATCCGAGCGCGTGGGTGCTCGACCAGGCGCTGCTCGACCGCCCGGGCAACGTCGAGATCCAGCTCGATCTCTTCTATGACTATCGCACCAACCTCGGGCTGTATCCGCAGTTCCAGCAGTTCTTCCGCGAGCGCCAGCCGCCGGCGCTGATCGTCTGGGGCAAGAACGACGTGATCTTTCCCGCAGACGGCGCGCGCGCCTACTTGAAGGATCTGCCGCATGCGCAGCTGCACCTGCTCGACACGGGGCACTTCGCGCTCGAAGACCAGGGCGAGGAGATTGCGCGTCTGATGCGTGACTTCCTCGGCCGAGTGTTGCCGCGGAGCTGATGCACTTTCGTCCAAGACGAGCATCGTCGCGGGACGCACACTCGCCGCATGCGCACTATCCGCCGCTGTGGTGAACAGGATCTCGCGACGATGCTCGCGATCGTCAATGCCGCCGCCGAGGCCTATCGCGGCGTGATTCCCGCCGATCGCTGGCACGAGCCCTACATGCCCGAGGCGCAGCTGCGGCAGGAGATCGCGGCAGGCGTCGAGTTCTGGGGACTCGAAACCGAAGACGGATTAGCGGGAGTGATGGGCGTGCAACCGGTGCGCGACGTCGATCTGATTCGTCACGCGTATGTCAGGCCCGATCATCAGCGACGTGGCGTCGGCGCGGAGCTGATAGAACACCTGCGCCGGCATAGCAGCCGGCCCATGCTGGTTGGCACGTGGGCAGCAGCGCGCTGGGCTATCGCTTTTTACGAGCGGCACGGGTTCGTGCTCGCCGCGCCGGAGCGCGCCGCCGCGCTGCTGCGGACTTACTGGACGATTCCCGAGCGACAGATAGAGACTTCCGTCGTCCTCGCGAGCCCGCCGCTTTGACCGGCTCGTCCTTGCCGTAAAGGTTGCGCAGCTCCTGCTTCGCTTGCAGGAGCTTGCGCTTGCGCGATGCCGGCAGATGCCTGCCGGCTCGATTGATGTAGAACGTCAGCATCGACATGGCGGACGCGTAGGAGCCGGATTTGCGGCGGCGGCTGCGCTCTGCGGAACGCTTGAGCGACCGGGCGATGCTGCGCGGGTCGTCGCGAGAGAACACGCCCTGGTCCAGCGTCAGCGCATCGCTCGTCTGCGTGACGTGTTGCGACCAGCGCTTGCGGGTCCGGGCAGCCATGTTCGTTGCAACGCCGGGGCGTCGGCATCGTTCCCTTGCGTCAGGAAACGTTAACGGGCGCCGCTAACGAATAAATAACACGTAATCCTCTGCGCTCGCCGCTGCGGACCCTGTACCATTTCGCCGCTCGCGAACAAGAGGTCTGTATGAGCATCAGCTGCGGATTCAAGACGATCGCATCGTGCGGGCTGCTCGGCATTCTGCTCGCGGGCTGTTCGCCGCAGGAGTCGTCGGTCACGGCACAGTCCGGGCAAGCCGCCACGCCGCCGCCGGCGCCCGCGTCGCCGCTCAAGCCGATCGCCGGCGTGCAGGACGTGATGGCGAGCATGATCGATCCCGCGGCCGACTTCCTGTGGGAGTCGGTCAGCACGACCGTCACTCGCGGCAAGACCGTCGAAAAGCAGCCGCACACGGATGCGGAGTGGGCCGAGGTGCGTCGCCAGGCGATCATCCTGACCGAAGGCGCGAACCTGATCATGATGGACGGCCGTCACGTCGTGAAGGAAGGCTCGAAGCTCGAAGACCACGGCACGCCGGGCAACCTGACCGCCGAGGAATCCGAGAAGTCGATTGCAGAGAACCGCGAGGCGTTCGTCGCATTCTCGACGGCGCTGCGCGACGTCGGCGTCCAGATGCTCGCTGCGGCCGACAACCGCAATCCGCAAGGCCTCGTCGATGCGGGCGATACGCTCGACCAGGTCTGCGAAGGTTGCCACCTCAAGTTCTGGTATCCAGGCCAGAAGATCCCGCTGTTCCCGGATCAGGCGCCGGAAGTCGACGCCCCCGCCGCAAAGTAGTTTTCGCGCGCGGCGATCTGTCGCCGCACCAGCAGTACTGCGACGCAAGCGATCAGCAGCGCTGCCGTATCCCAGCGCAGCTGCGGTGAGAACAATGCGCTGACGCCGGACCGGGTCGGGCGCGGTTCCTCACCGAGCACGAACACGTCGCTGGCCGAGTAGCGGCCGCCCGCATCGATTCGCGCCAGCAGGCGCGCCAGCGACTCGCGCGCCTGCGGCCGGGTCGCGAGAAATCGCGGTGATTCCGGCAGCACGAAATACATGACTGCGGCCGCGACTAGCGGCAGTACTCCGCCGATGACGAAGACGCTGCGCCAGCCGTACGCAGGAATCAGCTCGGCAGCGAGCAGAGCGCCGAGCATGCCGCCGATCGGCACACCGATCTGCACGGCGCCGATCGCTTGCGAGCGAAGCTTCCGGGGCGAGAACTCCGCGATCAGCGCAGTCGCCGCCGTCAAGGCGCCACCGAGACCAATGCCGGTGATGAATCGCCAGACGGCGAGCGTTGCGACACTCGACGACGTTGCAGCGAGAAGCGAGGCGACGCCGAACAATGCAGTGCTGAGCAGCAACGTGCGACGTCGACCCCAGCGATCGCCGAGCGCACCGATGCTCGCTGCGCCGATCGCCATGCCCACGAGCGAAGCTGCCAGCGCTGGCCCGAGCGCGGCGCGTTCCAGGTGCAGAGCGCCGACGAGCGCGGGCGCTACGAAACCGACCGCCTGAATGTCGAAGCCGTCGAGGATCAGGCTCGACGCGGCGCAGAGCAGTACGACGAGCGCGGGACCGCGCAGCTTCGCCGACTCGAGCACCCGATCGACGTCGACAGTCGCATTGGATTTCATGCGCAGCTCCCTTGAAACACTTTCGAGTCATACGCCGCGGACGGCGCGCGGTGACGTGGTCAATCGTCGCACAAGTTGCGATGTCACCCGGTTGCCGTGGCGGCGTAAGGAGCAGCATGGGAATTGTATCTACAGCGTTACCGGTTGTCGGTGATAGAGATGTCCGTTCGTTGCTTGCATCATCGCGGACGATGAATGCGACCGGCGATCGGCTGAGCTCATTGATGGATCGTTATGCGCGCGGCGAGGACCGTGTCTTCGAGCAGCTGTACGGTCTGCTCGCGCCGCGGCTCTATCGGTTCTGCGTGCGCCTCACGCCGAGCGTCGCCGAAGCCGACGACTGCTTTCAGGAAACCTTCCTCAAACTCCATCGCGCGCGCGCGACTTACGTCACCGGCGCGAATCCATTGCATTGGGCTTTCGCGATCGCGCGCTCCGTGTATCTGAGCCGCTTGCGCTACTGGCGCCGCCGGCCGGAGCAGCTCGGTGCGACTCGCGACGTCGCCGAAGCGGGCGAATTGCAGGTTCACGACACCACGCCGGAAGCGGAAGTCGCAGCCGAGCATCTGCACGACACGCTCGCGTCCGAGTTGAGCAGGATGTCGGAGAAGAATCGCGTTGCCTATGTGCTGCTGAAAGAAGAGCACCTGACCGCGCGCGAAGCCGCGGCCGTGCTCGGTACGACAGTGGAGGTGGTCAAGCAACGCGCGCATCGCGCTTACCAGAGTCTCAGGGCCGCGCTGAACACAGCCGGCTGGAGCGAATATGGCAACGACCCCGTCTGAGCGTCTCTATCCGCGCATTCGTGCTGCGGTCGAGGCGACGCCAGCGGCGACGACACGGACGCGCACGAGAATTTTCGCGGCGCTAGCGCTCGTGCCAGCTCTGACCGTTGCCGTCGTGCTCATCGCTTCCGAAGTCGTGTACGGCGAGCCTGCGGCCGGCCTGCATGTAGATGTGTCGTCCGCGGCCGCGATGTCGACGATCCTGGCGTCGCTTGCCGTGCTCGCGGTGGCGTCGACGCTGCTTGCGCTTTGGCAAGGCAATGACGGCTTCGGCATCGGATCGATCTCTCTCACGTCCATCGCCGCGCTCGTCGTTCCTGTTTACGCAGCGTTGACAGTGCTTCGGCCGCTGCATTCGGGCGCCGCCGACGATGTTGCGCTCACGGGCGTTGCGATCTCGCCGTGGGGACTGCGCTGCCTGTTCGTCGCGACCGCTGTGAGCGTGCCCGTGCTTGCAATTCTTGCCGCCGCGTTGCGCAGAGCCTCAGCGGTTTCGAGCAGGCTGCGCGGTGCGGCTCTCGGCGCCGCCGCGGGCGCATGGGGCGGTGTCGCAGTGTTCGTGTTTTGTCCATCCGGGAATCTGCAGCATTTGCTCGTGGGTCACGTATTGCCGATCGCTCTCTTTACAGTGCTCGGCGTCGTCGCATTGACGCGCGTGTTGGAGCCGTGAGGGCTGCGTATAATGCCGCACCCTGCAATAAGAAGAACCTGTACCCGGGAGCATGGTGACTCGATCTTTCGCTGAGAAAAGCGGTTACCTCGGCCGCCCCCATTTCGGCGGGGTGACCTTGCGGTGAAAGATAATGAAGCGAGTAATCCATTGGACATACGCCTGCTCGGTTCTGATGCTGTAATGACGCAGGCGAATCACTTCGCGGACTTTGGTCCAGCAGGAGTGGCGCGGCAGGATCTGCGGTGGTCACTGACATAAGCCGCTTTCGTAATCCTCCCGAGTTCCACCGATTGACGCCCGCGAAGGCGCAGAACTATTGTGGCGGCCACAAGACGACGGACGCGGTCTAATTCCTGGGCGAACCACTACTAACTCGCGCCTAAATCAGGGTGGAGTCAGAGAAAAAAGGAATGCCGGCGGCATCGGAACACCGCACTTAGGCGGTCGAATTACAAGGAGTCAGCAGTGCGCACCTCGGTTCAAACACTCGCGGCGCTGGCCGGCATTCTTGCCTTCGCATCCTCAGTGGCGCAGGATCAAGTGCGGTTCACGGGCAACACGACTGCCGACGAGACGCTGATGCACGATGCCTTCCAAGGCATCGCTCTGTATATCCGCGAGAGCTTGAAGTGTTCAGGCATCGAGCTTGTCGAGGCGGAGGTGTTACCGCCCGACAGCGTCAAACGGGACGAATCACAGCCTGAAGGCACCAACCCGGCGACGTATGAGCGTTGGACCGTTACATATTGCGGCAAGACTCAGCCCTTCCTGGTCGTATTCTGGACCGCGAAGGAAGGTGGCACGATGTATCGAATTCAGCTCCGGTCGGGTACTGACTCCTGACTAATCGCTGGAGCGCACGCGCGGGGACTAAGGTTCCAACTTCATGCAGCAGCGCGCGCGGCGCTCAGCTCAACCGCTAGCTCAAATGAAGATCAAATCGGCGCTTAGGAAATCGAAGCGTTCGCTGCCATGGAGCACCGGACTGGCGGCGGCAGCCGCATTGCTTGTTTGGCTTTGGCCGAACTGGTTCTCTTACATCATATTGGGCGTTGCGACGTTTGCAGCGATAGGCGACGCGATAAACATCATCTACATCACCGCCAGAACCAAGAGAGATCCGGCCGCTTTGGAACGCGAGGAGTTCTGATGCAACTGCCTAACAAGCGGGTCAAGTTCGCGCGCACTGCGCGCCCGACTCGCAAAGGCGCAGCGCCTTTGCTCGCGGCTTACCCGTGGCGTTAGGCGCTGCCCATCCCTCTCATATGCGACTCCTCCTCGCACTCAGAGCTCTCTTCTTCGTCCTGCTGCTGCCCGGTACGGTGGCCGGCTACATCCCATTCAGCATCCTCCGAGCCGGAAACCTACTGCGCGTCCCAGACCTCGGGCTCGCCTCCGTCTGCGCCGCCGTCTTCGCCATCACCGGTGCTCTTGTCCTCCTCCGGTGCGTCTGGGACTTCTTCGCCGCAGGCAAGGGCACTCTCGCCCCTATCGATCCCCCACGCTTCCTTGTTGTCCGAGGTCTGTATCGCTTCACCCGCAACCCTATGTACAACGGCGTCATCGCACTCATCCTCGGGGAGGCGTGGCTCTTCCGGAGCATCGGTCTGGCTGAGTACGCACTTCTAATCCTCATCTTCTTCTACTTGTTCGTGGTCCTCTACGAGGAGCCTGCTCTCGAGTCACAGTTCGGGGAATCGTATCGGGCCTACCGGCGTGCCGTTCCCCGCTGGGGCTTCACGACTCGGCCGTTTCAAGAGAGCACCGGGAGCACCGCCTAACATGCCGTTGCAGCTGACTGTCACAAGCCCTGCCATGCGCGAGTACGCGCAGCAGGGCTTGCGCCAGCAGCTGAACGCCGGTCGTTAGGTGTGAAGCATGAAGATTGCTGTAGTCGTCGGCGTCGCAGTAGCGATATGTGCTGTTTTGTTTCTGCTTCGTACTCGGGTCGCGGAGCATGGCACATACAGTGAAGTCCCGCGGCATCTGTCTGCGCTGAAACAGTCCACTGACCCCACCGCGTTCTTTGGGTTTCACACGCGCAGTACGGATGCGCTGTACTTCGTTTATGAGGGCGGCAGTTTTAATCTGGACTATGAGCTCTTAGGCGTGGACAAGGAGCAATATGCCGAGCCATTCCGCAAGGTCGCTGCGCAGCTCGGATACAAGGTTCTCTCCACGACTTACGGTCAGTACCCTGTGCTGCGGGTAAAATTATCTGCTGCAGAATCCCAAGCGGCAGAACAGGGGTTTCAGTTCGCGCATAGGATCTTTGGCATTCAACGGAACACAGAACTTGAGTTTCTTCCGTAGAGCACCTAACAAGAGGGTCAAGTTCGCGCGCGTTGCGCGCCCGACTCGCAAACGGCCATGCCGTTTGCTCGCGGCTCATTCGCGGAGTTAGAGCACAACATGATGGTCCTCTCGATTCTTGCAGTGGCGTTCGCGCTTTCATTCGCAGTCGAATGGATGACGGGCCGCGGCGCCGTAGCGACTCTTGTGCCAGTGGTGTGCTTCGCTGCCTTGGTTTTCTGGGGCTCGCCTAAAGACCGGCTGCTCGTGCTCATGCTTGTCGTTACGCTTGCCACGTTTGGTGGTGGGTGGGGAGTATTCGCTGCTCGGGCATTGAAGCGCAGGCGGGGCACTAGCAATGTGCTCTAACAATTCATTGGTGCCGACGCTGGTAAGGTCAGTCACATACTTCGCGCTCGATTCCGGCGCGGCACAACTCAGCCATTAGCTGTTCAGATGACGTACTACCAAGATCTTGGCACTGAAACGATGATCGCGGCTGGCTCGCATGTTCGTGCTGTGGGGTGGCTTGAGCCAAATCACCCGCTCAGTCGCGGAGATACACCGCGGGAGTTTCGCGACCGCCTTGCAGAGTTGTCGAGGAATTGGTCGGAGAGTTCTCGCGCCTGCGGTTGGCCAGTCACAGCTGGTCCTCATCTCTGCGGCTTCTGTGGTGAGGTTCGCGGCTACGGTGAGTTTGCAGTTCCTGGCGAAGAGGTGATCTATGTGGCGCCCACGCTCATCAGCCACTACGTTGGGGCCCACGGATACATGCCTCCGCCAGAGTTTATTGAGGCTGTGCTGAATTGCGCACCGTTCTCTTCCGAGGAGTACAAGTCGCGTGTTGCTACTCTTGCGTACAGCTAACAAGCCGCTGGTTCCGACTCGCAACGGCGAAGCGCCGCTGCTCGCGGCACAGCGGCGGCGTTAGGCATTCGGAGAACTACGTGCGCCATCTGCCCATCGGCATCATCGGGCTCGTTGGCTTGTTCACCCTCGGTGCGTGCGCTAGTGGAGCGAGTTCCCTCGCGCTCCTACTTCCGGAAAGCGCCTTGAAGCACATCTGGCGAATTAATCCGGAGGCTCAGCGGGCACTAGTCTCGCTTGGTCCGGCCGCAGTGGCGCTGATGCTTGCGGTTTCCGTGACCTGCGCACTTGCTGCCCTCGGTTTAGTCCGTAGGAAGTGGTGGGGCCATCGTCTCGCCGTGGGCATCCTGGTGGTGAACCTGGTTGGGGATACGGCGAATGCAGTATTGCGGAGCGACCTACGCACTCTCATAGGACTTCCAATTGGGGCGGCGCTGATCGTATACCTTCTCAGGTCGACGACTGTGCAGCTGTATAGAAGGGGTGCCAATGCCTAACAAGCGAATCGAGTTCGCTCCCTTCGGTCGCCCGACTCGCAAACAGCTCTGCTGTTTGCTCGCGGCTCATCCGCAGCGTTGGGCGGGCGTAACTGAGGGAGAGGAATCTTTCGCCATGCGATCATCGCGAGTTATAGCCGCCCTCGTGATGGGCTTGACTGCTTTCGTGGCGTGTGGGGAGACGCGGCAGCCGATTATAGATGTGCACCTCCACACCCACGCCGCTGACCGTTTCGGCAGGCCTGGCTTGGCGAATCCCACCACTGGCAAACCGTCGGCGGCGACCACGGATGACGCGCTTATGCGCGCGGCGTTCGCGGAAATGAGAAAGTACAACATCGTCGCCGCCGTGGGATTCAGCAGTCGCGACGCCGTCGAGCGTTGGCGAACTGCCGCAGACGACCACATCTTCGGTGGAGTACAGATCGATCAAGGCCTCCCCATGCCGGACTTGGAGCAGTTGCGGCGCGACATAGTGGCGGGGAAGGTTCGGATGATCGGCGAAATCGGCGGACAGTATCTCGGCCTCACTCCCGCCGACCCATCCCTTGAGCCTTACCTCGCATTGGCTGAGGAACTCGACGTTCCAGTCGGCTTTCATTCGGGCATAAGTGCTCCGAACACACCGTACGAGTGTTGTCCGAAATTCCGGATCGGGCTCGGCAATCCGGCGCTCCTTGAAGAAGTGCTGATCCGCCATCCGAAGCTACGGGTGTATCTCATGCACGCCGGCTGGCCATATCTAGAGGATACGGTGGCGCTCATGTCGGTGTACCCACAGGTGTATGCCGATCTGTCGGTGATCAACTGGATCATTCCACCGGAAGAGTTTTATGCGTACTTGCGGGCACTTCTCAGAGCTGGCCTCGGCAAACGCCTCATGTTCGGGTCGGATCAGATGATCTGGCCCGAAGCGATTGGTCGTTCCATCGAGACGGTTGAGAGAGCTCCGGACGTCACCGCAGCGGTGAAACGCGATATCTTTTACAACAACGCGGTTCGATTCTTTCGCCTCGAGGAGCGAGAGTTGAAACCTTGGCGGGGACTCGACGCCGCCCAACAACCCGCTGCAGCGGACGCGCCGAAAGCGGCGCGCCGCTGAGCGCGAGCGTTGGGCCGCATGAAGATGGAGACGCCTTCGTTCGAGATTCACAGTGCGGACAACGACGGCAAGCTGCTATTCGTCGGCGCTGTGCCGCGTGGGCTTACTGGCTATGATGGCTGTCACTTCGACGTGTCACTCGTCTCGACGCCGCTTTCAGCTTCTGTCCGCGTCTACGATATTCAGCCTCAGAACTGGTCTGCGTTTTTTTCGGATCTGGCGGCAAACTGGAAGGGGTGGCCTGGCGCCAAACAGCTCGAGTCCTTGGAAGGTCACTTGGCGGTGTCGGCGACGTCGGACTCTCTCGGGCACATCTCATTGCGCGTCAAGCTGCGAGATGTCATCCCGAGTGTACCCGACTGGCGGGCTGAGGGTACGTTGGTAGTAGAAGCAGGACAGCTAGTCAGACTCGCGAATGAAGCCAAGAGATTCTTCGGGTAGCAGCATGCTGCCCAACAATGCGTTCAAGGGGTGACGCGCGAAACGCGCGCGCCCTTAACGCGAGCGTTAGGCGCATAGCACGCATATGTGACGAATTACAGGGAGATACAAGACGTGATTACCAATGAAAGTAAGAAGCTGGCTGCGCTCGCGATCTTACTGCGCGTTTACGGCGTTCTAACGCTCATCATTTTCGGCTCGCTGCTTGTTGGGTTCGCCGTCCAAACTCCGCTGTTGGCGGATGAGCCAAAAGGAGCGCTGAACTGGGTGATCTGGAACGGCATCCGGTGTGGCAGCGAGCCGTGTTACGTCCCGCCCATGTTGTTCATCATCCATATGGTGTGGGGTGCTTTCTTCTTTATGGCCGCTCGCAAGCCGTTGGCATATGCGTCCTTTCTCAGTTTCACCATGTGGGCGTACTTGGCCCACGGCCTCCTGATGGCCGGGCAGGCGCTTACGCACATGAGTGCCCAGTGGCACAGATTCCTCATGGATATTCCGTACGAGCTGATCCTCGCCCTAGGCATCTATCTTTGGCGACCGAATGTGCACGAAGACGCCTAACTAAGCGCTGCACCTGACCGCGGCCCAAGGCGGCCGCGGCAGGTGAGCTTAGTCGTTGGGCGGAGAGGGTCGAAGATTGCGACTAATCATCCGACGAGGATGGTATCTCCTAGCGGGTTTCTTACCCGCTTTGGCACCCTTCTGGTTGTCTCTTTGGTTTGCCCCTGTTCGGCTGAAGCTTTTGGCAGCAGCCGGTGTTTTCGGTCTTTTCGCGGCGATGTGGAAAGAGCCAAATTGGAGTGATCCTCCCATACCGCTGATGGTTTCTGGTCTTCTCCTGTGCGGACTAGGGCTGACGATCCCTGGCCTTCTGAATAGCGCGTATAGCGGTCTATTTGCGAGAACACCGGATATGTTCAGCGTCGCAATCGTCGGTCCGACATTGTGTGCGCTCACGTACTACATTGAAGCGCTAGTAGCGTTTCTCCGGAGGAGGCGGCATGAGCAGATTTCGCAAGGTGCCTAAGCCCAACAAGCTATTGCACGCGACGTGCGAAACGCACGCGCGTGAATGGCGGCGTTAGGCGTCGATGTGAACAGCGCCAGAGAAGTACTGGTCGTCTATGACAAGCAGTGCCCCGCTTGTGACTATTACTGCAATCTGGTTCGAATCAAGGAATCAGTGGGTCGTCTTGTACTAGTGGATGCTCGAGATGGCGGACCCGTCATGGAGGAGATTACCGCTCGGGGCCTGGATATCGATCAGGGGATGGTGGTCAAGATTGGCGACGAACTGTACTACGGGCCTGATGCCATTCACGTTCTCGCGCTAATGGGAACGAACAGAGGTTTCTTCAACCGTGTCGCATATTGGTCGTTTCGTTCCCGAGCTGTGTCGAGAGTTCTGTATCCAGCGCTCAAGGCTTGTCGCAATCTCCTACTCAAGATGCTCGGCAAGATGAAGATCAACAACCTGCGGGTGAGTGGAAATGACCGCTTCTAGGGAATCGCCCAACAACGCGCTGCAGGCGACGTGCGAAACGCACGCGCCTGAGCGCAGACGTTAGGCCTCATATGCCAAGTTTTTCAGTTCGCTCCGTCTTCCTTTGGAAACCCAGAGAGGATCAGCTTCGACGCAATTTGTACGAGGAGCGCATTACTCTTTGGCGCGCGAGTGACATCGATGAGGCTATTCTCGCTTCAGAGGGGGAGGCCGAAACATATGCTTCAGACACGGATGTGAAGTACTTGGAATTCTGCCAAGCGTACGCATTGGTCGAGGAAGTCGGAGTCAACGGCATCGAGGTGTTCTCCCTTCTCCGTGAGAGTGATCTCGAGCCGACGCAGTACTTAGACGCGTTCTTCGTAACCGGTGGAGAGCATGAGCGTGTGGCCTAACAAGCGAATCGAGTTCGCTCCCTTTGGTCGCCCGACTCGCAAACAGCGAGGCTGTTTGCTCGCGGCTCATTCGCGGCGTTATGCCGTAAAGGGAGGCCGTCATGAGCGGTAGGCCAGTGTCACACTACGTCGCCGGATTTTTCTTCTTCGCAATAGCAGCGGCGTTCACATTCGCTGGGTATACGGCGGTTCAGGCGCGCGAGAGTGGCTATGTCGGGGCGTTTCTGTACGCAGCACCATACGCTGTCGCGCTAGCAGCGCTGGTCGCAACGCGCGCCAAGTGGTCGTACTTTCTATGCGCGTTTCTTATCTTCGCGTTCCCAGCGTTTCTCGTGGCATCAATGCTCCTGATCCTATTCAAAGTTGAGCGCGCAACGCTAGCCAGCGTCAGTCCATCTCTCTTTGCGGCCGGGCTCCTGCTATGGCTCTTTTATGCATTCACGTTTGGCGCGCCATCTAAAGCCTTTTACGGTATTGGTCGACCCCGTCGACAGGCGGAGGTGTAACCGTGGATTCAAGCGGATCGCATAACAAGCCGCTGGTTCCGACTCGCAACGGCGAAGCGCCGTTGCTCGCGGCACAGCGGCGGCGTTAGATTTCAGGAGACCTAGTGGCCGGGTTCGACGAATTGCATCCCGATCCGCCGCTCAGCGCCGAGCAAGAGAAGCTAGTCGGTGCATTGTCGCAATCGCAAATCGACACGGTAGATCGCGCGATTCTCTCGAGTTCCGTGGCGCATTGGCGCAAGGTAGCGAGTGTCGTTTCGTCAGCCATGGCTCAAGTCGGCCGGACGTTGCCTGGCGTGCCCGATCGCTTCTACGCTGAGCGGGTCAGGAAGTTGGTTGAGCGTGGAGCGTTGGACGCACAGGGAGACCTCAGGCGCATGCGCTACAGCGAGGTTCGCAAGAGTGAAATCTAACAAGCGAATCGAGTACGCGCGCATTGCGCGCCCGACTCGCAAACGGCGGGGCCGTTTGCTCGCGGCTCATTCGCGGCGTTCGGCCATATGAAGAAAGTTCTCTCTGTTGGTCTCGCTTTGCTGTGCTGCGGCTGTACGCACACACCGAAGTACCAGAACGTCGGTGAGTTCAAATCCGCGATTGTTTCTTGGAACGTCATCGGATTGCCCCTGACGGAAGCCGCTTCCATTCTCGCCCGTAAGGGCTTCGTTTGTAAGGGCGTGGAATGTTCGAGGGACGCCGGGGGCTTTCCTTGCGTCCAACATCAATGGCTGACGCTCGTTCTCGATGAGCAAGGTTTCGTGCGTGAGACGACGATCGACAAAGTTCGGGACGGACTCTTGCCGTCATCGTGCGTATGATCGAGCGCCGAACAACGCGCTGCAGGCGACTCGCGAGGACGCTCGCGCCTGAGCGCAGACGTTAGCCGTATGAATACGAGGTTTGCATTCACGCTGATGATGCTGTTGGTAGCCGCACAAGCAGCGCCTTGTTCAATTGTGGGATTTCAGCCATTCATTCCCGAAGTTGACCGCTTCAAGCCCAAATACGATAGAGACGGCAGTAACGAGCGGCTGCCTACTCCGGTGCCGAAGCTCATCGGCGTGCAGCGAGGATCCACCGGCGCGGGAGCTTCTTGCAGCGATGCTGGAATAGTTCAAGTTGAACTCGGATGGCCTCAGGACTCGGCATATCGAATCGAGGAAGTGGGATTCTATTTCCGGGTGGTTTCCGTGCACGGTATCAATGACATCTTTCCTGCCGAGCCGATCATCGGTACGCGCGTGCGCAATCGCTTTGTGTTTGCTTGGCTCGACGGACATCCGTCCGAACAACGAGCGGTAGATATTAGAGTTGAGGTGTTCGCCGTAAACAACGGTCTTCAAATCGGGCCATCGGCCTATTTTGAGATCAAGGCGGCACCTGGCGAGGTTCGAGGACCTCAGCTTGTTCCAACCGGCTAACAAGCGAATGGAGTTCGCGCGCGGTGCGCCCCCGACTCGCAAACGGCGAGGCCGTTTGCTCGCGGCTCATTCGCGGCGTTAGCTGAAAAGAAACGATGAGTATCGAACTCCATCTCTGCGCTCTCGACCACGCCATGGCGCGAGCGTGGACGAGCCAGTTTGGCTCGCAGCCTGGCGTTCATATCCACGAGGGCGACATTCTCGAAAGGAAGGCAGATGCCATCCTTAGCCCCGCCAACAGCTTCGGCTTCATGGACGGCGGCATTGATCTCGCGTATTCGCACTTCTTCGGATGGGAGCTTCAAGACAGGTTGCAACAGCTCTTGCGTCGGGATCACGCTGGCGAGCTCCCGGTCGGTGGTGCAGTCGTGGTGCCAACGCAGCACAATGCAATTCCATTTCTCATCAGTGCTCCGACCATGCGCGTTCCGGACAATATTTCGGAAACGGTCAATGTTTATCTTGCGTTTCGCGCCGCGCTGCTGGCAACCAAAGCATCGAAGCACATACAGTCACTGTTGTCGCCTGCACTTGGTACTGGCGTTGGCGCTATGCCCATCGAGCGAGCTTCTAGGCAGATGTACGCCGCGTACGCGGAGGTGGTTCTAGGTGACACGCAGTGGCGTTCGTCAGCTAGAGGTGTGCGCCAGCATCATGCGCAGCTCTTGGCATGAGAACCAGACAGCTAACAAATTGCTGCACGCGACGCGGGAAACCCGCGCGCGTGAGCAATGGCGTTATACGGGAGTGGAGGCAGCACGATGAAGAGCAATCGCTGGCAGCTCTGGGCTTCTCCGGCGGTTGTGCTTGCGGCGATCATTGAGGTGGCATCTACGCTGCAGGTTGCCGCAGCAAGCGACAACACAACGTACTCTTCAGTACTTGATGATTGCGGTCGCAAGGACAGAGGGAGTGTTCTCTTTTTCTCTGCCTTCGGCGGTCTTTGGCCTCTCCCTAGCAATTTTGTCTTGCTCGACTCCGCCAATCGGCGCTTGGAATACAGCGATCGCGCCTTTCCATGGGAGGAACGTAAAGAGCAGTCAGTTGTTTTCTTTGGGCCCAAGCAGCGTTTGGAGGAGAGCTGGCCAGGTGTGTTTTCCCAGGCTGTTCAAGTTCAGTCCGGCTTGTGCGGAGTAGAGGTGAGGCAGTATCGAGCTAGTCCGGAGTTCGGGAAGCCGGTCGTTGTGGTCAGCAGCCGTTACGATCACCTCCTTCTTGTAGGTCCGATCGCTGCGTCTGTTTCGAACGCGATGCAGTGTTTTTCCTTGACCAAGCGACAGGTAGGCTACCCGTGCTGAGGCTGTCGTATAACAGGCCCTTGCACGCGACGTGCGAAACGCACGCGCGTGAAGGGCAGCGTTAGCTGAAAAGAAAACGATGAGTATCGAACTCCATCTCTGCGCTCTCGACCACGCCATGGCGCGAGCGTGGACGAGCCAGTTTGGCTCGCAGCCTGGCGTTCATATCCACGAGGGCGACATTCTCGAAA
>DASYRX010000024.1:0-6700 GCA_036003845.1 Gemmatimonadaceae bacterium | reverse complement strand
GCCCAAGCGACTATGCCGGCCCGAATCGAAAAGAGCGTCGCGAAAGTGATGTAGACATCGGGGACGATGAAGAACGCCAGGCCTTCGGCCAATCCCCATGTGAAGCCCGCATAACGGGCGAGGCGCTTATCCCGCGCGAGGCGCGCGATCCAAGCTGGTTGCATGTCGAAACCCAAAGTAGAGCAGCACGAGCGCGATTCCCTGAAGGACGTGATACAGCGCGTTGTGATCGAAGTAGACGGGATGCAGCGCCACCTGCAGCTGCTGCATCAGCGCGGCGACGATCGAAAGCGCAAACGCCGCCGCCAGCAACCACCAGGCCTGCGTCTGCTGTCGCAGCGCCTCGCGCAGAGCAGCGATAAGGAAGAGGATCAAAGTCGGTGCGTAGAACCTGACGATCGTGCCGTATGTCTCATCGACGAAGAGCACGACGTACGCGAAAGTCACGCAGTACACGGCAACGAGCAGCTGCCTAACGTTCTGTTTGAGGCCCTTCACGAGGACGCGCAATCCCAGCGCGAGCAGCGTGCAGGACACGACCATGATCGAGAGAGACACCGGGATCCACGCGAAGAAACCGGCCCGCGTCTCTGTATCCGACGGAAAGAACGCGTGAAAAACAGCTCCGAAGAATGCGGCGCTGGCGAGCGCGCCCATGATGACCATGCCGGCGCGCGCCATGTCGCTTCGTTCTCGGCGCAAGCGCCAGGCGAGAAAGGCGCCGAGTACCGCTAAACCAAGATCGGTGTAGACGACGTCGGGGTCGTTGATCGTCATCCGTCGCGCAATTGTCTGGCGCGCAGCGGCTGATCGGAGATGATACCATACGGCCGCTTCGCGAGCGCGGCGCGGATGTCGTGCTCCTCGTCGACTGTCCAGATGAAGACCGGCCATCCCTTTGCGATCAGTCGCTTGGTGACTTTCTCGTCGACCTCGTGATTGATGCTCAGGTAGTCCGGCTTCACGATCTTGCGGATGGCTCGGCGGATGAACTCCTGCCTAACGGGCCACGGAAGGTCGACTCGATCCTCCGGCTTGATCTCGGCGAGCAGCTCCGGATTCCAGTTCGTGTCCATGAAGATGAGCGCCGTCCGGACGCGTGGGTCCAGCTTTTTTACACGATACAGGACGAGCGGATTAAAGGAGCTCAAGATCACGCTTTCGTACGCATTGTGCCGCCGGATCGCATCCACGGCGATCTGTTCGATGCCGCTCGGTTTCGCGCTGGGGACCTTGAGCTCGACCATCAGGATTCCGCGCTTGTTTACGCTTTCGACGAAATCCTCGAAGGTGTGCACGTTTGCGCCGCGCACGGTGGAGTCGTACTTGGGCCCCAGGTCGAGTGCGAGCATCTCGGCACGCGTCTTGTCGCGGACTTTGCCTGTGCCGGACGTTAGGCGGTCGACGCTCAAGTCGTGAAAGATGACGAGCGCGCTGTCCTTGGTGAGCTGGCCGTCGACGTCCACGCCGTCCATGTCCGCGAACATCGCCTTTTCCACCGAGAACAAACTATTGTCCGGGCCCAGATCGCCGAAGCCGCGGTGTGCGAAGATGAACGTGTGGTCCGGTTTCTGAACGAGCTCGCCGCTGTAGCGCGGTTCGTACAGGAACAGATAGAGGGCTCCACATACGAGGAAAAGGAGCAACACGAGGAGAATGCGCTTGCCCGTTCGACCGCTCCTATGGCGTGTCATTGGCTCACTGTGGCTGCGTGTGACCATACTTTTGGTAGAACTGGCTCGAAAACATCTCGTTAGGATCGTAGAAGCGTTTGCGCTCGAATGCAAACGCGGCTCGGGGGTAGGCGCGGTGCAGCTGCGCAGGCGTTGGATACAGCTGATAGGTCAGGTAGTACGTGCCGCCGTACTGAATGGCAGCGTCGACGAGCTGTTGGGTCACCGACTCCGCGTGCGCCTGGGCATCGGCGGAGAGGCCGACGTTGCTCATCTGGATGATGGCGAAAACCGGTTTCCCCGGCGCGTATGCCAGGACTGGTGTGGCGTTAGGTGTCACGTAGCGCACGGTCGAGCTGAGCACATTCATCTTGCCCGCGATCAGGATCTCTCGAAAGCGATCCATGAACGGGACGAAGTTGTCGACAGGTATGTAATACTCCTGGATGATGTCCGTGTCGCGTGAGGAGTGATAGTCGAGAAACTCCAGGGGCGCGAGCGGTGGGCGCATGGAGTTGTTGCGCGAAACGATCCGCGCGCTGCCGGCGCCCAATTCCACCCTTGTTTGCAAACGCCAGCGCAGCGATTTGGCCCAGTCGAACTTGCGTGACAGGCCGAAGAAGAAGCGATCGCGCCTAACGTGGGCTTCTTCCGTCAGCGTGAATTCCCCCGCGGTTCCAGGTGGAGCGTGCCGCCACGTCGCGACGACGATTTCGCGCAGAAAGGACGCCGGTTTGGGGTCGATGGATGGTCGCGCGAGCATGAACACGACCGCGGAGTCGCGCTTCACCGTCTCGAAGAAGTAGCGCGGGAACTCTTTATAGTCGATCGATACGGCGCGCTGCTCGTACAGCTCGTCGCGCGTGACTCGCAAGGTGACATCGAGAATGACGCCATACATGCCATACCCGCCGATCACGAGCGAGAAAAGCTCGGGATTCAACGTGCGGCTGACGGTGACGACCTCGCCGCTCGCGAGCAGCAAATGGAAACTGTCCACGATCTCGACGACCTGCGTGACGTCGATGTCGCGCCCGTGCGCATTGGCGCTGAGCGTGCCTCCAACCGTGAAAATGTTGGACGACTGCATGACCTTGATCGCGAGACGGTGCGGCGCAATGGCGCGCTGGACTTCGTCCCACGTGGCCCCACTCTCGACTGTAATCGTTAGGGCCGTCGTATCGATGCTACGCACACGGTTGAAGGCGCGCATGTCCAGGACGACGCCGCCCGGCGTGTACGTATGACCGCCTTGACTATGGCGACTTCCCGACATGGAGGCTTTGAGCCCGCGCTCGCGCGCGTCGCGCAGAATGGTCTGCAGCTGCGCAACGTCGGGCACCGCCGCGACGCGCTCGACGCGTGCTGGCAGGAGCCGCCCAACATCGGTCCTAACGAGCGGATCGCTGCGCCAGGAAATGGCGCCATAGTCGAAAACGAACGTGCTGGCATACGCGACGAAGCCGAGCACGGCGATCGTCACGAGAAGGCGCCCCCACCTCACACGACGCGGTATTCGGTCGGCCATGCACGATTCTCCGGAGTGGACGTCACGGTGACGCGGCAGCACGACGCTACCCCAGCCCACTTGGTCGGCACCGTATCCAATCTAACTCGCAATGCTTATCAACTTCGCCGCGCGAAACAATGAGAAGCCGTGCGCTTTTCGCAACTGCCGTCGTGCTGTTCGCAGCAACCACGGCTCATGGGGTACTGCAAGCGGGGGCCGGCCGCGTACTGCGCCGAGTCGTCACGCCGGAGTACATGCCAACTTTTGTGTACTGGGTGATGGAGCGCGCGACGCGCAGGAAGTAGTTTTGCCGCGGATATACGCGGGTCAACGCGGATCCTAGGCGTTGTTTCTTGCCGCGTGAATCCGCGATAATCGGCCGCAAGCTAAGGCTTTTCCACACGCCGAGTCGGGCGGCGGAAACGCGTTAGGCGCGGCATGCGGCGTTCCCATCACTGATTCGATACCATGGACCTCCTACTCATCACCTTACGGCTCGTACACATCGTGCTTGGTGCTTTCTGGGTCGGGACGATGATCTTCAATGCGTTCTTCCTCATGCCGTCGATGCTCGAAGCCGGACCAGACGGGATGAAGGTCGCGGCGGGCTTGGCCAAGCGCCGGTTCCTCGACGTTCTGCCGCCCGTAGCCGGCCTAACGATCCTATCCGGCATCTGGCTGTACTGGCGCGCGTCAGTCGGCTTTCAATCAGCGTACATGCGTTCGTCCGTCGGCATGACCTACGGCCTTGGCGCGGTTGCCGCGCTCGTCGCGTTCGCGCTGGGCGTTGCCATCATGCGACCCTCGATGCTCAAAGCCGCGGCGCTCTCCCAGGCGGCGGCGTCTGCAGCACCAGACGACCGTGCAGCCAAGCTCGCAGAGGCCGCCGCCCTGCGGCTGCGCGGCGCGCAGACTGCAAAGGTCGTTGCCGTCGTGCTGATACTCGCCGTCGCCGCGATGGCCGTGGGTCGATACATGGGATGACTCGGACAGTCGTTAGGGCGGTCGTTGCGGGGGTTCTGCTTGCCTGGCCGCTCGCCGCACAGCGAGTGTCGGGCGACTGGCCGTACTACGGACGCGACGCCGGCGGCGCACGCTCATCACCGCTCACGCAGATCACACGCGAGAACGTCACTCGGCTTGAAGTGGCGTGGACGTTTCACACAGGGGAAACGGGAATCAAGCCGACGCGTGGGCCCGAACCGTCGCTGGAAGTCACCCCGCTCGTTGTCGACGGAACGATGTACATCGGGACCCCGTTAGGCAAAGTCATCGCGCTCGATCCCGCCACGGGCAAGGAACGCTGGCGCTTCGACTCCAAGGTCAATCCGCAGCGTGGGTACGGCGACTTTGTGAACCGCGGCGTGTCGACGTGGCTCGACGTCCGCGCCAAGCGAGGCGCTCCGTGTCGCCGCCGCATCTATATAGGTACGATAGATGCTCGGCTCATCGCGCTGGATGCCGCCTCGGGAACACCGTGCCGCGACTTCGGCGACAGCGGTACCGTCGACTTGAGACAAGGCCTGCGCGTCAGACCTTTCGAATTCCCGGCGTATGAGGTGACGTCACCACCGGCCATCGTGCGCGACCTCGTGATTACCGGCAGCGCAATCGGCGACAACACCAGCCTTGCACCCGCGAGCGGCGAAGTGCGCGCGTTCAATGCCCGTAGTGGCGCGCTCAAATGGACCTGGGATCCAATTCCGCAGGACCCTAACGATCCAGCGTACGCGACGTGGCGCGACACCAGCGCCGTGCGCACGGGCGCGGCCAACGTCTGGTCCATCATCGCGGCCGACAGCGCGGGCGATCTCGTCTTTGTTCCGACGTCCAGTCCAGCGCCGGACTACTTTGGCGGACGTCGACTCGGCGCGAACCGATACGCCAACTCCATCGTCGCGCTACGCGCCTCGACCGGGAAAGTCGTCTGGCACTTCCAGGTCGTGCATCATGACCTTTGGGATTACGACAACGCATCGCCCCCGGCGCTCGTCGCAATCGTTAGGAACGGCGCGCGCATTCCCGCCCTGTTGCAAGGCAACAAGACGGGCCAACTCTTCATCCTCAATCGCGAGACGGGAGCGCCGATTTTTGGCGTCGAAGAGCGACCGGTGCCTCGTAGCATGGTGACCGGAGAAGAAGCGTGGCCCACGCAGCCATTCACGACTGTCACACCGCCACTCAGTCCGCATCGTTGGAGCGCGGACGACGCCTGGGAGCCACTACCGAAGATCGCGACGCGTGTCGTGCAATGATGGCAGGTTTGCGCAACGAAGGGATTTTCACGCCGCCAAGTCTGGAGGGCACGCTCGTCGTCCCATCGAACATCGGGGGTGCACATTGGGGCGGAACCGCAGCCGACGCTGCTCGCGGCATTGCAGTCATCCCTGTCAATCGCCTCGCGGCGATGGTGCAGCTCATTCCCGCTCAGGGATTCGACCGCGCAGCGGCGCAGCGCGAATCGGACCGAACCGGCGCCGATTATCAATACACGACGATGAACGGCACTGGATTCGTTATGCGTCGCCGCATCTTGCGCTCGCCGAGTGGACTTCCCTGCACGCCACCGCCGTTCGGCGCGCTCGTGGCGGTCAGTCTCCGCACCGGCGGCATTCTGTGGACTGCCCCGTTAGGCACCTTCCCGCGGCAAGGCGCTCCGCCTCCGCCTCCCGACTGGGGCTCGCCAAATCTCGGCGGGCCTATTGTAACGGCGAGCGGGCTCGTCTTCATCGGCGCGACGTTGGATCCGGCACTGCACGCCTTCGACATCGAAACAGGAAGGCTTCTCTGGAACGGCGCGCTACCGACGAGCGGTAAAGCGACACCGATGACGTACGAGGCCGGTGGCCGCCAGTTCGTAGCCATCGCAGCAGGCGGCGGCGGTTTCTTCGGCGCCGGCGACGCTATAGTCGCCTTCGCCCTCCCGCGGCGCTGATTCACCCGCACGGCTTCTAGTGTCGCCACAGCTCGCGTATTTTGCCGGGCCCACGTCCACCGAGATAGCAATGACGATCGCTGAGACACTTCTGCCGGAGTTCGATACGGAAATGGCGACGACCCGTCGCGTGCTCGAACGCGTTCCAGGCGACAAGGGTCAGTGGAAGCCGCATCCCAAGTCGTTCGCGTTAGGCCACCTCGCGCAGCTCGTCGCGACGATGCCGGGCTGGCTTGTAAACGCGGTGACGCAAACGGAACTCGATCTCAAAGGTGGTGGCGGCTACAGCTTTCAAGCGACGGAGTCGCTGGTCGCGCAGTTCGATAAGCTCGTGAAGGAGGCGCGTCAGGCGATCGCTGCGGCGAAGGACAGCGACTTTGATGTGAATTGGTCGCTCAAGATGGGAGAGCAAGTAGTCCTGCTAACGGCACCTCGCGGGACGATTGTGCGGCAGCACATCAATCACCTGGTGCACCATCGTGGCCAGCTGACGGTCTATTTGCGTCTGCTCGATGTTCCTGTGCCGTCTATCTACGGTCCGACGGCGGACGAGCCGTGGGGGAAATCGAGTTAATACTCTCC
>DASYRX010000023.1:0-3116 GCA_036003845.1 Gemmatimonadaceae bacterium | reverse complement strand
GGCGATGACGCCCTTTTTTGGCCCTCGTTTCGGCAATCCCTCCAGCGTGCATCGCTGGGGGCGCGACGCGCGCACGGCCCTCGACGAGGCGCGCGAGCGTTTGGCCCGCACGTTAGGCGCGCGCGTTGACGAAATCGTGTTCACCTCGTGCGGCACCGAGGCCGACAACCTCGCCGTACTCGGCGCCTGGCGCGCGACGCGTGGTGAGCGCAGCGCCCTAGTCACGACTCCAATAGAACACAAGGCGGTGCTCGCGACGAGCCATCGCGTCGCGGCGGAGGGTGGCGAGGAGCGCATCGTCGACGTGAACGAGCACGGCGTTGTCGACCGTGCGTCGTACGACGCCAAGGTCGACGCGCGAGTCGGCGTCGTGAGTGTGATGTGGGTGAACAACGAGATCGGCGTGGTGCAGCCGGTTCCGGAGCTCGCCGCGCGGGCAAAGGAGCACGGCGCCGTTTTCCACACCGATGCCGTGCAGGCGTTCGGCAAGATCGCCATCGACCTTTCCAAGCTGCCGATCGATCTCCTCACGATTTCGGGTCACAAGATTGGCGCCCCCAAGGGCATTGGTGCGCTGTTCGTTAGGCGCGGCGTGCGCATCGATCCGCTGATGCACGGGGGTGAGCAGGATCGCGGCCGGCGTCCGGGGACGGAGAACGTCGCGTTCGCCGTTGGTCTCGCGCGCGCCGCCGAATTGGCTGTAGAGGAGCGCGAGGCTGAGTGTACGCGGCTCGAGCAGCTGCGTAGCCGGCTGGAGGCCGCGCTGCTCGAGCGCATTCCAGACGCGGTTGTGCATGGCCGCGGTGCGCAGCGTGCGCCGCATATCCTCAATATCTCGGTCGCCGGCACCGACTCGGAGTCGATGCTGATGGCACTGGATCTCCAGGGCGTGGCCTGTTCGGCCGGCTCGGCGTGTCAGAGCGGGAGTGTGTCGCCGTCGCACGTGCTGAGCGCGATGGGCGTGCGACCGGAGATTGCCACGTCGGCGATCCGCATGAGCCTGGGCAGCCTAACGAGTGACGAAGACATGACGCGCGTCGCCGAGCTGTTCCCCGCCCTGATTCAGAAGGCGCGACGCCTCGCAGGCCAACCATGACGCGCGTGCTCGTCGCGATGAGCGGCGGCGTGGACTCCTCTGTCGCCGCGGCCTTGCTCGTGGAACAGGGTTACGACGTCGTTGGCGCGACGATGAAGCTCTTCTGCTATGGCGAGGACGTTCCCGACCGCCCCTGCTGCTCGCTCGACTCCATCAACGACGCGCGGCGTGTGTGCCAGCAGTTAGGCATCGCGCATTACGTGCTGAATCTCGAGCGCAACTTTGGCCACGACGTCGTGGATGACTTTGTCGGCGAGTATGTGCGCGGCCGTACGCCGATTCCATGCGTGCGCTGCAACACGTTCACGAAGTTTCGCGATCTCGTGAAAAAGGCTGACGCCATCGACGCCGACTTCGTCGCGACGGGCCACTATGCGCGCGTCCTGAACGGCGCGTTGCATCGCGGGCGCGATCACACGAAGGATCAGTCGTATTTCCTTTGGGGGATCGATCGTGCGGTGCTACAGCGCATGCTGTTGCCCGTGGGCGGATTGACCAAGCCGGAGACGCGCCAGCGCGCGCACGCGTTAGGCCTCGAGGTCATCGCCGAGAAGGTGGAGAGCCAGGATATCTGCTTCGTGCCTGACGGCGATCACAGCAAGGTCATCGCCCGCCGGCTCGGCGCCGGCACGCCGGCGCTGGCGACCGGACCGATCATGCTCAGCGACGGGCGAACCGTCGGCGAGCATCATGGATATGCGCGTTTCACGATCGGCCAGCGGCGCGGGTTGCCCGGCGGCTTTACGCAGCCGATGTATGTCGTGGCCATCCGTCCCGTGGATCGTGCCGTGGTTATCGGGCCGCGCGAGGAGCTGTTGGGGCGCGGCGTGGTCGCCCGCGAAGTGAACTGGCTGGCGACCGCGCCCGCGTTAGGCGCGCGCGTGCAGGTGCAAGTGCGGCATCGTGCGCCGGCTGTCGCTGGTGAGCTGGTGCGCGTCGATGACGGAGAGATCGAGATCGCGCTGGAGGAGCCTGTCGCCGCGATTACGCCCGGGCAGTCGCTCGTGCTGTACGTAGGCGAGCGCGTGTTAGGCGGCGCTGTGATCGAGCGCGCGAATGCGCGCCGAGACCTTCCGGTTCTAGCCGCGTAGTATCCCAAAATCAGTTCGACGTGCTCCCGTCCTCGGACCGGGCGTTTGCGCGCGATCACTTGGCACACAAATGTCAGATCTGACTCCCAGTTTTCGTTATTGACTCCGAGGGCCAGGGACACAACGAGGGAGGAGGGATGGCATCATTGGGTCGCGGGCCGCTGTCGTACTTCGGTGTAGCCGTCGTGGTTCTCGCCGCTGCGTGCGGCGAAGGTGCCTTCGCGCGCGACTGGTCCACGAGCTTGAGGTAGGCTTCGTGCACGAGCGCGGTGGTTTGCAGCGTGCCGAAGCGACCCTCGCGGCCAGCTGACGATGGGCGATGGCGCGCAGCTCCCCATACACGAGTGGAACGAGCCGGTCGAGCGACTCGTGCTTTCCGCTGCGGAGTTCCGTGAGGATGTCGGTCGGCGTCATTAGGCGGGCATCTGCGCACGTTGCGCCGAGTCGCTCCGCGATGCGTCAATCACGAGAGCGATCGCCATTCCGTCGTGCCCCTTCGCCCCCACGGACTGAAACGCCGTCGCGATCACGCGAGGCTCGGCGGACAACACTTCGTTGAAATGCCGCACGCCCTGCACGAGTGAGTCCTCGCTATTGGCATCCAGTACCTTGCCATCTCGAATCACATTGTCGGCGACGATCAGCGTGCCGCGCCGCGAGAGCTGCAGCGACCAGTCGAGATAGTCCACGTAACCTTGCTTGTCGGCGTCGATGAAAATGAAGTCGAATGGCTCGGCGCCTTCAGCTGCGATTCCCGGGAGTGTGTCGAGCGCGCGACCGATTCGGACGTCGACTCGCTCGGACAGTCCCGCGCGTGCGATGTTTGCACGCGCAACATCGGCGTGCTTTGGATCGTATTCCAAGGTGACCAGCCGGCCTTCGTTAGGCAGCGCCCGCGCGAGCCAGATGGTGCTGTAGCCGCCGAGCGT
>DASYRX010000022.1:0-3607 GCA_036003845.1 Gemmatimonadaceae bacterium | reverse complement strand
ATCCGCATACTCGACGCGATCTCGACAGAGTTCAACCTCGGCGCGTTAGGCTTTACACCGGCAGAGCGCTACCGTCTGGATCAGTTACTGGGAGCCTCTGAAGGGATGCTGCTGGTGACAGGGCCGACGGGTTGCGGAAAGACCACAACGCTGTATGCGGCGCTCCACCAGATCAAATCGACGCAGACGAACCTCGTCACTGTCGAGGACCCGATCGAGTATCGGCTCGAGGGAGTGAATCAGGTTCAGGTGCAGGACAAGGCCGGCCTAACGTTTGCGGCCGCGCTGCGCTCGATTCTGCGGCAGGATCCCGACGTCGTACTGGTCGGCGAGATCCGCGATGCAGAGACGGCGGGGATTGCGATCAAGGCGAGCATGACCGGCCACCTCGTGCTGTCGACGCTGCACACGAATGATGCGCCATCCGCGGTTGGGCGCCTTGCCGACATTGGAGCCGATCTGAGCGCCCTCTCCGGCGCGCTCAAGGGCATCGTCGCTCAACGACTTGTTAGGCGGTTATGTTCCGAATGCTCCATCCCTGTCGCAGCGAGCGAGCTTCCGGCGGAGCAGCAGGTGCTTCTGACAGGAAAGCGAACGGACAAGCTGCGGAAACCAGTGGGCTGCGCGGCCTGCCGAGGAACCGGGTACCGCGGGCGAATGGTTGTGCCGGAGGTGCTGGTCGTTACTCCTGAGATCCAGCGCGCGATCGCACGTAAAGCCAATCGCTCGGAGCTGGAAGATCTCGCCCGCCAGGGCGGGATGCACACGCTATGGGGCGCAGGCATCAACCGCGTGCTCGCGGGCACGACGTCGCTGCACGAGCTCCTGGACAACGTCTCGGCGCCGACCACGGATGCGGCGGCATCGCAGACCGCCATCGATCAACTGCTGCGCGAGATGCGACCGAAGCACAAGGCGACGAGTAGCGCCGCGTCGCCTAACGCGGCGCCGCCGTCGCAGCTCGCGTCTGCTCACATACCGGGCAAAGAGGCGAAGCGCGTACTCGTTGTCCACGAAATGCGCGACACCCGACGATCGCTGCGTCTGGCGCTCGAAGCTCAAGGGCTGGGAGTGATTGAAGCCGCCGACGGCGAATCGGCGCTGGCCTACGCGCGGCGGCTGCGTCCCGACGCCGTGGTCACGGAGGTGGCGGTCCCGCGCCTCGACGGGTTCGGTCTGCTGCAGAGCATGCGCGCTGACAGTGATGCCGCCGCGGTGTTCATCTACACAGAGCAGACGGATTCCGCCTTACTGGCCTGGGGTCTCGAGCTGGGCGCCGTCGAAGCCTGCACGACCGCGACGGACGCAGCGGCATTCGCCGCACGGGTTCGCGACGTTCTCTCCGCGCGCCGCGCGGCGAGCCAGATCTCGTAGTAGAGGGCCTGCAGCAGCTCAGCACTTTGAAGTCCGCGTTCGCGGCTGGCCTAACGAGCGAACGCAGCTGACGGCCCGATGACGACCCCAGGTCAGTTTGCGGCCTAATTAAGGCGCGCAGTGACCAAGTGACCGTCGTGGTGGAAACGGGAGCTCGAGCCCCATCCTTACCTCTACAAGCGTATGGCCGACCGTGACTTCACAGCGGTCGACTCCGTGAGTAAGCTCTCTTGGCATTCCGCCGCTTACACGCGATCTCGCTCCACTTCGGGCGGCGTAACACACCCAATCAACGCACTCATCAATGCAATCCCGTTTTCTTCGCCTAACGATTATTGCGGGCATCGCGCTGCCGACGCTCGCTGAATCCCAAGCATTCCGCAGCGACGACCAGGTCATCAAGCGTATGTGGCGACTTGGGATGGACTCTTCGCAGACCGAGCGTCTCGCGCAGGTCCTTATCGACTCCATCGGACCGCGCCTGTCGGGTACGCCAGGATTCCAGTCCGCCGTCGAGTGGCTCGAGAAGACATATAATGATTGGGGCGTCAAAGTCCGCCGCGACCGATACGGCACGTGGCGCGGCTGGCGCGCTGGCGACTTCCACATGTCGCTGACAGCGCCGCGCGTCCAAGCGCTCGACGTTGAATTGCTCGCGTGGAGTGTCGGCACCAGCGGCAAGACTGTCGACGCCGACGTCGCCATCATCCCGCCGCTCGCGGATGCCGCCGCAGCGACTCAGTGGTTAGGCACGATCCGCGGCAAGTTCGTTCTGATATCGCCACCTGAGATCATGTGCCGAGCGCCTCACGAGTTGGAGACGAATGCGCGCGCGGCGACAGTCACGCGGATCAATCAGCGACGCCAGGAGATTCAGCAGCGGGCCAACGCGCAGCTGCGCGCTCTCGCTTCGGCCACCGCACAATCGCAGCAGCAGGCTGCCCGCTCAGTCTTCGCGCGACTGGAGGAGGCCGGCGCCGTTGGACTCGGATCGTCGCTGTGGTCCAACGGTTGGGGTGTGAACAAGATCTTCGCGGCGCAGTCTGACAAGGTTCCGGCATTCGACATCTCGTGCGAAGACTACGGGATCCTGCACCGCTTAGCGAGCAACAATCAGGGCCCACGCATCCGCTTCACGGCCGACGCTCAGGCGACTCCGCAGGAAGTCCCGATGTTCAACGTCATCGCCGAAATCCCGGGCACGGAGAAGCCTAACGAATACGTGATGCTCTCGGCGCACCTGGACAGTTGGGCCGGCGCGCAGGGGGCCACAGACAACGGCACGGGGACGATCATGATGCTCGAGGCGATGCGCATCTTGAAGACAGCCTATCCCAAGCCCAAGCGCACTATTCTGGTTGGACACTGGGGCGGTGAAGAGCAGGGGACGATCGGGTCGCGCTCGTTCGCCGAGGACCATCCGGATGTGATCGCCGGGATGCAGGCGCTTTTCAATCAGGACAACGGAACGTGGCGCATCGAGTATCTCGAAGCGAGCGGGTTCCTCAAGGCGGGCGCGAACCTGGCGAAATGGTTCGCGCAGCTGCCGGGCGAGCTGACTGACAGCGTTAGGTTCCAGGCGCCTGGGACGCAGCAAAACATGGGAAGCGACCACACATCGTTTATATGTCGTCCGGCTCCGGCATTTCGCTTCCAGTCGAGCTATCCGGAGTATCGCCAGTACACGTGGCATACGAATCGTGACACGTACGACAAGATCGTCTTCGATGATTTGAAGCAGAACGCGACGTTCGCGGCGATGATGGTATATGCGGCGTCGGAGGATCCGGAGAAGACGTCACGCGAGCAGTCGATGCTGCCGCCGGGGCCTAACGGGCAGCCTAGGCCCTGGGTTGGATGTGGGAAGGCGGCGCGCAGTTTCGCTCAGCCGGCGCAATAAGATCAAGAACAACAACTTTTACCGCCGAGAGCGCGGAGTCCGCCCTGTGGTAAAGCTTTTGACCTGATCTATTTCAGGCGCTCGGCATAGCGGCCACGCACGCACTGGCTGATGAACGTCGCGAGACCATGGCCCGCCCTCGCGGCTTCCTTCATCTGCTCGATACTCGCCGCGCCGGCACTATCGTAGGTATAGAGGTACGTCGGTCCATTGACGAATTGGACCTTGATGCCGTCGGGCAAGAGCTCGTACGCGGTCACGCCGGAATGACCGCTCACATCACCGTACCGCTGCATGGGCGAGCTCGCCGGTTGCTGTTAGGCGCAATATAGC
>DASYRX010000021.1:0-20294 GCA_036003845.1 Gemmatimonadaceae bacterium | reverse complement strand
GCCCTGGTCGAGGTGACGGCCAAGGGATCCTTCATCGCCGCCCGCTCGCTGCGCCGGCAGCTGCACCCGCAGCCCGAAGGACTCACGCTGCTCGGCGACTCGGTTCTCGTGATCGGCGACGAAGGCGGGAACGCACGCGCGTCGATCACGTGCTACCACAAGGCGCGCTAACATGAACTCGTTAGGAATCCTCCGGCGTGCCGGGTTGCAGCGCAGTGCCGCGCTGTCGCTAACTCTGTACGCCGCGGCCGTGGATGCGCAGTCGTCGCGTCCCGATTCGGGAAGAACGGGAGTCCGCACTGTCACGGTCGTTGCAGGGGCCAAGTATCACGCCGGATGGCTGCACGAGTTCATCCTCGGCGCGGATTACAGAGCACTCTGGACGGCGCCAATCGAAGTCGAGGTGCTCGACCTGCGCACCGTCGCCGGCGGCCTGCGTCCGACGCAGCGCGGCGGGAGCGCGCAGACGATATCGCTGCGCTTCGCCGGCGCCGACGGCCGCGAATACGTCTTCCGTCCGTTGGAGAAGGACTTCACGCGCGGCCTGCCGCCCGAGCTCAAGGAAACCCTCGTGCGCGACATCGCGCAGGATCAGGTGGCGGGCTACCACCCAGGCGCGCCGCTCGTGGTCAGCGGGCTTCTAGACGCGACTGGACTGCACCATCCCCGTCCGCGGCTGGTCGTGATGCCTAACGATCCGGCGCTGGGTGAATATCGCGCCGATTTTGCGGGCGTCCTGGGCACTTTCGAAGAACGGCCGGACAGCGACTTCGACGAGACGCCGATATCGCCTGGCGCTACGAACGTGATCAGCTCCGAGCGGTTGTTCGAGCGTATGCGCAGCGATCACAAGACGGTTGTCGACGCGCGAGCCTTTCTCGCCGCTCGCATGTTCGATGTGTGGGTAGGCGACCGCGACAGACACCGGGACCAGTGGCGCTGGGGTCGCTTCTCAATCTCGCCTAACGCGCCATGGGAGCCGATTCCGCGCGACAGGGACATGCCGTTCGCGAGGTTCGAAGGGCTCGGGCCGTGGATTGTTCGCGGAGCGGTGCCGCAGCTCGTCACGTTTTCCAAACGCTATCCGGACATGGTCTGGCTCAACTGGAACGCGCGCGAGATCGATCGCCTGCTGCTGTCCGAGCTGGAATGGCCCGCTTGGGACTCGGTGACGAAAGCGCTGCAAGCTCAACTCAGCGACGCTGCGATCGACAGCGCGATTGCGGCGATGCCGACTGCCTTCGTGCGGCTGGACGGCCGTCGACTGCGCGACGACTTGATCAGCCGGCGACAAGCGCTCCCGGCGGCCGCGCGCGGTTTCTATCGCGTACTGGCGAGCGAAGTCGACTTCCGGTCGACCGACGATGCCGATGTCGCGGCGATCACGCGCTCGCCGGATGGATCGGTGCACGTCGCGTTCCTCGATGCCCGATCGTTAGAGTCGGGTGATACCAACCCATACAAGCAGCGCCGGTTCGATCCTGCGGACACGCGCGAGGTCCGTGTATTCCTGAATGCCGGGAATGACCGCGCGATCGTGCGCGGTGCCCGGAGTAACGACATCAAGATCCGTATCATTGGCGGTGACGGCGACGAAACAGTCGTGGATTCGATCCCCGGCGGCGACGCCGCACTGCGAGTCTACGATTCAACGGGCACTGATCGTGTCGTGGGCCAGGGCAACACCGCGATCGACCGCAGCGCATACCGCCCGCCAGGCACTGATATGGTACAGCATACGCTGCGAGACTGGGGGACATGGACGTTCATGCAGCGGGCGGTCACGTACTCACCGACGGTCGGCGTCCTCGCCAGCGTCAGTTACACACATTATCGCTACGGCTTTCGCAGGAACCCGTATTCATCGCGTTCGCTGATCCGGTTCGATGCATCGATCAACGAGCGACGGCCACGCCTAACGTACGACGGCATTTTCAGGCCGATGAACTCGCGGAAGTATCTCGACCTCCAGCTGCTGACGTCCGGCATCGAGCTGATTCGCTTCCACGGCTTCGGCAACGAAACGCGGTCCGACAGCGGCACGTCCTACTATCGCGTCTTCCAGAACCTGTTTCGCGCGGAGCCGGCGTGGGTGATACCATCGGGCAAGCACGTCACGTGGTCGTTAGGTGGCGTCGCGCAATTCACGGAGACACGCGACGGCGCTGGGACGCATACGCTCGTGGCCGCGCAGCGGCCGTACGGGATCGGGAGCTTCGGCGAGGTCGGTGCTCGTCTCGGCCTATCTGTGGACCACACCGATTTGGCGAGCGCCCCCACAAAGGGCGTGCGTCTCACAGCGCGAGGCGCGCTGTATCCCGCGGTCTGGGACGTTGAGAGCACGTTTGGAGAAGGGCAGGTGGAGGCATCGACCTATCTCAGTGCCCGCGGATACTTCGCGCCGACACTCGCGTTCCGCGCTGGTGGCCAGCACATCTGGGGGACGTTCCCGTTCCACAACGCAGCATTTCTCGGCGGCAGCCGTACGCTGCGTGGCTGGGACGAACAGCGCTTCGCCGGACGCTCCGCGATCTACGGCAGCAGCGAGCTTCGCGTGCGTCTTGGAAAGCTCGGCATCCTCGTGCCGGCCGATATCGGCATCCTTGGCTTCGCCGACGTCGGAAAAGTCATAATGGATGGCGAGAGCTCGGACGAAATGCATAACGGCATCGGCGGCGGAATCTGGATTGCGCCGATCACTCGAACTCACACAGTGAGCATGAGTTTCGCGCGCGGCCGCGAACGCACCGGCTTCTATCTCAAAAGCGGCTTTGCATTTTGACAACGGGGCGCGCACAGGCTGACGAGCTACGCGAGCAGTTGCAGGAAGCGCTCGCGGGCATCTACGTCGTCGAGCGCGAGCTTGGCGGTGGCGGAATGAGTCGCGTATTCCTGGCTCAGGAATCCGCGTTAGGACGCCGAGTTGTGCTCAAAGTGCTTCCGCCTGAGATGAGCGTCGGCTGTAGCATCGAACGCTTTCGGCGTGAGATTCAGCTAGCGGCGTCGCTGCTGCATCCACACATCGTGCCGCTCCTGAGCGCAGGGGAAACGCGCGGCATTCTGTATTACACGATGCCATTTGTCGAAGGCGAGTCACTCCGCGCTCGTCTCGTGAACGATTGGCGACTGCCCGTGGACGAGGCAGTTAGCCTCTCGCGTGAAGTGGCGCGCGCGCTGGATTACGCTCACCGGCGCGGCATCGTGCATCGCGACATGAAGCCCGACAACATCCTCGCGCACGACGGCCACGCGCTCGTGACTGACTTCGGCATCGCGCGAGCCATCAAGGCCGCCGCATCCAGCGCCGCCCTAACGACTTTCGGCGTCGCGATCGGGACGCCAGCCTACATGAGCCCCGAACAGATTAGCGCCGAGCGGGAGCTCGACGGCCGCAGCGACGTGTACTCGCTGGGATGCGTTGTGTACGAGATGCTCGCCGGGAGGCCGCCATTCACCGGCATGAGCGCGCACGCGATCATGATCCGGCACGCCACCGAGCCGGCGCCTAACGTGCGAGCCGTGCGCGATGAGGTGCCGTCGGCCGTGAGCGACGCCATCATGAAGGCGCTCGCCAAAGATCCGGCGCAGCGCTTCGCGACTGCCGCCGATTTTGCGACGGCGCTGGAAGAACCGCGCGCCGTGCACATCTCAGGGCCCATCGACGCGCCAGTCGTCGTCGGCAGCGCTCGCGGCGCCAAGCCGCAACGCTTCGTCGCGGTCTTGCCTTTCGACAACATGAGCGCCGATCCGGAGAACGAGTATTTCTCGGACGGCATGACCGAAGACATCATCACGCAGCTCTCGAAGATCCGCGGCCTCAGGGTCATGTCGCGCACGTCGACGATGCGCTTCAAGAAGCACTCGCAAAGCCTGCGCGAGATCGGACGTGAGCTGGGCGTCTCGCATATCCTCGAGGGCAGCGTTAGGCGCGCCGGCAATAAAGTCCGCATCGTGGCGCAGCTCATCGACGCGCAGACCGACGATCACCTCTGGGCCGACACGTACGATCGTGATATGAGCGATATCTTCGCGATTCAGCTCGAGGTGGCGGAGCGGATCGCCGAGAAGCTGCACGCGCAGCTCAGCGCAACCGATCGCTCACGGCTCGCCAAGAAGCCGACCGACGACATGGAGGCGTACAACCTCTTCCTGCTCGGCAGGCATCACTACAACAAGGTTACGCCAGAAGACTTCTCCAAAGCATCGGACTACATGCGCAAGGCCATCGCACGCGATCCGAACTTCGCGCGCGCGTACGCCTCACTCGCTGAGGCCCAGTTCTATCTCGGACTTGGTTATTGGGGGATCCGACCGCACGACATGCTCCCCGAGGGCTTCAAGCTTGGGAGCAAGGCACTCGAGCTCGATCCAAACAGCGCGGAGGCATTTGTCGTCGTCGCGCTGTACCGAATGTTTTACGAGTACAAGTGGAACGAAGCGGCGGCAGCGCTCGCGCGCGCCATCGAGTTGAATCCAAGCTCGTCGCTGATTCGGCTCTACAACGCGATGTATCTGTCCGCAGTCGGCCGCTTCGACGAGTCCGTTGACCAAGCCGATCTCGCCTGCCAGCTCGATCCGAGTGCGATGGTAGTTCGCGGTAACGCGACCTGGATTCTCTATCTCGCCGGAAAGATGGAGCAGGCTGTCGCAGATAGTCGCAGTCTGCGTGAATTGGAACCGACATCGGCCCACGGCGCATTCTCGCACGGCCTCGTATGCGCGCAGAGTGGCCACGAAGAGGAGGCCGTCGCGGCCTTCAGAGACGCTGTCACGCTCGCTCCCGGGGCTACGCTGTATCTCGTTATGCTCGCCTACGCCCTTGCTGTTGCGGGTGAAAGCGGCGAGGCGTATGCCATCCTTGGCGATCTTAAAACGCGTGAGGCGAGCGAGTTCATTTGGCCGATGGGACTGGCGATGGCGTACGCGCACCTCGGCGAAGAAAGTACTGCGCTTGACTATCTCGAGCGCGCGTACGAGGAGCGTGTTGGCTGGATGATGTTGATCGGACGAGAGCCCGCGCTGGACGTGTTGCGTTCAACGCCGAGGTTCCGGAGCCTGCTCCAGAAGATCGGCCCGCCGGAAGTGCTGAACGAATTCCAGGCGACCTGATCGCGGCCGTCGCTAGCGTCGCAGTGCGTGACCCGCGGCACAGCTGACTCGTAAGGAAGTCGTGCTGCACGCTACCGGGAGCCGTCGCCCGCTGACGAATGGAGCTGCCCTCCTCCTCATTGCTGCGACGCTTGGGTGTGGAGGGGACCGCGAGCTCGTGCTCGGGGCAGCCGGCGCATGGACGGACAGCAACACCGAAATGACGCGGTGGGGACTGGAGTTAGCCATCGAGCACTCCAAATCGCGCCCGCTCGCACGAGGGCGTTCCCTCTCGCTGCTGTTACTTGATGACAGCGGTTCGGCAACGGCCGCAGTCCGGGTTGCGTCGCAGTTCGTGGCCAACACCAACGTGGTTGGCGTACTCGGGCATCTCAATTCTGAGCCAATGCTGTTCGCGGCCCCGATTTATGACGGGAAGCTCGCCGCGATCTCACCATCTGCGAGCTCACCCGATCTGAGTGGGGTCTCGCGCTGGGCCTTCCGCACGATTCCGAGCGATTCGTCCACCGGCGCGACGCTTGCGCGTTATGCAAGCCGTCTCGGAAATCGCGCCGCCGTGCTCTACGAGAACGACAGCTATGGGCGCGGCCTCGCGCACGCCTTCCGGAGCAACTACAGCGGCCAACTGGTGAGCATGGATCCAATCGCCACTGCGACCTCAGACTATGGTCCCTACATCGCGTACTACGAGCAGGTCGCTCGTCCCGACATCGTTTTCGTTGCGGGAGTGGACGCGACTGGCCGCGCCATTTTGCGAGAGGCACAGCGCCAGCGTTTCGCTGCGACGTTCGTCGGCGCCGACGGATGGATAGGCGTCGCAGTCGATACGAGTGCGGCAGAGGGAGCGTACATCGGCGTACCGTTCGACGCTGCCGATCCGAATGCGGCCACTCGCGCATTCGTCGAGGCGTTCGAGCGCAAGTTCAGCCGTGCGCCCGACGCCTATGCTGCACTCGCGTACGACGCTGCGACTCTGATGGCCGACGCCGCGTACAGCGCGAACGGCAACCGCGCGGGAGTGCGCGAGTATCTCGCGAGCCTGGCCGAGCGCGGCGGCCATGCCGGCGTCACGGGCCCCATCCGCTTTGATGGCCGCGGTGATCCCCAGGAACGCAAGATCGTCATGACGCGAGTCCGCAACGGAGCGCTCGTCGCGACAGACCTTCGTTAGGCGTCGGGTAGGCGGCGAGTACCCTAACGGGACTTGCGAAACAGGCAAGCACACTCTTACAATTTGCAGCGAAGGGGATGGAGTTCCCCAAAACCGCCGCAAGGCTGATGACTCCTACCAGCGCTCTCGTTGCGCCCGGTAGGAGTTTTTCTATCACGCACCAGGACATTCACCGATGAGCACCGCGACTGGTTATGCGTTCGTTTTCATTGGCACCGGTATAGGCGGGGTGCTTCGCCATTTCGTGAACCGCTTGGCCCTAACGAGCGCCAGCACGTTCCCCTGGAGCACAGTGATGGTCAATGTCACCGGCAGTCTTGCGATGGGCGTGATCGCGGGCTGGTTCGCCTTCCGTAGCAACGTGGCATCGCAGCCCTTGGCGCTGTTTCTCACCACCGGTGTGCTCGGCGGCTACACGACGTTTTCTGCGTTCTCCTTGGACGCGGTGCTTATGTACGAACGAGGCGATTTGACGGGTGCTTTCCTCTATTCCGCCGGAACGGTCGCGCTGTCGATTGCTGCGCTGGTCTTTGGACTGAGCGCCATGCGGACGTGATCCCTTGCGCTCGCCTTTCTTGTGGTATCACTGCACGTGATCGAAGCTCAGCACGCGTGCAATCCTCCACCTGCCGCCGTCGTTCTGCCACACGTGAATGAACTTCGCCGTCGATCCCGGCCGTTCCCCGTTAGGCGTGCGTACGAAGAACCGATGCACGCCGATCTCGATCGCGCCGTAGCCGCGCAGTGGATGTACTTCCAATCTGCCAACCAGCTCTCGGCGGCCTAAGCGCTTTGCCGCACACTCTTCACGGAGGGTGTTGATGCTCGCGCTGCGTGGCTTCGCGAGGCCGGCATAGTCGTGATAGAACTCGAGGTCCTCCGTAAAGAAGCTCTCGATCGTCGAGACGTCGCATGCATTGAACGCGGCAAAGAGCGCGCTGTCGAGCGCAGCGATTTTCGCGGTGAGGTTCGCGCTCGCCGAGTCGGTGCTTTGTGCGACGAGCGGTGCAGGAGCCACGATGAGCAGTGCAAGGGCACAAGCGAGTCGGCAGTTCATGATCGGTTTGAGAGGGTTTCGAGAGCGCGCCGCCGCAAGGGATCGAGCAGTGAAGCACGAATACGGCTCCTGACTCCGTTTCGTGCCGCTAAATTCGCTGTATGGCTGTGCTCGACGTTGCCGGAGTTTCGGACGCGCAGGTGGAGCCCACGCACGAGCCGTCGCAGTCGCAGCTCGAGGCGATCAGGGCGCCGCTCGGCCCCGCGCTCGTCCTCGCTGGCCCGGGCTCGGGCAAGACGTTCTGTCTCATCGAGCGCATCCGCTTCCTTATCGAAAATGGCGTCGAGGCGAAGCGTATCTGCGCGTTCACGTTCACGAACAAAGCGGCGGACGAGATCGCGCAACGCCTGGAGCGACTTCTGGGGCAGAGGGCCGAAGGCGTCCGGCGCGGGACGATTCACGCCTTCTGCGCCGAGCTCCTGAGAGAATACGGGTCGCACGTCGGGCTAGAGCGCGGCTTCGGCATCGCCGACGAGGAGTATCAGCTGGAAGTGCTCCGCCGCATCGAGGGTGCGCGACGCTATCACAAATCACTGTTAGGTCACTTCTCGCGGCACCGGCTCGGCGGTCACGAGCTTCAGCCTAACGACGAGGCGCTGTTTGCCAAGTACGAGAAGTATCTCGGCCAACAGAAGGTTGTCGATTTCGACACGCTTGTCATCAAGGCCGCCGAGCTGCTCGAGACCGTTCCCGCTGCTGCGGCGCTGCGTGGGCGCTGGAGTGAGTACCTCGTCGACGAGTTTCAGGATCTCAGCAGCGCCCAATATCGCGTCATTCACGCGCTATCACGCGAGCACGATCACGTATTCGCCGTTGGTGACGACGAACAGTCGATCTATGCCTTCGCGGGTGCAGATCCGCGCGTCTTCTGGAGGTTCACGAACGAATTCGCGATAAAGACACGCAACAGGATCATCTACCTCCAAGAAAACCGTCGCTGTCCTCGCGAGATCTTTTCCCTCGCGCGGCGCCTGATCGCGTCTAATCCATCCCTCTTCACTGATCGCGAACCGCAAGTGGCGAACAAAAGCACACCGCACGAGGTGCAGACGCTCGCCTTCAAGACGCATGACGAGGAAGCGCAATGGATTGTCGACGACATTCGCCGGGACCAAGAAGCCAACGGCCACCAATGGGGCGAGGTCGCGCTGCTGTATCGCAAGCACACAATAGGCAATGTCCTCGAGGCGTCGCTCATCAACGCACGGATCAAGTGCCGGCTCGCTCGCGGCCGCGCGCTCGCTGACGAGCGAGTGGTCGCCTATCTGGTCGCCGCCTTACGAGTAATTGGCAATCCCAAGGATGACGTCGAACGAGACAAGTTCCTCGCCGCTTCACTTCCGCGCTCGCTGATCGACCAAGCGCGCGAACGCGCGCGCAAGCACAGCCTGTACAGGTACCTCAATTATCTCGGCTCGCACTTGCCGCGCGGCGACGCGCGCGGGAGAGCCATCCGTCGTGCGCTCGCGCGTTATGGGAACCTTGCCGGCTTGGCCCAGGTTCACAGGCAGCTCGAACCGCTGGTTCGCGAGCTTTTGTCACAGCGGGTCACGGCGGCGCACTCGGCGCTCGAAAAGCGGCATGACGACATCAGCGACCCGGCAGGGCACGAGGAAGTCGTTAGGCTCGCTCACAGATTGAAAACCTCGAGGTCGCAGCGGCGGCCGATCGCGCTTCCTCGTCTCGGCGGTGCCGAAGTGGCTCTGGAAGGCATGCTCGCGACACTCGGCTTTTCCGTGCGGCGAGACGATGCAACCGGCAGCGAAGCTGAACATCTGCAGACGAGCGACACACCGACGCTCGGGCTGGCGCTGGGTCTCTTCAAGGCTTTGCAGCTGCTCGAAATCGACAGTGGCTTCGACGCGCTGCGAGAATTTACAGTCATCGACTTCGAGACGACGAGCAAAGATCCGTCTCGCGCCGAGATCATCGACATCGGCGCCGTACGCGTGCGCGATGGTCAACTGCTTGGCGAGTACGGCACGCTTGTTAGGCCGCGGTCGGAGATTCCGTTGTCGGCGTCCGAGGTGCACGGCATTCATAACGAGGATGTAGCGAACGAGCGTTCGTTCAGAGAAGTGTGGCCCGAGTTCCGCGCGTTTTGCGGCGACCTCACGCTCGTCGCGCACAACGGCTACCACTTCGATTTCCGCGTTCTCGAGCGCGCGGTCCGTGAGGACGACCCGGCCTATGAGATCGAGGGCTCGTTCGACACGCTGCTGCTCGCGCGCGATCTCGTCCGTACAAGTTGCAAGCTTGTCGAGCTCGCGCACGGCTTTGGCATCGATCCAGGTCGTTCACACCGCGCGCTGGATGACGCGCGGACGCTGGCCAAGGTCTTTCTCAAGTTGAAAGAGGCGCAAGCAGCACGCGCGCGAAAGACGGCCCTCGTCAATCTGCTCGACCAGCTTGGCATCGCCTTGGCTCTGAGCGACGAAGCGTCGCTTTGCGAGGAAGCGAAGCTGTTCCGCGACTTTTCCGGGGTTTATGCGCTGGGCCGTTATAGCACAGCGCTCGACTACTACGAGCGCGAGGCAGCAGACGACGAGACGGTTGCGTCTGTCAACGACGTGATCGACGCGTTAGGCGGCTATGACCGGATGCTGCGAATCCGCGCGGAAAAAACAGCGGAACAGCTGTATCCCAACATCATGGTCCGTCTGCAACGTCTGCTTGGCAACATTCCAGACGGGCCTCTCGAGGACCAGATCGCCACATTCGTGGAGCGCATCCTCTTGTCGACCAAGGCAGAGGGCGTGGAGCCCGATCCCGATCGCGTCAATCTACTCACACTGCATTCGACAAAAGGACTCGAGTTCTCGCGTGTGTACATCGTTGGCGTAGAGGACGGAGAGCTCCCAGGTCTCAATAAGAAGGGTGAGCTCAAGACGCAGGAAATGGAGGAGGCACGCCGGCTATTGTACGTCGGCATGACGCGGGCGAAGGACCGGCTCGTCATGACCCGCGTCGCGACTCGTGCGGGCAGCGCGACCCTCGGCCACAAGTTCCTGGACGAGATGGGCGTAACGCCGCGGGCACCAGCCTAACGCGCGCTACTGCACTCCCGCGCGAGTGAAGGCTTCGACAGCGGGCGGGCCCGAGCCGTCGGCGTGATCGTGCTTGAAGTACACGTAGGCCTCGCTCCACGGCTGTGCCGCGACGAACGCGCGCCACGCCGCCAGCGCCGGCTCGGCGTAGTCGAAACGATGCAGTCGCAAGTATCCCCACGACGCCGTCGCAATAGCAGGCGAGCGAAAGTCGTCCTGCTCCCCGATGCATAACGCGAGGTCGCGAGCGCGCAATTCCGCGAAGACTTCGTCGTCGAACCAGCTGTCGTGACGGAATTCCATAGTGAAGCGGCGTTCGCGCGGCAGCAGGTCGAGAAAGGCGCGCAAGCGACCCAAGTCCTTCTCGAGATCCGGCGGCGTCTGAAAGAGAATCGGGCCCAGACGGCCGCCTAACGTGGCTGTACTGGCCAGGAGGAACCCCAAAGCCCTCGCCGATTCGGGCTTGAGCCGCGCGAAGTGCGTGATGCTGCGGCTCGCCTTGATCGCGAACGTGAAACCGTCCGGCACTTGCGATGCCCAATCCGCGAGCAAGTGCTCTCGCGGCAGGCGGTAAAACGTATTGTTGATCTCGACCGTGGGATAGCGGCTGGAATAGAAGCTGAGCATCGCGTCGTCCTTCGTTCCCTTGGGGTAGAAGACCCCCTTCCACTCCTTGAACGCGAAGCCGCTCGTCCCTACCAGAAGCTTCACGACACCTTCTTTTTCTTCCCTGCCGCCGGAGCCTCGCTCGCGGCGGCGTCTTTCGTTAGGCTTGCCTTCAGCGCTTCCATGAGGTCGATGATCTTCGTGCCGCCGTCGGTCTTCGCGTCGGCCGTGATGTCCTGACCCTCGATCTTGCGCTGGATCGCGTCCATCACGCGCTCGCGAACCGTGTCGTGAAATTTGGTTGGCTCGAACTCGTCCACCGAGGTTTGCTCGATCAGTTGCTTCGCCAACGCGAGCTCGGTCGGTTTCACGTCGCCTTCGGGGACCGGCACTTCGCTCGGCGAGCGCAGCTCGTCGGCATAATGCAGCTGCTCCATGACGAGCACGCCGTCGCGCGGACGCAGAAGCACGAGGTGCTGCTGCCCTCGCGCGGCGAATTGGCCTAACGCGGCGCGCCCCGTCTCCTGCAAAGCCTTCGCGAGGAGGCGATAGGCGCGATCGCCCCCCTTGTCCGGACCCAGGTAGTAAGCCTTGTCGAGGTATTCGCGATCGACTTTCGCGAGCGGGACGAATTCCACAACGTCGATTGTGCTCGTCGCCTTCTCCTCGAGGACCTTGAGCTCATCCGGCGTGAAGATCACGTACTGATCCTTCGCGAACTCGTAGCCCTTCACCGTCTCTTCCCGCGGGACGACCTCGTTGTCCTTGGTGCACGTGTAGTGCTGCTTCAGGCGCGAGCCGCACTTCTTGTGCAGCATGTTGAACGAGACACTCGCCCTCGACTCGGCTGAGGAGTACACCTGGACGGGGACAGAGACGAGCCCGAAGGATATGGTTGCGGTGCTGATTGATCGGACTGGCATGGCTGTTTCGGTGGGAATTGCAATCGGTGGGATGCAAAAGGTACTAGTCGCGGGGCCTGTGCTCCACTCGCGAGGCCAGCCCTGCCTGACGCGACTGTCCCAAAATCATTTGCCACGGATCAACGCGGATGGTCGCGGAAACTGCTTTACACCTTTGAAACTGCTTGTGGTTCTTGTATTTCCGGTAATCGGAGCGCCGCGTACGTTGGAGCTGTCCGCGAGTTTTCGCGTTCATCCGCGGTAAAAAGCATTTGATCTTGCCGGACAATGCCCGACGACGGAAACAAAGACAGCCTAAGTACCTACCGCGCCAAGCGCTCAGCAGACCGGTCTCCCGAACCCGTTGGGACCGTCGGGGCAGAGGAGGGGCGCCTCTTCGTCGTGCACAAACACGCGGCCCGTCAGCTGCACTGGGATTTGCGCCTGGAGATGGATGGCGTCCTCAAGTCTTGGGCTGTGCCGCGCGGCCCGTCCTACGATCAGGACGACAAGCGCCTAGCGGTGCGTGTCGAGGACCATCCGCTCGAGTACGGCGACTTTGAGGGGATCATTCCGGCGGGGAACTACGGCGCCGGCGGGATCATCGTCTGGGACCGCGGCGAATGGGTGCCGCTGGAGGATTACAGGGAGGGGCTTGAGAACGGAAAGCTCCTCTTCGAGCTCAAAGGCTACAAGCTCCACGGCAAGTGGACGCTGGTGAAAATCAAGAAGAGTGAAAAGGAGTGGCTGCTCATCAAGGAGCGCGACTCCTGGATGAAGAAGCCAGGCGACGAATTCCCTGAAGAGTCAGTTCTTTCAGGTCTGACCGTCGATGAAGTGAAGGCTGGCGATACGCCGGCGTCGAAGGTCCGCAAAGCGCTGGAAGAAACCGATGCACTGCGCGGGCGCGTCGATCCAACAAAAGTTCAACTCACGCTCGCCGAGACGCGCGATGAGGCGTTCACGCGCGACGACTGGATCTTCGAGCTCAAACTGGACGGCTACCGCCTGCTCGCCGCAAAGTCGCATGGTGAAGCGCTTTTGCTCACGCGCAACGGCAACGATTACACCGCCGTCTTTCCTGAGGTTGCACGCGCGATCAAGGCGCTTCCGTTCGAGTCGGGTATCGTGGATGGGGAAGTTGTCGTGCTGGACGAGACAGGGAAGCCGAGCTTCGCGCTGCTGCAAAAGCGAGGGCGCCTAACCGTTCCTGGTGACGTTAGGCGGGCGGCTGTGGAGCTGCCGGCGGCGTTCTTCGTGTTCGATCTCATCGCGTTCGAGGACTTCGACGTGCGCCCGCTTCCGCTCGTGCAGCGCAAGCAACTCCTCGCCGATCTCACGCCCAGGATTGGCGCCGTGCGCTACCTGGACCACATCCCACGCGAAGGCAAAGCGTTTCTGGAGCAAGTGACGGCGATGGGGCTCGAGGGGGTGATTGCGAAGAAGGCTGACGCGCCATACCGGGGAGGACGCGGCCCGCAATGGCTCAAAATCAAGGCGGAGAAAACGGGCGACTTCGTCATCGTTGGCTTCACGCAGCCGAAAGGGACTCGCAGCGGACTCGGCGCACTGCAGCTGGCCGATTACGTGAATGGAGCGCTCGTGTACGCCGGCCGAGCGGGCACCGGCTTCAACGACCAGCTGTTGCGCGAGCTGCGCAAGCTCTTCGAACCGATCATCCGCAAGGACGCGCCATGCCACGGTCCCGTGGTCGCGCCTAACGCGGAGCCTCGGCCGAGCGAGGCGATTCCCGAGACCAAGACGACGACGTGGATCGAGCCGCGTTATGTGTGCGAGGTGCGCTTCCGCGAATGGACGCCGGACGGTGTGCTGCGACATCCCGCGTTCCTGCGCATGCGCGAGGACAAGCAGCCGCACGAGTGCGAGCGTCAGAATTGGGGTGAACCGGCCGCCGTACCTAACGAGGAGCCGGAGACAAAACGCGCGAAGGAGGCGACGATTGCTCCCAAGGCCAAGGCGCAGAAGACGATCAGCCTCTCGAACCTGAACAAGGTCTTCTGGCCCGCCGAGAAGTACACGAAGGGCGATCTGATCGAGTACTACAAGGGGATCGCGCCGTGGATTCTGCCGTATCTCAGGAACCGTCCTGTCGTGATGACGCGTTTTCCAGACGGGATCGAAGGCAAGTCCTTCTACCAGAAAGACGCGCCGGAATTCGCGCCTGACTGGATTCGCACCGTCGGCATCTGGAGCGAAGACACGCAGCGCGAGATCCGCTACTTCGTCTGCGACGACGAGGAATCGCTGATCTACATCGCGAACCTGGGATCCATTCCGCTGCACATCTGGATGAGTCGAGTGGACTCGCTGCAGCTCCCCGACTGGTGCGTGATCGATCTGGATCCCAAGGAAGCGCCGTTCAAGGACGTGATCGAGTCCGCGCTGGTGCTGCACAAGATCTGTGAGGAAATCGCTCTGCCGAATTACGTCAAGACCACGGGAAAGTCGGGTCTGCACATTCTGCTGCCGTTAGGGCAGCAGCTGACGTACGAGCAGACGCGCACGTTAGGTGAGCTGCTGGCGCGCCTTGTGATCAAGCAACTGCCCAATACGACGACGATCACGCGGCATGTGACCAAGCGCGGCGACAAAGTCTATCTCGACTACTTGCAGAACCGCACGGGGCAGCTGATCGTCGCGCCGTTCAGCGTGCGTCCGCTGCCGGGAGCTGCGGTGTCGATGCCTCTCGAGTGGGAGGAGGTGAATCACTCGCTGGATCCCCGAGCGTTTACAATCAAGACGGCGATCGAGCGTATGGAGCGTCTTGGCAAGGATCCGGTCGCGCCAGTGCTGGGCGCGAGTCCCGACCTCATGAAGGTGCTGGCGAAACTGAGCGGCATGATGGGAGCCTAACGATGAGCGGGAAGAATTGGCGCGTTCGCGTCGGTGATAGCGAGACGAGCGTGGCGCTCGATGCGGCGGGCGGCGATGGACGTGTCGTGTTCATCTGTGGGCATGGCGCCGGCGGCAACATGCAGGATCGCGCCATGGTCGCTGCCGCCGGAGAGTTCGTTCGGCGCGGCCTCGACGTCGTGCGCTTCAATTTTCTGTACAAAGAAAACCAAAGCGGCCGTCCCGATCCGATGCCTGTACTCAAGGAGTGCTACTCGGCCGTCGTGGCCGACGTGCGGCAGCGGCTGCAGCCGGACGTGCTCATCATCGGCGGTCGCTCGATGGGCGGCCGCGTGGCGTCGATGCTCGCGGCCGATGGTTTCGAGTGCGCCGGTCTCCTGCTGCTCGCGTACCCGCTGCATCCGCCGAAGCGCCTGAATCAATTACGCGATGCGCACCTGCCCGCCATCCGCGTTCCAGTCCTGTGTTTCAACGGCACGCGCGATGAGATGTGCACGCCCGAGCTGATGGAGCGCGCAATCGAGCACGTGCAAACGAGGTGGGAGATGCACTGGCTCGAAGGAGCGGATCACAGCTTTCACGTTCTCAAACGAGCGGGACGTACCGATGCCGACGTCTTGCGCGAAGTCGGCGAGGCAAGCGAGCACTGGGTCGCCAGTCTGACGGCCACGAGGAGCGCCTAACGTGAACTCGACGATACGCAAATCCTGGGGCTTGATAATGGCTCTCACCGGCTCGACGCCACTGAGCGCGCAGGACGTTTCCTTCGATCCGCGGCTCTTTGCTGCGCTGCAATGGCGCAACATCGGACCTAATCGCGGCGGCCGGTCCATAGCCGCGACCGGAAGTCAAACGCGGCCATATGAGTACTACTTCGGCGCGACGGGCGGCGGAGTGTGGAAGACAACCGATGGCGGGACAACGTGGTCGCCGGTGAGCGATGGGCAGCTGCGAAGCTCGTCGGTCGGCGCGATCGCCGTCGCTCCGTCGAATCCGGACATTGTCTACGTTGGAATGGGCGAGGCGCAGCTGCGGGCCAACGTAATGCAGGGCGACGGCGTCTATCGATCCAGCGACGCAGGAAAGACCTGGGCCCACGTCGGCCTCGCGGCCACACAGGCCATCGCGCGCGTTCGCGTGCACCCGCGCGATCCCAATGTCGTCTACGTCGCCGCGCTTGGTCACCCGTTCGCGCCGAACGAGGAGCGCGGTGTCTTCCGCTCAAACGACGGCGGCGCCACCTGGCGCAAGGTGCTGTATCGCGACGCGCAGACGGGCGCCGTCGATCTCGCGCTCGATCCTAACGAGCCCAACACACTCTACGCGACGCTCTGGCAAGTCTATCGCAAGCCCTGGGTCCTCTGGAGCGGCGGCGCAGGGTCGGGACTCTTCAAGTCGACGGACGGCGGAGCTACGTGGACCGAGCTGACGCGCGCCCCGGGCTTCCCGGCCGGTGTACTCGGCAAGATCACCGTCGCGGTCGCCGCGAACTCGCGCCGCGTGTACGCGAACGTGGAAGCGGCCGATGGCGGGCTGTATCGCTCCGAGGATGCTGGCGCGACCTGGCAGCGCGTGAACGCGAACCGCGACCTCTGGCAGCGCGCGTTCTACTTCCTGCGCATCACCGCCGATCCCAAGGACCCCGACGTCGTCTACTCGCTGAATTTCGACTTCCTGAAGTCGACGGACGGTGGCCGCACGTTCGCGCGCCTAACGGGCCCCCACGGCGACTATCACGACCTCTGGATCGATCCTACGGCTCCAAGCCGCATGATCGTCGCTGACGACGGGGGCGCCAGCGTTTCGGTGAACGGCGGCGCGACGTGGACGGCGCAGGACTATCCCACCGCGCAGATCTACCGCGTAGCGACGACCGGCGATGTCCCATACCACGTCTGTGGTGCGCAGCAGGATAACACGACTCTGTGTGTGCCGAGCGACGGCGGATACCTACGGAGTCCGAATTCCGAGCCAGGCGATTGGTTTTATGACGTGGGCGGCGGTGAGAGCGCCACGATCGCGGCGAAGCCTAACGCGCCTCATATCCTGTACGCCGGAGCGACGAATACGCTCACGCGCTTCGACCGACGCACTGGCCAGGAGCAAGACGTGCAGCCGTATCCGCGCCTGGTCATGGGAGAACCGGCCGGCGGTATGCGCGAGCGCTGGAACTGGAATTACCCCATCGTGACTACGGCGCTCGAGCCTAACGCCGTATACGCGGGGTCGCAGCACCTCTGGAAGAGCGTCGACGAGGGTCGCACCTGGCGCAAGATCAGCCCGGACCTCACGCGCGCCGACAGCAGCACGCTGGGAAACTCCGGCGGACCGATCGTCTACGATCAGGACGGTCCCGAGATCTACGCGACGATTTTCACAATCGCGCCGTCGCCGCGTGACGCGCAGACGCTCTGGGTCGGCTCGGACGACGGCCTCGTACACGTGACACGAAGTGGCGGAACGTCGTGGAGCAACGTCACTCCAAAAGACCTGCTGCCGTTTTCTCGCGTGAGCCGGATCGACGCGTCGCCGCATAACGCGGGCCGCGCCTACGTTGCTGTCAAGCGATACGAGCTTGACGATCGCGCGCCGCACATCTGGCGCACGAACGACTTCGGGAAGACGTGGAGCAAGATCGTGACCGGGATTCGCGAGGACGCCTACGTGCACGTCGTGCGCGAAGATCCCGCGCGCGCCGGTCTGCTCTACGCGGGAACGGAGCACGGCGTGTACATCTCGTTCGACGACGGCCAGCAGTGGCAGCCGCTGTCGCTCAATCTGCCTGACGTTCAGGTCTCCGACCTGGTCGTCGAGGGCCACGATCTCGTCATCGCGACGCATGGCCGTTCGTTCTGGGTTCTCGATGACGTGGCGCCGCTGCGCCAGTACTCGGCCGCAGTTGCGGCAACCGACGCACATATGTTCACGCCGAACCCGGCGCTCAGACGGATGCGTCCGGCGTTCATCGACTACTGGCTGGCCGCGCCAGCGGACAGCCTAACGATCGAGATCTCGGATGTCTCGGGCCACTTCGCCCGTCGACTGACGTTCAACCAGCGCGGCCGTGGCCTGCATCGCGTCCACTGGGACGGGCGCTATAGCGGGGCGACTGTCTTTCCGGGAATCATTCTCGAAGGCGGTGACCCGCGCCGAGGGCCATTGGCGCCACCGGGCCGCTACGAAGCCCGCCTAACGAGCTGGGCAGATGGCCGCAGTGTCTCGCGCAGCCGGACGCTCGACGTTCGCAAAGATCCTCGGGTGCCGAGCGTCAGCGATGCCGACTTGCACGCGCAGTTCAAACTCGCGCTTGCCATTCGCGATGCGACGACGAAAGCCAATGAAGCCGTCATCGCGATCCGTCAGCTCACGGCGCAGCTCACGGATCGCGCCCGCCGAGCGAGCGAAGGCTCAGACGGCACCAAGGCGATCGCACCGCTCGCGCTCGCTCTTGTCGATTCGCTGCGCGCGGTCGAACGAGAGCTCTACCAGGTGAAGAATCAGAGCTCCAAAGACAAGATCGCGTTCCCCATCAAGCTGAATGACCGACTGACGGGTCTGCGTAGCAATCTGGAACGCGGCGACGGCGCGCCGCCGGCGTCATATCAACGCGTGTTCAACGAACTGTCGGCGGAGCTGAACGTCCAGCTAACGAAGTTGCGCGCGCTGCTGCAACAGGACCTGGCTGAGCTGAACAAGAAGTTGCGTGAGGCAGGGCACCAGCCTGTGAGGCACTAAACTAAAGCTCTCAGCCTACGGCTTACGGCTGCCTGCTGACAGCTGCTGATAGCTGCTGATAGCTAACGGCTGTTGGCTGATAGCCGACAGCTTTAGTTAAGGATCTCCGGCTATCTAGGAAGCTAGAGCCCAGTAAGCCACTGCCTAACGCGATAGATCTCCTCGCTCATGGCCCGCCTGGCACTGAAGTCGCGCTCCAAACCTGCCAGCAGCTCCTCGGCGTCGATCTCATAGTCGTCGCCTTCGCTGTTCCAGCTGCGGCTCGTCCATTCGCGCACGCGAACCTGCCTACCTTCGGGCCGACCGATCAACAGCAAGCGCTCCGGTTCACCCTGGCCAGCGGCAACACGAAGCGTGAGAAACTCGCTCGTCGCGTCGTGATGCTCGAGCTCACTGTGCGTGTGCGGACGGGCACCGTGTCCGTTCGCCGCATGATCGTGATGCCGGCGTACATTCTGTCGCAGCAAAGATGGCGAGATCATAGCAGTAATCTCCTGTCGATGACCATCGCCGCGAACAGCAGTGCCAAGTAGAGCAGGGAAAACTTGTACAGCTTCCACGCAGCGCCCGTCCACTCCGGCCCCTGTGCGCGACGCACACGCCAGACACCATGCAACAGAGCGAAGTCGAGCGCTAGAGCGCTGCCGAAGTATATCCAACCGAATGCAGCGAACGCGACAGGAAGCAGCGTGAGCGCGACGAGAATGCACGCATACCACAGCATCTCGTCTTTCGTCTCGCGCTCGCCCCACACGTTAGGCGCCATCGGCACACCGGCGCGCGCGTAGTCGCGCTGCTTGAGGAGAGCGAGCGCCCAGAAGTGCGGCGGCGTCCAGTAGAAGACGACGAGGAAGAGATACCACGCCGTCAGATCGAGCGAGCCAGTAACAGCCGCCCAGCCGACGAGCGGCGGGAACGCACCAGCTGCGCCACCGATCACGATATTCTGCGGCGTCGAGCGTTTGAGCCAGCGCGTGTAAATGAACACGTACGAGTAGAAGCCGCCGAGCGCGAGCGCCGCGGTGAGCACATTCACGAACGCAGCGAGCAGCCACGTCGCCGCCGCGGCCAGCGCGACGCCGAACGCGAGCACGGCGGCGGGCGCGAGACGGCCACCTGGAATCGGGCGCAAGCGAGTGCGCGCCATCGTCTCGTCGATGTCACGATCGAGATACATGTTCACGGCGTTCGCTCCACCCGCCATGAGATAGCCGCCTAACGCGACGAGCAGAACTGTGCTCCAGCTTGGGCTTCCCGCGACGTACATCGGCGCGATTGTCGTGACGAGCAGCAGCGAAATGATGCGCGGTTTCGTGAGCGATACGAAATCGCGCAGCGTCGTGTTCGACGCCGTGGCGCCGACGGTCGCATGCGTCATGCGCGCACCTCCGCCGCGGATCCCACGGGCCCCTGCACCTCCGTGCGCGCAGAATGATGTGCGTTACGTTGCGCCACGATCGCGAGGGACACGACGAGGAGCCAGATGAGGGTTCCAAGCGCCTCGTGCATCGAGCGCAAGACCAGGGGAAGGTTCAGCTCCACAAGAAATGCCGCGAGCAGCACTTGCAGCACCACTGCGCCGAACGTTAGGCGCGTCAAGGCAAGCACGCGCGTCTCACCGCGGCGCTGGACCTGAACCGCCAGCCCACCCATGTGCAGCAGCACGAGCAGCGCGATGACTCGATGCGTGTATTGCACGTGCTGTGCGGGGATGCTTGGATAAAGCCGCCCATCGCAGAGCGGGAAACCCCCGCACGCTGTATTGGCGCCCGGCACATGCGCCGTGAGCGCGC
>DASYRX010000020.1:0-10527 GCA_036003845.1 Gemmatimonadaceae bacterium | reverse complement strand
TCGCGCGCGTCCCGCTGACCCAGACCTCACCGCGCGTCGGCTGCTCTTCCATATATGTGAGCTTGAGGATCGTACTTTTCCCCGCGCCTGACGGGCCGGTAAGAAACACAAACTCGCCCTTGTTGATGTTGAACGAGACGTTGTTCAACGCCAAACCGATGCGAGGGTATTCCTTCGTGACGTTGGAGAAACGGATCACAACGACAGGTCTGAGGTCAGAGGTCAGAGCAAGCCTGGTGACGGTGTGGTACAACCTAATGACGACTGAGGTTCGCCAAGGTTCCCCCGTCCTTAGACACTCTGACCTCTGACCTCTGACCTACAAGGCCTGCTCCAGATCACCGATTATATCTGTCGGATCTTCAATCCCGATTGAAAACCGCAGGAAGCCGTCCGGGATCCCGATCGCCGCTCGATCGGCGGCTTTGAGGTGGGCGTGTGACGTGAAGCGCGGTTCGCACACGAGCGAATCGACACCGCCGAGGCTGGGGGCGTGCTTCACCAGCTTGAGCCGCCTGACGAATCTGTCCGCGCCCTTGGCGCCGTCTTTGAGCTCGATCGCCATCATCGCGCCGTACCCATCGAGCATCTTCTTGGCGACGGCGTGATCCGGGTGTGAATCCAGCCCCGGATAGTGCACGCGCGCGATCTCGGGTCGCGAGACGCACCACTCGGTCACCCGCTTCGCGTTCTCGTTTGCGCGCCGGACGCGAACGTCGAGCGTCTTGAGTCCGCGCTCGAGCAACCAGCACGCAAAGGGATCCGGCGCCTGACCCCAGACGACCATCTTTTCCGTGACTTCATCGATGTACGACGCCGTGCCTACGACGACGCCGCCCAGCACGTCGTTGTGTCCGTTGAGAAATTTTGTCGCGGAGTGGATGACGACGTCTGCGCCATGTTCCAGTGGACGCAAATTGACTGGACTCGCGAATGTGGCGTCGACGACGAGTGCGAGACCGGCCTCCTTCGTTAGGAACGAAAGCGGCGCGAGATCGAGCACGCGGCACGTTGGATTGACGGGCGTTTCCACGAAGATCGCGCGCGAGTTCTTGCGCAGGCGTTTGCGCCATCCGCGCGATTCCATCGGGTCGACGAGCGTGACCTCGATGCCCATCATCGCGAACTCCTGCGTCAAAAGCCGCAGCGTTCCACCGTACAGCCACGCGCTGGCGAGCAGATGATCGCCTGGTCGAAGCAGCGCGAGCAGCGCGCACGCTGTCGCGCCCATGCCGCTCGCGAGCACGAGTCCAGCGTCGGCGCCTTCCAGCAATGCAATCCGTTTTTGCACGACCTCGGCGTTCGGCGAGTTGCCGTAGCGCGGGTAGCGCAACCCTTCTTCGGTCCCGAATTCCTGAATGAAGTTGACCGACTGGACCATCGGCTGGACCACCGGGGCCCCGACGAGCGGTGCCTCGGAGCCGCCGTGGACCGCCAGCGTTGCGAGCTTGTTCGGTCCGGGGTGGCGTTTCATTTTCTCGTTAGGCTAGATCAGTTCGCCGTGGGCGATCCGTGTCCACCTTCGCCAGGCGGACAACGTCTGTCACGCTCAAGCCGACGATGTCGCGGACGAAGATTCCGCCACGTGGCACCTCGTCGTTGACGACCAATTCGGCGACTTCGTTGCGCCGGGGTCCCTGGACCCACACCAACTCGCCGCTCTGCACGATGCGGAGCATGGCTTCCGCGCTGTTTACCTGGACCTGGGGCCCGCGCTCGGGGTCTCCTTTCTTGGTCCCGGTGAAGCGTATGACCTGCAGCGGCGGGTTGTAAGGCGACATTACATCATAGAATGCAGCGCGACGTACTCGTCATCTGTCCGCAACAGCAAGCGACGCGTCGTGAGGCCGTCGAGCTGAGCCACGAGCTTCTCGCGTGGGCCGCCGACCAGATGCAATAGCTCGTCGGGGGCTGCGCGACCGCGCGTTTGAACTTCTTGCCAGGCGCGGCGGGAATCTTCGTCGACTGCGCCTACGATTCGTGCGCCGCCGTTGGCGTCGATGACGACGAGGGCCAAGCCGTAACGCTCGAGGACCTGCTCGATCGCCTCGAGGTGGTGGTCATCGGCACCACGCACGAGAAAGTACGCGTCGGCCCGATCGTCGACGTAATGCAGCAACAGCTTACCGACGACTTCATCGGCGCAGGAGAAGTCGAGGAGCCCGACTTCGGAGAAGTCGATAATCGTTAGGCTCGGGACAGGGCGGTCGGCGAGTCGCTCCTCGATCGCATGCCGCACCGCTTTGCCCGTGGGCCGAGTGACGAGGTTGGAATACAGGCCGCACAAGTTGCGCAGTACGACGGCGCCGACATCCATGTGTTGAATCATCGCGCCTCCACCCGTTCTGGAATGGTGATCTGCACCTGCGCTCCAGGAAAACTTGGAAGATTCTCCGTAAGCGGCACGTCATCGTCCCAGCTCGGCACGATCGCGATCCGTGCGCTGCCACTGCGGACCGACAACTTGCCGTCCCATTTACCAACATAACGACGCACACCAGCGAGTCCTTGGCCGCGCCCCGGATCGCGAAAGCGACTCACACCGCGAATCACCGCATCTTCCAACGCCATGGCATCGTCCCAACGATCGCTGAGCTTGCGGCCCTGCGCCGTTTCAAGTGATTTGCGAAATCCAATGCCAGCGTCACACACAGCGATCACAACAACTCGTCGCCCAAGTAGCCGTTGACGCCAGCGATATGTCTGCACTGCGACCCATCCACGTGCGCCGGCATGCTCCACAATGTTCTGGCACACTTCGCTCAACGTCATGGCGAAGCGCATCGTCGCCTGCGGATCGAGATTGAGCTCGTGGACAAGGATGTTTTGTGATTTCGTCTGAATGCGTTCGACGACAGCGTGCACATCGTCGCTCTTTTCGACGGGCGTGATCTCAAGCAAGACATTGGAATCCGTCGCGCCTTGTCGCGCGCGTGGAACCGTGCCGTGCAATTCGAAAAGCTCTTCGGCGTAGCGATAAAACCCTGCGCGCTGCCAGTAGCTCGACGTGTCTTCTGCTTCAGGGCCGGTGAATCCAGCCGGCTCTTCCGCGCGCGCGTGCCCGAGAGCGAGCAGCGCAGTGAGACCATAAGGCGACGCCCATCGTGTATGTCGTGCATCGATTAGAAGTTTTTCGTGATCTACCGCATGCGCGAACTGCTCGAGAACCTGCTCGAAAGTATTGTCGTCGAGAGATGGCGGAACGGTAATAACCGTGCTCACGACGGACTGAGTTCTCCGCGGAGATGGAAGGCGAGATGCGTTGCGCCGCGGTGCGCGTAATTACGAGCCGCCGCACGCAGCGCCAATTGTAAAGCGTCAGCAAAGTTATCGCTACACAAAAGTCGCGAGAAATACGTCGCACCGAACACATCGCCACAACCAGTTGGATCGCCGACCTTGACTTGGGGGTCAATTGCTTGTAGCAACGCGGTGCGCACGGTGCCGAGCGGCGCATCGACGCGCGCGTCGCGCGCTGGATTCAACATGAGTTGCTGGAACTCTGGCGCGGCGAAGTACACAGCGCCGCGTGGACCGAGCGTGACGACGAGCGAACGCACGCCGGCGTTCATCGCCATCGCGGCGAGCGCCATCGCGTCCGGCGCCATCAACGCCATCTCGGCCTCGTTGCACTGCACGTAATCGAAGCAGCGCATCCACGCTTCCGCGTTAGGCATCGCGCGCGGTGTGCGCAAGCCGTCCGGTTGCACGGCGAGCAGCAACGAATGCATGTCGCAAAAAATCGGACCGCGAAAATGCTGCCTGACGAGTTGCGCGGTTTCCAAATCCAGCTCGAAGCCGCTGATCATGTTGATGTACAGCGCGTCGAGATCAGCGAGCAGCGGACGCAAACCGAGCCAGGACCACGGCGGCACGCCGCCGCTCAACACTTCGGTGCGCCGCTCGGCTTCGAAGTAGTGCAGCGTGACACGATTGTTAGGCTGCTCAACGGCGATCGGGGCTGCTCCCGTCGCCGCGTGCCGCAAGGACGCTAGGAATAGCCTGGCCTGAGTCTCTAAGTCCTTGCCAACCTTGATGATAGGGACGATCTCCCAATCGTCGCACAAGGCCGCGTCCATGCCGCCCAGCGCGTAGGTGATTCCGCCCCACTCTTCGATCGGCTCGCTGCGCTGATCGCGACCGTAGATCCGGTCCCAGACGAAGCTGCCGATGACTCCGACGCGAAACCGCCGCCGGGTCACACCGCGCCTAACGCCTGCTGCTTGAACGTGGCGACAGCGCCGACGATACCGGCCGTGCCTGGAAGCGTGCCAGGAACGATGCGTACGGCGTCGACCGCAGCCTTGAACGCTCGCCGGCGAACTTCGCGCTCCAGCGGTTCGAAGAGCGCGTCACCGGCTTGCGTGACGCCGCCTGCGATCACGACGACGTCCGGATTGAAGATGTTGAGGATGTTGGCGACACCAGCGCCGAGGAAGCGCGCAGTGTCGTGCACGACCTCGATTGCGAGCATGTCGCCTTTCTTCGCTGCTTCGTAGACCAGCGCCGCCGTTAGGTCATCGAGGTTGCCGTCCACCATCCGATGCATGAGCGAGTCGCTGTCCGCTGTCAGTGCTTCGCGAGCGCGTCGGGCGATCGCCGTACCCGAGGCGTACTGCTCGAGACAACCATAGTTTCCACATTTGCACCAACGACCGGTCGAATCGATCGTCATGTGCCCGATCTCACCGGCGACGTCGGACGAGCCATGATACAGCTTGCCCTCGAGAATGAGTCCGCCACCGATGCCGGTGCCGATCGTCATGCCGACGACGTTGCGACCGCCGCGAGCCGCACCTAGCCACCATTCGCCTAACGTGGCGCAGTTGGCGTCGTTGTCCAGCGTGGCCTTGAGGCCGACGCGGTCGGCGATGATGTCGCGCAGCGCGAGGTTGTGCCAACCGAGGTTCGGCGCCACCAGCACGACACCACGCTCACGATCGAGCGGACCAGGCGCCCCAACGCCAACGCCGATGAATGCGGATCGCTTGGCGCCCGTCTCGGCGATCGTCTCCGCGATGGCGGTATCGATCATCCGCACCATGTGGTCGACGACAGCGTCCGAGCCCTGATCCGCGCGCGTCGGCTCGCTGCGCAGCCCATATGTGTTCGCGCCCGATTCGTCGAGCGCGGCGACGGCGATGTTGGTGCCACCTACGTCGACACCGACGATGTAGCGAGTCTTCTTCCGCGTGGTCATGAGCTCTGGTTCTGTGCCGGTTGCGCGTTGCGCGATGCGAGTAGTGTGCGCTGCGCGATCAAATATGCGCCGAGCACGAGAATGAGAATAGCGAAGGCCTGCTTGATTCGACGCTGCGGGACGCGTCGCAGGATTCGCGTGCCGATGATCGCGCCAATCGCGGCAGTCGCGCTGAACGATCCGATCAACGGCCAATCGATCGGCACTTGGCCGATGTACCCGAGAAAACCGCTCAGCGCGTTGAGCGTGATAATAAGCAGCGAGCTGCCAACAGCGGGTTTGATGGGGACGTCGGCGATCAACAGGAGCGCCGGAACGATGACGAAGCCGCCGCCAGCGCCGACGAGCGCAGTCAACACACCAACGCCAAGAGCGTGCGGGATCAGCTTGGGAGAAAAGTGGACGTCTCGGCGCGGACTCGGCGGGGCCGCTGGTTCAGGTTTCGCCGCATCGCGCAGCATTACGAGCGCCGCTGTGAATGCGAAGATCGCGAAGAGAGTCAGCTGCACATTAGCCGGCACGAAGCGCTCGAGGCGCGCGGTGACAAAAGCGCCGATCATCGCGCAGAGACCGAACGGCAACGCGACGCGCAGGGCGACAGTCCCTTGCCGCCAGTGCGTCAAAAACCCAACGAACGCGCTCAGCCCCACCACGGCAAGGCTCATCGCGATCGCGGACTTGGGAGGGACGTGCAGCACATACAGAAAAATCGGCACGGCGAGGATCGATCCGCCGCCGCCTAACAAGCCGAGGACGAAGCCGACCAGAAGCCCCAGTGCGAGTGCGAGGAACGTCATGTCAGGGCAGTGACGCGGGCGAGGACGGTCTCGAGCGATAGGTCGCGCATGCAGCGCCAATGGCCGAGTGGGCAGACCATTGGCCCGTGCGGATGGCACGGGCGGCAAGCGAGCGTCATGTGCTCCGCGATCGTCGATGTCTCTGCGAGCGGACCGAAACCGAACGCGGGCACTGTCGGTCCAAAGATCGCGACAGTCGGCGTATTCATCGCCGACGCCAGGTGCAGGGGCGCGGAGTCGTTCGTGACGATCGCTCGGCAGCGCCCGATCAACTCCGCCGAACCGAGCAGCGTTAGGCGCCCCGCGGCGTCTATGGCGTCACCGCCGGTTGCGCGCACGATTTCAGCGGTGAGGGGCGCGTCGTCGCGGCTGCCGACGACGATGCTGCGATGCGTCGCTTGCAGAGCAGCCGCCAGCTCGGCGTAGTAGGGCCAGCGTTTGGTGGCCCACACGCTGCCTGGCGCCAAGGCGATGAGCGAGCGTCCCTCGTTATGCACCGTGCCGAGAAGCCTGTCGACGGCGTCGCGGTCGGCGTCGGACGGATAGACGCGCGGGCGCAGCGCGCGACGAGGCACTTCGGCGTCGGCGCCGAGCGCGAGGCGCAGGAGCCGTTCGGCGTGATGTTGCTCACGCTGAAGAGGGATGAGGCGAGTGTAGAGGAGACGGCCGGCCGACGTATCGAACCCCACTCGTTGCTTGTACCCGGCGAGGCGGGCCAGTAACGCGCTGCGAAGGGATCCCTGGGCGAGGTAAGCCGTTGCGTCATGACCGGACGAGCGTGCAGAGCGCGCGATGCGCAGAAGGCCAGCGGGACCCTTGTCTTTGCCGCGTTTGTCGTAGACGATCAAACGCCTAACGTGTGGATTCCCTTGCAGTACAGCTGCACCGGACGGAGTAACGAGAACGTCGACGGGTCCCCGCGCGGCAAGCTCAGCGACTAGAGGAGTTGTAAGGATGGCATCGCCTATGAACGAAGTCTGGACCAGCAAGGAGACCATAGGGAAGGCTTAGTCCTAGTCGTTGCTCGTCGGTCGTTCGCGCTTTTCGAAATCGGCGTAAGGCACCAAAAGCGTCAAGAGCAAGAGCAATTCGGATCGAGCGGAACGGCGGAAAGAACGGATTCGAATTCTTCACCGCAGCGGGTCATCGTCGGCCCGCAACTTCAAAGCGTTTGTTTCTTTTTCAAAAAACAAAAGCAAGAGCGTAACTGGACGAGGGCATGCGATGAACTTCGCTCGGTTCGAGAGTCCCGCTCCGTAGCATCAGTTTGGTCAGCGTTATCCGAACAGCTCTTGCTCTAGGACTAGCTCACAGTGCGGGTGCCCGTGTAATCACACGAACTCACGAGTGCAGATCTAGTCAACCTGCAACACCGCTAGAAATGCTTCCTGCGGTATCTCAACGGACCCCACCTGTTTCATCCGTTTCTTACCTTCCTTCTACTTCTCCAGCAACTTTCGCTTCCGCGTGATATCGCCGCCGTAACACTTGGCCAGAACATCCTTGCGCAGCGGTTTCACCGTCGACCTGGCAATCACCTTGGTGCCGATCACGGCCTGAATCGCGACCTCGAAGAGCTGCCGCGGAATCAACTCCTTCAATTTGTCCGCGATCTTGCGCCCCCAGTCGTACGCCTTGTCGCTATGGATGATGACAGAGAAGGCGTCGACCGGATCGCCGTTGATCAGCATGTCGAGCCTAACGAGCTCTCCCGGCCGGTAATCGCCCAGCTCGTAGTCCAGGCTGGCGTAGCCACGGCTGATCGTTTTGAGCTTGTCGTAGAAGTCGATGATGATCTCGGCGAGCGGGAACTCCCAGTCGAACTCCACGCGCGTGGGATCGATGTACCTCATCCCGCCATACACGCCTCGCCGTTCCGTGCCTAACGTCATGATCGGCCCGATGTACTCGGCCGGCGCGACGACGCGCGCCTTCACGTAAGGCTCCTCGATCTTGTCGATCACGCCGGGGGCCGGGAGCTTGGCCGGGTTCTCCACCAACTCACGCGTGCCGTCCGTCAGCGTGACGTGATACTCCACGTTCGGCACCGTGGTCACGAGCGAGAGATCGAACTCGCGCTCGAGCCGCTCCTGTACGATCTCCATGTGCAGGAGCCCCAGGAAGCCGCAGCGGAAGCCGAAGCCTAACGCGGTCGACGTCTCCGGCTCGTACTTGAGCGACGCGTCGTTCAACTGCAGCTTGGCCAGCGCGTCGCGCAGCTGCTCGTATTGCTGCGTGTCCGTCGGGTAGATCCCCGCGAACACCATCGAGTGGACTTCCTTGTAGCCCGGGAGCGCCTGCTCGGCTCGCCGCTGCGCATCGAAGATCGTGTCGCCGGCACGCGTCTCCTGCACCGTGCGAACGTTGGCGACCACATAGCCGACTTCACCGGCGCCTAACGACTCGGCTTTCACCTGCCGCAGCTGTAGGTAGCCGACCTCGGCCACCTCGTATGTCGAGGCATTCGAGCCGAAGGAGATGATCGTCCCCGGCCGCATCTCGCCGTCCACCACGCGTACGCTCGGAATGGCGCCGCGGTACTTGTCGTAGTAGGAGTCGAAAATCAGCGCGCGCAGCGGCGCGTCCGGATCGCCAGTAGGTGGCGGCACGCGTTTGACGACAGCCTCGAGTACCGCTTCGATGCCAACCCCTTCTTTCGCACTGACCGCGAGGATCTCATCGGGATCGGCGCCGATCAACTCGTGCAGCTCGTTCCTGCGACGCTCCGGATCAGCCCCGGGCAGGTCGATCTTGTTGAGCACGGGGATGATCTCGAGGCCTGCGTCGAGCGCGAGAAAGAGATTGGAGAGTGTTTGCGCCTGAATGCCCTGCGACGCGTCCACCACGAGAATCGCTCCCTCGCACGCTGCGAGTGAACGGGAAACCTCGTATGTGAAGTCGACGTGCCCTGGCGTGTCGATCAGGTTGAACTCGTACGCCGTACCGTCCTGCGCGGCATACGTCATCCGCACGGCGTTCAGCTTGATCGTGATTCCGCGCTCGCGCTCCAAATCGAGCGTGTCGAGAATCTGCTCCTTCATCGCGCGCTTCTCGATCGTGCGCGTCGTTTCTATCAGGCGGTCGGCAAGCGTCGACTTGCCGTGATCGATGTGCGCGACGATGCAGAAGTTGCGGATGTACTTGAGATCCATGCGGCGGGGAAGTTAACACGACGCCCCGCCGGCTCTGTGAGCCAGCGGGGCGCTGCAGCGCGATTAGCGCCGGTGTTGACGCTCTACTTAGAGCGGCGGTTTGCGCTCGGCCTGAGCCTTTGCGTCGGTGCCCGACTTCGTCTCCGTCACTTTGGCCGCGGGCGGAGTCGGCGGCGGTGCAGACGCTGGAGGTGGCGACGACACGCTGGCGCCAGTCGAAGGCGACGCGCCGCCTGAGGACGTGCCGCGATCGACCGACGTCGATGGAACCGGCCGATCCCAGCGCGGCGTCATCGTCGTTCCGCGATCCGTGTCCCACACAGGTTGTGGACGCGGTGGCTCTCTCACCGGGGGCATCGTGATCATGCCGCCGGTGCGATCCGGTGCATCGCCCGGACGCGGCTCGTCGGAGCGAATCCCCGTTCCCGGTGAGCGAACGAAGCCTTCGTCACGCGTGTTTGCGCGACCGATCCGCGATTGATCGCGCAGATCCGTATTGCCGCGTAGATGCGGGATCGAGATGGCGTCGTTCTCGTTGTCCGACACCCAGCGCGTCACGTTAGGCCCGTCGCGCACAGGCTCCATCGTCACGACGTGCGTTGTTCCGTTTGGTGTTGTCGGCTCAGGCTTGCGATCGAGCAGCGGGTATCTCTCGACTGGACGTCCGATGATGCTGTCGATCATCGAGATGTTGACCTTCGGCGGTTTGGGCTGTGGCTGCCCAGAAACAGGCGGCACTGGCCAGTTCCGGTCCCAATAATTCCTGCAGTGCACGTAGCCGCTATACAGCGCCGTCCACGACGAGCAGCTGAGGAGATAGAGGCTGTAGAATCCACTGTAGCAGTCATCCCAGTACCCGTACGGCGAGCCGGTTATCCAGGAGACGTACGAGCGCGTTGCGTAGCTGCGGTTACTGAAAAGCGGGTAGCCGCAGCTCGCGTTGGAAAACGCTCCGCTTCCTGAGACGTTGTAGAACGCCACGTCGTAGTCGAACTCGGACTCGGGCGAGTACAGGATTTCCTGTGAGATGCGATCGACAATGTGCCTAACGCCGCCGATGTACGGCCGCTGGTACAGCACGTTGCGATAGTAACTGATCTCGTTGCGGTAACGCCGGAAGGCGGTGAGATCGATGGGATCGTACGACGCGACGGCGATCACCATCCCGCCGGCAATCGAGTAATCGGCGTGAAACGCCGAGATGCTCGAGTACGGGCTCGTAACGCGATATTCCTGACCGGCGCGAGCGGCTGTCTGAAGGTTGTTGCGCTGCGGCCAAAGGACCGTGAGCCGGCCGTCGCCATCGACGCGAAAAACGGCCACATGCGACGCTTCGCTTACTTCGAAGCTGACCTGCACGGGTTCGCCGTACCGAAAG